>JAFYPD010000028.1 GCA_017547685.1 Peptococcaceae bacterium
ATTGCCAGCACCTCGCTGGAAGCTGAACTGGGCATCTGCCGCAAAACACTGCAGCGGGCCCGTGTTGCTCTGGCCAAGGCAGGGCTCATTCGCTGTGAAGTGCGCGGCAAAAGCGTGTATTATATGCTGCTGATGCCGGAAACTATGAATACCGAAGCGGCTCAGGATAACACACAGAGCAAAAACCGCCAGACTGCAGTCAGGAACGAAGTACTTAACCTGTCCACCAGCCCATGCCTGTCTCTCCTTCCGGGCAAACTGCCGGACAGCATAAAACCCAGAAAGCAGATATTTGTACCAGCAGCGATTATGCAGCCTCCATACCTTCCCGCCAGCCGGATATTCTGTTTAACAACAAATATGAAATCCTGTTACAGGACTATCTGAACAACTATCACGACAGCCGCTTTGCCGAAGCCTGCTTTAACCACTTTGAGATGATAAAAGAACT
The DNA here is from genome assembly GCA_017547685.1 of Peptococcaceae bacterium. Lineage (GTDB taxonomy): Bacteria > Bacillota > Peptococcia > Peptococcales > Peptococcaceae > UBA7185. Next base: position 452 of record JAFYPD010000028.1, read on the forward strand.
CTACCAGAGCCGCGGCAAAAAAGCTCTGACAGAGTTCGGATTTCACAACATTATGCAGCAGCTGCCGGAACAGCTATAACAATCACAGCAATAAGCCGTGGCAAAAATTCAAACCGGAAGGCAGAGATTTGAATTATCTGTGTAAGTAGAGAGCAGTACATGCAAACTTTTTCTATTATTCCCACTCGCTCCTGATAAAATAATCTGAAACAGATTCGCTTATGAGATTTGGTTCAGATTACTTGGATTACTTTCATGATTCAGAAAGCATGAAATTGATGAAACTTTCAGCCAATTCCCTGTTCTGCGCACAGGAAGGAATGCACATAGCATCCACATAGAAGTTGGTCTGTTCAGGATAGTAGAACTGAAGATCCATATTCTCTGCCTGGGCATCTACCATGGTAAAGCAGCCGCCTGCGTAATATGCGCCGATTGCTGCTTCACCGGACTCCATCATGTTGAAGATTTCGTCCATAACATAGCTGTAAACGAGAGGACGCTGTGCCAGCAGTTCCTGATATGCCTGATCCCATGCTGCTTTGTCGGAAGCGTTGACATCCAGGCCCAGCTTATACATTGCAGTACCGAAGGCATCACGGGAGTTGTTGAACTGCACATTAAGGGTCAATGTGTCTTTGTCTTTGCCTCCGCAGCCAGTCAGGCAAAGCGCCAGCAGCAAAACAGCTCCAGCATAGTCATCATTTTTTCATTGTAATTTCTCCTTGTATCGATTGAATGCAAGCCAACCATTGTCAAAAGACTGTTGATAATACCTGTATTCTGTAAAATGGTCATCCATGCGCAAGTGCGAATCAGGGAATTCATCCACACGAGAATCATAATGAGTGTGACCATTGTTTTATGTTTTATCGCAGCGCCCTAACAAGCTTCCTTAAACCCCTAACTTGTCAGCCAGAGTCTGCAGGTCAGCAATTTCCCGGTTAGCATATTCAACCATTATTTCTGCCTGCTGTTCGATCGCATTCTTGTAGATCTGCTGTTCTGCGCTAGTATCCTCTGTTGTGCCATATTTGTTGAACAGTCCTACGGAAGCGTCGTAAACGTCCGCTTTTACGAAGGAAGTATCAGTACCCCAATACATTTTTTCGTCATCGCCCCACAGGCATTCATCCTGGATTGCCAATACTTCCGGAGAGAAGTACCAGGAGTACCATTCAATAACGTTGTTTACAGTCCATACATATTTGTCAACTGCTGTGTTGATATCGCCTTCTTCCAGCAGACAGATGATTGTATCCATTGTTTCGATGTTGATCTGAGATGCTTCATGGGGAACAACCGGTTTTTCGTACATTGTGGAAACCAGAGTTTCGGAAACGAACTTGAATGCTTCCAGATTCGTTTTCGTCAGCGCTTTACCTTCAGCTTTCAGAGCTTCCATTGCCTCTGCATCGCCGTCGCTCCAAGCTTTCATGTAAGCGTCGTTGATTTCAACAACCTTAGCTGCGTTAGCTTTTGCTGCTTCGCCGAATGCTTCCAGGTTAGCAGAGTAGCTTTCAGTATCTACGCCATATTCAGCCAGCAGTTCTTCGTTGAATGCAGCTTTGATTCTCTCATAATCGCCAGTGAAGTCCAGATACAGTGCAGGCATCTGGTCAAAGTAGATACCCATTGCACCGTAGTATTCAGCATTGAATCTGAATACGTCTGCATCCCACAAGTCCGGAGTGTCATAGTTTGTGTGATACAGTTTGTTGTAGAAATCATGTACTGTTTCCTGATCTTCCTGCAGCAGGAATCCATTGATTACAGTAGGAACACCTGCCAGATAGTATGAGAAGTCATCGGAGTAAGTATATGCCTGATAGCCTTCTGTCTTAACGCCTTCGGAGTAGATACTCTTGTCAGCAGACAGTGGATATGTGTTGGAGTAGAAGTCGATCATGTTGTAGAATGCCGGAGCTGTATTGGAGTATACATATTCAGCGAATTTATACGCCGGCAGTTCGAAGTTGATGAATGCCAGAGTTGTGCCGATCCATTCCGGGTGCATGTTGTTGATCATTTCCCAAGCACCAACCGTCCAGTCATACTGAGTACCGTAACCGCCCCATTCTTCTGCACCATGCAGGCAGAATACGATATCGTTTTCAGGGACATAACCGGAGTCTTTCATTGCTTTTGCGATGGTCAGAACTTCCGCAACAGCGCAGTTGTCGTCCTGGAAACCGTAGAAGTGGCAGTCATAGTGAGCACCGAAGATTACTCTGTTTTCGGAGCTCTTACCTTTGATTGTACCATAAACGTTGTAAGTGATACCGTCACCTTTGTCGGAAGTGATATTGTTAACTGTCAGAGTACCTGTTGCACTACCAACTTTGATTTTTTCCTGAAGTTCTTTTGCATCAGCAGCGCCGATGGAACAAGCAGGGATAGACATTGGAGCACAGATATCATTGGAGTTCAGTGCATCATCTGCGATTTCAGCAAAGCCGCCCGTCTGAGCGAACAGGATCGCTGCAGCGCCCTGATGTTCAGCTTCCAGCATTGGGTAAGTTACCCACCAATCAGCTCTTTGATTTACATCCGCCAATACGATCTTGCCTTTTACGTCTAGGCCTTCGTATTCAGCAGCTGTTCCTGTGCCAACATATACGATTTCGCTAGTGATGCCGTCTGCATCCGTCCCTCTCGCTTCATAAGAATATACTTTGTATTCTTTGCCGTCGATTACCAGACTAGCGCCTCTTGCATCGAAGATGTCACATGGAGCACCTTCCTTTTGAACATCCTCAAGACCGAGATCCTTCATAACACCTACCAGATAGTCCGCAGCCTTATGTTCTGCTTCGGAACCTGCATTTCTGCCGCCCAAGTCCGGAGTAGAAAAGTATTCAGGGTTAGTTGAAAGTTCATAAGCGATTTCATAGCCATAATCAGTATCGATGTTTCCAATAAATCCATCATACATTGCCTGCAGTTCATCAGGAATCGCATACGCTCCGTTATCATAAGTTCCGTCATCGCCACAGCCAGTCAGGCAAAGCGCCAGCAGCAAAACAGCTGCCAGCAAAGTCATCATTTTTTTCATTGTAATTCCTCCTTGTTTTCTATCTCAACTGCTTTTGCAGAATGAGTACATTATGATTTTTTATTTTTCTTTCTAACTTCACTCAGTCGCTTTCTGTCCTCGTTGTCAATAAAGTTACTGATCAGAAGCAATGCCTGTGTTCTTCTGAATCTTCTTCAGTTCCTGCTGCATATTCTTGCGCAGCTTCAAATCCAAAGCGCCCAGAGGTTCGTCCAGCAGCAGAACCTGTGGTAGTCTTGCCGCAGCCGGACGGGCCAAGCAAAGTGATGAACTCATTATCGTGAATGTCCAGGCTGATACAGTCCAACACCGTTTCATCTCCAAAAGATTTGGAGATATTGCGTAGCGCAATTATCTTTTTCATTCTCTTTGCTCCTTTTTTCTTTGCTGCATAAGTCAGCACAATTCCGAAAAGAGCACAAAAAAAGTGGCATGTCACTTCCGCAGCATGCCACTCGTAAAAATCATATGATAAAGATTGTCCAATTCGAAAATCCCCCCCTCCTATATCCGCCAATGGCGTAGAAAAGAGAGAAAGGGTACAAATAGATTCAATACCCCCACCCATAATGGCAGCGATACTGTACTGGAATCAACCGGAATCACAATTAGATCAGAGTCTATATAGCAAAGATACTTTTACTACTCTTATTGATCATTTCACAAGTTCATGCCTGAGGCACTTTCGGTTATAAAGTAACCAACTTATAAAACTGAGCTTTTAACTCAACCAATAAGGCAACAGAAGTTGCCAACTGCCTTTACGCAGTTTGCGGCTTTTGACCCGGCTGTCCGTATGGCCTTAGCCGATGAATCATCGGCGGTCAAAAATCTTGCTTCGGAAACACTGTTCCAATTGAGATCCTGTTAAGGATACAACAAATTACTGAAAAAGTCAATAGCAGACATATCGCCCGCAGGATTTCTCCCACGGGCGATGATTTTTTAGCTATCTAAAGGCTTGTACGCTGCCACTTTCCTTCCTGCTTTTCCTGCACCACATATTTCTGTGCTGCTGTCACCAGCGCCTGATAATCCTCACGCTCTACAGCCATCTTGAACGTCAGTGAAAGGGCTTTGCTTCGATCTGCTCCACAGCCTGGATAGAAACCTGTTTCTGCTGAACACGCTCAATGGTTTGCTCCAATGCGGTAAGTTTCTCTTTGCGTTTTTCTCGCTTAAATTCCAGAACATTCAAATGCTCTTTGTGTTCGCCCTTTTGCTCCCACTCAGTAATTGCACAGCCGCGGCATAGTAATCTCGCCGATGCCGAAGATTTCGTGTTTCACCTGCTCGCCGGAGGCCACGCATAGTATTGTTTCGCCTTGCACCAACTGTTAAAATGTGGTATTCTATACACAGGAACGACAAGGTACAAATCATTACATTCATCACACCCTATACACAGCAGGCTTTCACACAACCATAACAGCACTTCCTTAAAATATCACAATTTCAGGAGGAATGTTTATGTCAGACCATGCAAACAGAACTTACAAAGACAGCGTGTTTTCAAAGTATTTTCGGGAAAACAAAGAAGGGCTTGTGGAACTCTTTAACGCCATTGAAGGAACCAGTTATCCGCTCGACACACCAGTAGTAGTAGAGACGCTGGAGGATGTACTATACAAGGAAAAAATCAACGATTTATCCTTTCGGCTGAATGAGCAGATACTGGTGCTGATAGAACATCAGTCAACAATTAATGAAAATATGGCATTGCGTTTACTAATGTACGTGGCAAGGCTGTATGAAAAGCTGCTGAACCAGTGGGAAAAACGAGTTATGTATGAGGAAAGGCGGATTTTAATTCCGACACCAAAATTTGTGGTACTATATAACAGCAAAGCACCTTATCCGGAACATAGTGAACAATATTTATCCCAGTCATTTCTGGTAAAAGAGGATTACCCGGCACTAGAGTTGAAGGTAGATGTATATAATATTAATTATGGAGAAAATAACAAACTGCTGCAGAAAAGTAAACATCTGAATGATTACAGTCTATTTATTCATGCAATAAATCAGGAGTATACAGCCGGTAAACCTCTGACTGATGCAATTAAAGAAGCAATATCTTATTGTATTGAGCACGATATTATGGGAAAATTTCTGCAAAAGAACGGAAGCGAGGTGCGAAACATGCTGATTGGTGAATGGAAAACGGAAGAAGCTATGGAATATATCGAGAAAAAAGCAAAAAAAGAAGGAGAAAAACTCGGTCGTACAGAAGAACGCGAAAAACTGATTCGTGCGTTCAGTGATTTGCTGACACCGGAACAGATTGCAGAAAAACTGCAGCTACCGGTAGAATCTATACTGGCAATTCTGCAAAATGCCACTGTGGTTGCAGAGCCGGAAGTATCTTACGAAGCAAAGAAAACAGAATAACGCTACAAAAACAACCCTCCTCTGCCCTGTCAGACTGACAACGCAAGGAGGGTTTTGTTTTTACATATAGTTTAGTTAACAGTAATTGCACAGCCGCGGCATGGCAATCTCGCCGATGCCGAAAATTTCGTGTTTTACCAGCTCGCCGGAGGCCACGCGCAGAATCATCTGCAGCAGAGCTTCGCCCAGTTCTGCTATGGTCTGTTCCTGCCTTAGCGACGGGCTTGTGTCAAAGTCGATAAAGTCTTCCATCCAGGATGCGGTATGTTCGTTGCCAGTCAGTTTCAGCACCGGTGCAACGGGGTTGCCGCTGGGGGTTCCCCTTCCTGTGCTGAAGATGGTCAGCTGGGCACCGCCCGCTGTCATCTCGGCCACGGAACACACATCATAAGCGCAGGTATCCATCACCACCGTACCTTTGGTATTCACCCTGTCGCAGGACTGCAGCACAGCCTGAATGGGCCGGGTGCCTGCCTTGTGAATGCAGCCCAGTGATTTCTCTTCCAGCGTGGTAATGCCGCCTGCCTTGTTGCCCTGCGACGGGTTGCCGCTGCGGATATTCTCACCCAAATCGATAAATTTCTGCTCACAGCGGGCCACAATGTCTAAAATCTGCTGGCCGATTTCGTCTGTTGCGGCCTGTTTTGCCAGCACCTTCTCCGCACCCACAAACTCCGGCGTTTCACTGATAATGGATGTTGCGCCCAAATCTGCCAGGCGGTCGCACACATAGCCAATCACCAGATTGGCTGATAAACCCGATGTGGGGTCAGAGCCGCCGCAGTTGGTGCCCACAATCAAATCGGATATCGGGCACGGCACCCGGCTGCACTGTGCCGCCTGAGCAATCAATTCGCCGGCCAGCCGCTTCCCTTCGGCCACGGTGCGTTTCACACCGCCGCACTGCTGAATCTCCACCGCTTCCACCGGTTTATCGGTCTGCAGCCGAATGGCTTCTTTCACAATCTCCCACTGCAGCTGTTCACAGCCCAGGCCAACCAGCAGCACACCGTACACATTGGGATTTGCCGCCAGCCCGGCCAGCAGTTTTAAGGTCATTGCTCTATCGCCAGCCACCTGTCCGCAGCCGTTCTGGTTATGGATGCCCACTGCACCGGGCAGATTGCGGGTAATCATTTCTGCCACATCACTGGAACAGGCGCAGGTTGGAATTACCAGCACATGATTGCGCACGCCCGCGCGGCCATCGGTCCGCCGATACCCCATAAAAGTAAACGCATCCTGTTTTTCCATTACGCCTCTCCTCCTTCCGGCGGTTCACTGTCGGCATTGTGGGTATGCACCCACTGCCCGGCAGCAATATCTGCTGCGGCATAGCCCATAGGCTGCCCGTATTTATAAATTATCTCTCCCCGCTTCATGGCCCGTCTTGCGATTTTGTGATACTGCGGAATATCCTCCAGCGCTGTGATATCTTCCGTGCCCGTACTTGCCGTTTCACCGGCCTGTACTGCCTCCAGAACGGTCAGCACAGTATCGTTATCTTCTATCCGCACAGCTTTCTTTTTTGCCGTCATACATACACCCCTTTACAAAAAACTGCTCCTCTCAATTTTGATAAGAGCAGCAGCTTTTCTGTTATTGCCTGTTATTAATGCGATGTTGTTATTATCATGTTATTTTTTATAATAGTCTGCCAGCTTGCGGAAGGCTTACAGTAAGAAATACTGTATTTTTACGCCAGCGGCAGGTTTTGTTCCACAGCAGCATCTAAAGCTTTCAGGGTCAGCGTATTGTTTTCCAGCAGCAGATAGCCTCTTGTGCTTTCCTGTTTTGGCAGTGTGACCGAGCCCGGATTTGCCAGAATATAATCGCCTCTGTCCTCCAGCACCGGGATATGGGTGTGCCCGTGCAGCAGCACGTCCCCCGGCTGCAGCATCGGCAGTGCAGTTTCATTGTAATGATGCCCGTGGGTGGCAAAAATCATTCGGTTACCGGCCGATAAAATGCAGTAATCGGCCATGATTGGAAACTCCAGCATCATCTGGTCTACCTCGCCGTCGCAATTGCCTCTCACACATAAAATCTGCCGTTTCCGCGCATTCAGCATAGCCGCCACAGCCTTCGGGTCGTATTCTTCCGGCAGCGGATTGCGCGGCCCGTGATACAGAAGATCCCCCAGCAATAACAATTTGTCCGCCTGTTCCGCATCAAAAGCTTCCAGCAGTTTGCGGCAGTACAGCGCCGAGCCGTGAATGTCCGATGCAATCATTATTTTCATTGTGCAGCACTCCTTTTATAACTCCATCTGTTTGAGAAAATCCCTGCTCTTTAACCTCCAGTTCAGCACCTGCTGCAGCTGCAGCTCCATATACTGTTCCAGCGACTGCCGCCCATCCCTGCTGATGTATACCCAGCCCAGTTTATGCATCGGTATATTATCCAGCGCTTTCAGCACCGTTATCCCTTCCTGCGTCAGCACAGCACCGCTCTGCTGCCCATGGCTGCATAAATGGCAAAGCACACCGCCCTGCACACCGTAATAGCGTTCTCCGTGCAGCGGGGTACCGCATTGCAGGCAATGATTCAGCTGCAGGCCGTAGCCCTGCAGTTCCAGCAGGCGCACTTCCAGATGGCGCACAGCCAGCCACGGATTGATATGTTCCAGCAGATACATGGTCTGCAGAATCAGTAAAAACAGCGCTTCATCCGGCTGGCTCTCGGCAATGACCTGATCCAGCAGTTCAGCCGCATAACCGGCATAACTCATGCGGGCAAAATCGCTGCGAAGCGACGGAAAGGCCGTCTCTGTGGACGCACCGGTCACCACAGGGAACGCTTTGCCGGCTGTCAGCACCAGACTGGTGTGACTGAACAGCAGAATTCCGCTGCGCAGTTTGCTGGCCGTTTTTTTCACGCCGCGCGCCTGCACGGTTATTTTGCCCTGCTCACGGGTATACACCGTAAGCAGCTGGTCTGCCTCTTTATAATCTCTGCTGCGCAGAATAACACCGTTCACATGCTGATACTGTTCCACCTGGTTCCTCTTCTTCCTGTTCCAGCTGACAGCCTAACAGATAATAGCCAATCTGGCCGTTCTGACGAAATAACTCCCAGCATACCTGCTGCAATTCCATACCGACCATCCTTTCTGTTCTTTGCTATATCTGTAGTGTCTGTTGCATTTTTTGTTTTATCCAGCCCATTTTTTCCAGAGCATGAAAATTGAAATGATTTCGAACTGGAAATCATTTCAAACATACTTGCACTATGCTTCTTCGCCTGTTTCCGCCAGGTTCGCATCGGCTGTTTTCGCCATGTTGGCAGCCTGTGCGGCCCGTTCTTCCTCACTGAGGTACGGCGTCATTTTATTGCGGATATCCTGCATTTTTTCATCCAGCAGCGCAGCTAAATCGGCACACTGATTCAGGCCAATCAGCACCTGACGCGGCACCACTTTTCCTTTTTTGTAATACAGCTTGTGTTCCAGGCTGGCCCAGAAATCCATAGCGATGGTGCGAATCTGTACTTCAATGGTCACCAGTTCTGTTTTGTCTGTCAGAAACACCGGCACCTCCACCAGCAGATGCAGACTGCGGTAGCCGTTGTCTTTCGGATTTTTGATATAATCCTTCACTTCTTTGATGGTTAAGTCCGCCTGCCCGGCCAGCTTTTCGTAAATTTCATATACATCTTCCACAAAAGAACAAACAACACGGATTCCGCCAATATCATGCAGATTTTCCCGTGCACTCTGCGCGGATACCGGATATCCCTGCCGAATCAGTTTTTCCACTGTTTTTTTGGGGTTTTTGATCCGGGTTTCAATGTGCTCAATCGGGTTGGATGCGTGCAGAAAATCATACTCCGCATTGAGAATATTCAGTTTTGTCACAATCTCATCCAGCCCGAATTTATGAATAATAAACAAATACCGCCACTCGTTCAGTTCTTTACTTTCTTCTACATCAATCAGATCCCGCAGCTGATCCACTTCACTCAGAAAACTTCCATTGCTGTTATCAATTACTACTGACATTTCAGACACTCCTTACTTCTGTTCATCCTTGCAGATCCACTTTTGCTTACAGTGTTTATTTCAACGGAAAGCAATTTCTTTCCTTTACAGTTTATGTTATAATTACTTGCATATTCATTATAACACCTTTCAATTGATTATTCCAGAGGGGGTAACTACTTATGTCTCTTGATGGTATCGCCATTCACGCCCTGGCTGATGAGCTGCACCAGCAGCTGGCAGGCGGCCGCATTGATAAAATCCAGCAGCCTGATGCCACTACCATTGTGCTGTCTGTCCGCCAGCCGGGCCGCAATGATAAATTATTACTGTCCTGCAATCCGCAGACAGCCCGCATTGGCCTCACTACCATAGCCAAAGCCAGCCCGATGCAGCCGCCGCTGTTCTGCATGGTGCTTCGCAAGCATCTGGAGGGGAGCAGGATTATAGAAATCCGCCAGAATCAGTGGGAGCGCGTCATTGAAATTGTCTGCGAAGGCTACGATGAGATGGGCGAGAGAGCCACCCGCATTTTAATTGGTGAGTTTATGGGCAAACACAGCAACCTGATTCTTATCAACCCGCAAACCAATGTGATTCTGGACAGCGCCCGCCGCTTAGGCTTTGATATGAGCCAGTACCGGCAGGTACTGCCCGGCCTTACTTACATCACACCGCCGCCGCAGGATAAACTGTCGCTGATGGAACTCACACAGGATGATCTGGTTGCATTTTTCATGGAAGCACCGTCCAGTATGAGCCTGAAAAAAATTCTGCTGAACCATATTGCCGGTTTTGGCCCGCAGACCGCCGCCGAACTGATTCAGCGCAGCGGATTAAACCCCGATGACCGGGTGGATTTTTTAGGCCAGTACGATTACGACCGCATCTGGCAGCAGATATTGTGGCTGCGCGGCCTGCTGGAGCAGAATGCCTGCCAGCCGACCCTGGTGGAGGACGGTAAAAAAGCCATTGCCTTTGCACCGTTCCCGCTGCAGCAGTTTGCCCAATATGAACAGAAACAGCTGGATTCCATGAGCCAGCTGGTGGAACAGTTCATTGGCCGCAAAGAGCAGGATAACCTGTTCCGTCAGCGAACCGGTGACCTGGAACGCATTATCAACCGGGAAATGGAACGCTGCGAGAAAAAACTGGCACTGCAGCTGGAGAAAGTGCAGGAAGGCGAAGACGCCGAACACTTTAAAATCTGGGGCGAACTGCTCACCGCCAATCTGTATCAGATTAAACAGGGCGAATCCGCCGAGGTGATCAATTACTACGACCCGCACCAGCAGACCATTACCATTCCGATGCAGGCCAATCTGACACCAAACGAAAACGCACAGAAATACTTCAAAAAATATGCCAAGGCGAAAGCCGGTGCCCAGCAGTCCATCATTCAGGCGGAACACACCCAGGATGAGCTGAACTATCTGGACAGCATCAAAAACAGCCTGCGCAACGCACAGACGACCAATGATTTACAGGACATCCGTCTGGAACTGGAAGCGGCGGAATACGTCAAAGCCCGCCTGACGAAACAGAACAGGAAAAATAAAAAAGAACCAGAGTTTAAACCGCTGGTTCTGCATTACGGCGATATTGAACTTTTAGTGGGTAAAAATAACGTTCAAAACGACTACGTTACCACGCGGCTGGCCCGCAACAACGACGTGTGGTTCCACGCCAAGGACATTCCCGGCTCCCATGTGATTATCCGCAACCATCAGGAACAGCGGGAACTGACGCAGGACGTGCTGGATTTTGCCGCACACATTGCCGCTTATTTCAGCAAAGGCCGCCAGTCGGCGCTGGTTCCGGTAGACTACACCTTAAAACGCCATGTACACAAGCCAAACGGCGCCAAACCGGGCCGCGTGATTTACGAAAACCAGAAAACCATCTACATCACCCCGGACGAAGAAGCCATCCAGGACATTCTGGCACAGGGCGGAAAGAAAACAGAAACAGAAGAATAGAAAAACAGAAGTATCTAACAAATGGGGATTGCTGCGTTTCCAGCCAATTATTTATCGCAGCACTCTTGCCCTGTTTCTGATTATTTTATATAATAAAAGTAAACTATAACAACTGGATTCTATCACAAACAGGAGCGTGATTTTTATGAATGCGGCAAAACCATTCAACCCTGTTACTCTGGAAGAATTTGAACAGATGGAAAAAACACATCATGTAAACTATGAACTGATTGACGGAGTTGTTCTGATGGCGCCCAGCCCTTCCAGAGAGCATCAGAAAATTGCCAGCAACCTGCATTTTTCTTTGCGTACACAGTTAAAGGAAACCCGCTGTGATTCCCTTTACGAAATGGACATTAAGTTTAACGGCAATGTATATAAGCCGGATATGATGGTATTCTGCGATGAAACCGCCGAACTTCCGGAGATTATATTTGAAATTTTAAGCCCTTCCACACGCCATACTGATTTGCGTATTAAAGTTGTGAAATACGAGGAAATGGGCGTGAAAGAATACTGGATTATCGACCCCAAAGTAAAGGTTATCACCATTCACGATTTTGTAAATGATACAGCTGAAACCTATGGTATTGAGGACACTGTTGTTTCCATGGCTCAACCAGAATTATCAATTCCAGCTGCAGTGATTTTTGAAAAAGTATTATAGAAACCCGAAAAGCGCTTATCCTGCATCGATAAGCGCTTTCTCTTTGCTATTTTCGTTTCGTCCGTTTGTTATTACGCACATAGCCCAGCTCACGGGTATATTTGTACCAGCTGCTGCGGGCACTGCCTGTAATATCGCAAGCCTCCTGGGCATCAATTTCGCCGGCTGCCCAGCGCTGCGCTGTGGCATGAAACAGCTCCCAGTCCATCTGTAACGGCGGACGGCCGGATTTTTTGCCCTCCTGCACAGCAGAACCAGAGCTGATACGCTGCTGCTCCTCCTCGCGGCGCTGCTGTAACTTACTCATATACAACAGCAGATTCAGCATCTGCTGTTCCATCTGCACACCAGCCTCACCCATGGCCTTATACATGCGGCTATCCAGCTGCACCGCTTCCTGCAGTACCACCACATCCACCTGCAGCTGCTTTGTTAACAGCTGCCACTCCGCAGCCATATCCTCCAGGGTGTAACCAAGACTGTCCAGCTCATCAACAAACAGCACGTCGCCTGCACGCAGCATATTGCGCAGAAACAGATAATTGCGCCGGTCAAAACTTCTGGTGCGAATATCGCCAAACAAAAATCTGTCATCCTCCACCTGTTCCAGCATACGCTGCCGCATCGGGCTCTGCCCCTGTTCTTCTTCCCATTCTCTGATATAGCCGAACTTCATTGTGTTTCACCTCATATTATATGCTTTATATGTTTCCTTTCAACGCTGCTTTAATATTGCTCTTATATGCCTCCACACCCGGCTGATCAAAGGGATTTACCCCTGTTAAATAACAGCTTACCGCACAGGCTTTCTCAAAAAAATACACCATATACCCGAATGATCTGGCACTCAGCTCACTTACCGTTAAGCGGATATTGGGCGTGCCATTTTCCAGATGGGCTTTTCGGGCACTTTCCTCCACAATCTGGTTCAGTTCATGCATGGTTCCGGCTTTTCCGGCATATGCGCTGCCTTCCAGCGACACATCCCGGCGGATTTTCCCGATGGTCAGCACTGTTTCAAAAAACATCTGCCGCCCGTCCTGCAAAAACTGCCCCATGGAGTGCAAATCCGTAGACATCTGCAGTGACATCGGGATAACCCCTTTGCCCGCTTTACACTCGCTCTCACCGAAAAGCTGCTTCAGCCACTCGGTAAAATAGCGCAGCCTGCCCTCATATACTTCAAAAATTTCAATGACCTTACCCTGCTGCTGCAGCAGATACCGCAGCAGCCCATACTGATAACAGATATTTTCCGTTAAATCAGCATTGTTACAGGCTCTACATGCTACTGCAGCACCCTCCAGCATCGATACGATATCGATACCAGCCACTGCGATTGGCAATAACCCCACCGGTGTTAACACCGAATACCGCCCGCCGATGTCATCGGGCACCACAAAGGTTTTGTAGCCCTGTTCATCTGCTTCTGCGCGCAATGTACCTTTCGACGCATCGGTGATGGCATAGATCCGTTTTGCCGCCTCTTTCAGGCCGTATCGCTCCCGCACATAGCCGCGCAGCAACTCAAAGGCGATAGAAGGCTCCAGCGTTGTGCCCGATTTGGAGATAACACAAAGGCAGACTTCCTCATCATTGAGCCGTTCCAGCAGTTCCGTATAATAAATAGCACTCAAATGATGCCCCGCAAAATAAATGCGGGGGCGCTGCATTTTTTCTGCATTATGCTCGTTGTAAAACGGCGACTGCAAAAGCTCGATACATGCCTTTGCACCTAAATAAGACCCGCCAATACCGATTACCACCAGAGCCGTACACTTCTGCCGGATTTCCTCTGCAGTATCCAGAATCTCCTGTATCAGTGCCGGCTCCACACGCAGAGGCCAGTCCACCCAGCCCGTGTAAGCATCCTGTTTTTTATTCAGTTTATTATGAATTTCGTTGAGTTTTGGTTGATACCGTGACCAGGCCAGCGAATCAGACTGTGCCCAGTAATCCAGTTTTAACATAATCTTTTCACTTCACTTTTTTTACATATTGTTTCCCCATACCTCGACGTAAGCGCCCAAAAGGTTACAGAAAGCCCTGCTTGCTATTAGAACCACCGACGCAATGCCGGTGCGCAATATGCTGTATGATGCACTGCAATATGAAAATCAATTGCAGGAAATCACGGCAAAACATCGAATTAAAAAAGAAAGTGATCAACACCTGTACCAATGCCGGACTAACATTACAATCAGATGACAAGGAGGATATCAATATGTGTAAAGCAATCGACGAAATGCGGGAAGACAGCCGTAACGAAGGCCGCAATGAAGGCCGTAAGGAAGGCATCGAAATCGGTCGTAAAGAAATGGCTGCCGCATTGTTAAAAGAAAAAATATTTGCCAATGATAAAATTGCTGAACTGACCAAACTCTCCATCGAGGAAATTCAACAGCTGCAGTAGCAGCAACTGGCTCAGGCATAGCATCAGCTATACTACACGATACAACATTTCACACAGAGTGGCGTATACAGCCGCTCTTTTTTCATGTAATTTCATCGAACCTTCCAACGTGATGATCCATTTCAGCCCGTGTAGGCATCCTCTTTTGTATTCAGTTTATTATGAACTTCGTTGCGTTTTGGTTGATACCGTAACCAGGCCAATAAATCAGACTGTACCCAGCAATCCAGTTTCCTCATGATTATTTCACTTTTCTTTTTTATCATTACACTTCTGCCCGCTGTCATTCTGAGCGAGCGAAGCGAAGTTGAAGAATCTCTTACCCTCTGTACGTTTTCACAATGCCTTCCAGATAATCCAGAAAGTCATCCCGTAAATTATCCCGCTGCAGTGCAAATTCCACTGTTGCCTCTAAAAAGCCAAGCTTGTCGCCCACATCATGGCGGCGGCCTTTAAAGGCATATGCCAGCATTTTTTCCTTTAATGCCAGTGTTTTCAATGCATCCGTCAGCTGAATTTCATTTCCGGCACCCGGCGCTGTTTTTTCCAGAATATCAAACACAGCCGGTGTAATAATATAGCGGCCCATAATTGCCACATTGCTCGGCGCTACATCCGGTTTTGGCTTTTCCACCAGAGAACGAACCGTATACAGCCCATCACTGATTTTATCCCCGTCTACAATCCCATATTTGGAGATATCCTCCCGGGCAACCTCTTTTACACCCAGAATACTGCACTGTTCCCGCTCGTACAAATCCATCATCTGCTTTAAACATGGATAGCCAGGGCTGTCTACAATATCATCCCCCAGCATGACCGCAAAGGGTTCATTACCGATAAAATTTTTCGCACAGTACACCGCATGGCCTAACCCCAGCGCTGTTTTCTGGCGCACAAACTGAATATTTGCCATACCCGCAATATCCTGAATCTGCTCCAGCATATCATATTTGCCCTTCTTCTCCAGTTCCATTTCCAGTTCTACCGAACGGTCAAAATGATCCTCTATAACCGATTTGTACCGGCCAATAATAATTAAAATATCCTCAATGCCGCTTTCCACAGCCTCCTCCACAATATACTGGATGGTAGGCTTGTCCACCACCGGCAGCATCTCCTTGGGCTGCGATTTGGTCGCCGGTAAAAACCGTGTACCGAAACCAGCGGCCGGGATAATCGCTTTTGTTATTTTTTGCATGATTGGCTCCTTCTATACTGAGCATATTAATGTCAACTAATTTTAATTAACAACTAACTTATCAATAACGTTATATACAATTCTCACTATTTTGCCTTCAATTCGGTATATTTACACTTCACTTTGTTTATACTTTTTTTTGCCGCAACTACTATACCTTCTTCTTGAACGCAAACAACAAATTTATTAAAGTACTTTTTGAATATGCCTATTTTTTGATTATATGTTACTTTCTGATTATTCTTCAAAGAAAAAACTTTTAATTTTTCAATTTCTTGATTAGCATATTTCAAATCTTTTTTCAAATTCAAAATTTCATCATAAAGAAGTTCATCGACAGTTGCATTTTTATGAGGCATTTTCAAAGCATTACTCAACCATTCCATACTACGATTTCGTTCTTTTTCAAGCCTTTCCTCCACGAAATCATAGTTTATTACTTTATTATCTAAGTTTCTAACTTTTATATCTTGAGCATCATTTACTAAAAACTGTTCAATACAAAGTAATTCACTTAATGAATTAAATCTTGAATTTCCTCTCAATTCATTTAAAAAACAAACAAACTGCTTATGGAAAATAATCGAATAACAAAATCCATGGTAAGAATCGGTTACAATAAATTCACTATTTTTAAACAACCATAACCAATCAGCAATTTCAAGATTGTCCTGTATATTTTCATCGAAGTCGAATGCTTTTTTATTTTCTTCTGGTTTTTCAGCTTGGGCATCTAAAATTATTTTGTATTTGATACCCAAATCATTGGCCTTTTCTTTTATTATGTTATATTTTTCTTTTGTTGGGTTTAAAATGTATGCTAAAAGATATTTTTCTGAATAAATTCTTTTCGAAAGTTTGATTGCTTGTTCATAACTTTCTTTAGGACATAAAAAAACCGGATCCAACGTATGGGCAGCCTTTACACCAAACTCATCTTCACAAATTTTTACGCCATCTTTTTCACGTACTGAAATTGCATCAAATTTTTTTAAATTGTATGCCACTTTCAATTTTTCTTCGCCTTGAAAAAATGACTGTGCATGCCCAAATGATGTTGCATAAGCAATTCGTTTGTGCTTATCATCAGCAAAATCCAAAAAGAAATATTGTCCCATTTCTTTTGTACTATACCAGTTCCAGAGTTGGTCCGAACCTACTAAAAATGTCTCACAATGATAATTCATTTTTTTCGTTTCTTCAAAAGTGTATCTTAAGCTAGTTTCATAAAAATGATTTGCGAATCTTCTTGTTGCTGTGTTCGGTTTATTTCTATCTGAATCTGAAAATGCCGGCCAATCAATCATTAAAACAGTTTTTTTTAATTTCTTAGTCAACACTTCATGCATTGCAAAATTTGTCAATGCGCTGCCATAATTTAAACCATACCACCAGCCTACATAGCCGATATCAAATCTACGGTTTAAACCATAATCTACAGCTTTATCAAAATCATAAATATCTAGCAAATCAAAAAAACGTTGCCGTCGATTGTTCAATAAAGAAGAACTATGCAATTGCGAATTATATTTTTTTGCGTGTTCTAAAGAACTTTTTTCAAAAAGTTTTGTCTGTTCTATTATTTCAGGAACTAAACTAAATGCTTTTTCATTGTTTACTAATACCAAACTTGTTCCTTTTTTATCGTCATACTCTGGCGTTAGTCTATTCACATCCCAAAAATCAGCTAAAGTAAAATCACCTTGTCTAGGTATCGTTGCAAACTTACATTTCCCACAAGATTTTCTGATAGAGATTAATTTCAAAAAACTATTCAACCAATAGCATTCATTACGTTTTAACTTATAACTTTTCTCATTTTCATGCTTTATTACCGTTGATACATTCCAGCCACCAAAAGATTTATCACGAAAATTCATATATTTTATTGGCCCATTAGCTTCTATTTTTTCTTGAACAAACTTTTTAAACGCTTTTTGCGATGGTACTCCATGGCAAACTAAATCTGCCGTATATAAATTGTCATAGTCTTTGCCTAAATACGCATATATACCAGCCACCTGGCACGGACACCCAGAAAATAATACAAGTTTATTCTCATCTAATAAAGTTTTTATCTCCGAATATACTCTTTTCGTATTACTTTGCACATATTTTGATCCTCTCAAACGGGGCAAGTCATTTTTATCTGATATTACAATATGTTCAACCGCTGTGTAATCGTCGGTATATGCGGCACCACATACATAGCCATCTTTCTCCAACACATAATTAGCCAGAACTGTAAACATACCGCCTGAAGAACTTACCATACGGATTTCATCATCTGCCCACATTGCGTAACACTCTGGATTACTATTGTTATTGTATTGTGGATTTTTCACTGCACAACTCTGTAAGCATAACCCACAATCAACACACAACGTATCGTCAATTACCGGAAACAGAAAACCTTCACTGTCATATTCCATACGAATCGCATTATGCGGACATTTATTATAACATGCACCACAGCCTGTACACTCTTCGTGCCGAATTTCTCTAATTGTGCCCATAGAATTCACCTCTTAACCATTTGCAAGTTTCAGAAAAATTAAAAAAACATATTTTTCTTTCAGTTCAAGTTTATTTTTACAAACCAAAACATCCGCATTTTCTAAAATTTTATAAATTTCTCTTGCATATTGCTTTTTATTACTAAATTTCGCTTCACATAAATCCACAAGTAAAAATCTAGTAATCCAGCTCAAATATTCAGCTCCATACAACTTTAAAAAACCTTTTTCCTGCCAATAGTCTGTAATAATGCGAACCATTCCAATATGAAGTTTGAATTTTTGCTCAAAATCCCGTCCTACGGTCTCCATCAAAGACCCTTCGCGATACCAGCGATAGTTATAAAGCTTATCTGCAATGAACGCAATACTGCCTGCCTGAGGGAACAGACATAACTGAAAAATCAGATCCTCACCAAAACGAATAGACTCATCAAATAAAATATCTGTTTTTTCTAAAAAAGACCTCTTAATGCAATTTCTCCAAACAAATGGTGTTGCACCTTGGTGCTTAAATAATGCATCTGGCTCAAACTGTTTATAAAATTTTGTTTTTGGAGACAATACTTTTCTCAACCAGTCATTTGGATACGGAATGGTAGGGAAAATATGACTTCCAAACACAATAATATCTGCATTATTCTCCAATCGTTCAATATATACTCGTTCACAGGCATTAACACTCAAATAATCGTCAGAATCTAAAAATATGAGATACTCGCCTGTGGCTTGCTTTATACCAGCATTCCGTGCAGATGATAACCCACCATTTTCTTTATTAACCAGACAAATTCTATTGTCAATTTTCATGTAATCTTCAATAATAGAAACGGAATTGTCTTTTGTTCCATCGTTTACACAGATGATTTCAATATCCATTAAAGTTTGATTGAGGACACTCTCAAGACAACGACCAAGATAATTTTCAACATTATACACCGGAATGATTATCGATATTTTAGGATTCTTATTCATCGTCTCACCTTCCGCATCACTTTCTGATAAACACGTTTCAATGTATAAAACATTCCATGTTCTTTATAGCAGCGGTAGCCACCATAAAGTTTTCTTGGAACATAAGTAATTTTTCGCACTACTTTATAAACAGGAGATTTTTGTTCTACCAGCTGTACAGTTTTATTATGGCCTGAACCAATCATGTTATTGGTATGATAAATAACGGGATCTTCAATTAATTTCTGTAAATCTTTCCACTTATACCATTCAAAATATTCTTTATCCAGCGTTCCATTTTCCATATCAGACTTAAATTCTCCGCTAGCTCGCTCAATAAAGATGTATTTAAACTTCAATCCTAATCGGTCGTAATTCCACATATAAGTGTCATATTTTATTCTATTTTTTAAACATTCTAATTTTGCTTTTAACTGCGGGCGTTCATTTAAAAACCGATCCATTTCTTCATACTCATCACAAACACAGAACACTTTTCCTTTAGAATTTACCGAGGAATTTTCATTATCCTGACGATAGTGTAAAAACGCATCCTGCACTAATTGTATTCTTTCTGCACATGCCCAAACTTTAAAATTAAAACCGGCATCCTGATAGGATGCACCAGGTGTTTCGTTAAATTTAATATCGTTGTTTTCTAAAAAATCTTTTCGATAAATTGCAGACCAGATTGTTGGTTTAATATTAAAAAACTCCACCATTTCCATTTTAGATTTAAAATCATTTCTAGGACAAATTGTTCGATTGCTAATGACTTTAGACACAATTTCCACTTTTTCGTTTTTTTCATTCGGAATCGAATAATACAAATAATATCCGGATTTAACAACATCTAAATTATGTTGTTTCGCACGTTCATATAATGTCTCAAACATATTTAATTCGGCATAATCATCAGATTCCACAATACCTACATATTCACCAGTTGCCATGGCAAAACCACAGTTCATAGAATGGCCGTAACCGCTGTTCTCTTTGTCAATAATTTTTACACGACTATCTTTTGCCGCATATTCCTGCATAATTGCCAGCGAACTATCTTTAGAACCATCATTTACGCAGATAATTTCAATTTCTTTCAATGTCTGGTTTACAACACTGTCCAGACACTGTCTTAAATATTTTTCAACATTATAAATTGGAATTACAATTGATACTTTTGGCTGCAACATAAAAATTCCCTCCCGATTTATGCATCAAACTCTTCTCTTACAGCCTCTAGTGCTGCTATGATGGTTTTATCCATATCATAGTATTTATATCCGCCCAGTCTTCCGCCAAAGATTATCTGGTTCTGTTCTTTCGCCAGTTCCTGATACTGCTGATACAAGCTATTATTTCGCTCATCATTAATTGGATAATACGGTTCATCACCCTGTTTCCATTCTGACGGATATTCACGGGAAATCACTGTTTTCGACTGTTTCCCAAATTCAAAATGCTTGTGTTCAATAATTCTGGTATATGGCACTTCACGTTCCGTATAATTGACAACAGCATTCCCCTGATAGTTTTCCTCGTTTAATACCTCTGTTTCAAAGCGAACCGAACGGTACTGTAATACACCTAACTGGTAATCAAAAAATTCGTCAATCATACCGGTAAATACCGTTTTTGCTGCAATTTCAGGATTATCTTTAATAAAATCAAAATAATCAGTAGAGAGTTTTACATCAATACCATTCAGCATTTTTTCAATAATTGCTGTATAGCCACCAATTGGAATGCCTTGATACCGATCATTAAAATAATTGTTATCATACGTAAAACGTACTGGTAAACGCTTAATAATAAACGATGGCAGTTCTTTACAATTTCTGCCCCATTGTTTTTCTGTATAGCCTTTTACCAGTTTCTGATAAATGTCTGTTCCAACCAGAGAAAGCGCCTGTTCTTCTAAATTCTGCGGTTCTGTTATATTGAGTTCAGCAATCTGATCAGCAATTTTCATTTTAGCTTCCTGCGGTGTACGAATCCCCCACATTTTACTAAAAGTATTCATATTAAATGGCATATTGTACAGTTCATCTTTATAAACAGCAATTGGAGAATTCACATAGTGATTAAACTCTGCAAACTGATTCACATAGTCCCAAACTGCTTTGTCACTGGTATGAAAAATATGAGCCCCATATCTATGCACATTAATGTCTTCAATATTTTCCGTATAAATATTTCCACCAACATGATTACGACGATCAATTACAAGACATTTCTTGCCCCGTTTATTTGCTTCGTAAGCAAATACCGCTCCATATAAACCTGCACCAACTATCAAATAATCATAATGCATTATTATCACCTTTACTTTTTCATATATTTCTCATACATATCACACATCGTTTTTGTATCGCCAATACCACGCATCTCGCCTTTTTCCAGCCATACCACCTGGGTACACATTTCCCGAATCTGTGCCATGGAATGGGATACCAGAATGGTGGTAGTCCCGCCGCTCATCATTTCTCGCATTCGGTTTTCACTTTTTTTACGAAACCTGATGTCACCCACAGACAATACTTCATCTAACACCAGAATGTCCGGGTTCACTCTGCTGGCTAACGAAAAGGCCAGTTTGCTTTTCATCCCGCTGGATAATTTTTTAAACGCTGCATCTTCAAACTCTCTCAGTTCGGAAAACTCAATGATATTCTCATATTCATTATCTACAAATTCTCTGGTATAGCCTAATAATGCCCCTCGCAGATACACGTTCTCTTTTACCGTTAAATCACCATCAAACCCGGCACCCAGTTCCAGCAAAGCCGCAACGGAACCATTAGCAGTAATGCTGCCTTTGGTTGGTGGCATAATACCGGCCAACACTTTTAAAATGGTGGACTTTCCGGAACCGTTGGAACCAATAATGCCCAGCAGTGTTCCCTTTTCCACATGAAAACTCACATCGCGCAACGCCCAGAATTCTTTTACCATCATCTGGCCTTTTGCTTTTTTTATCAAATATTCTTTTATGCCAATATCCTTAAAGTCGCCCATAATGTAGCGCACGGATACGTTATTTACATCTATCATTGTTTTATCTCCTATACATAATACAGGAATTTGTAATTGTATTTTTTGTACATCCAGCAGCCAATACCAAACAGCAGCAGAGATACTGCCAGCATAACACCGTGAAATTCTATGGAAGGAATCACACCATCAATCACCACACTGCGAAAATAAGTCACATAGTAGTACAAAGGATTCAGATAAAAAATCCACTGCTTATCACCTAAAATGTCAGTAGTATAAAAAATCGGGGTGGCATACATCAATGCTGTACTGAATACACCGTATAAATACTGCACATCCCGAAAGAACACAAATAATGCCGATAAAATCAGCCCGATACCTAAAATCAGTAGAAACATACATGCTATTGGATATAACAGTGTAATGAATTTCCAGGTAATCGGCAGCCCGTAAGCCACAATAAACACAGCATAAATCACCAAGGTTAAAAAGAAATTAATACTGCTGGATGCCACTCGGGAAAACAGAAACATATACTTCGGCACTTTCACCTTTGAAAAAATGCTGGCATTGGCCATTAACGAGTTCATGGCTCCATTGGTGGCATCGTTATAGTATTGAAAAATCAGCCATCCGGAAAACAGATAAATGGTGTAATACTCCTGCGTACGGCCAAAAAATGTGCCAAATACAAAATTTAATACCAGTAAGGTAAATAACGGTGCCAGCATACTCCAAAGCACACCTAAAAAACTGCGCTTGTATTTCTTTTTAAAATCTCGTTTTACCAGTTCGGTAAACACAAATTTGTGTCGTTTATATAAATTGATTAAATTCAAGTTTTTGTCACTTACTTTCTAAGTAATCTTTTTATCACTGCCTGTACCATACAGGTTAATCCAGCGATTCTGCCGATTAATAAAGCACGATACACTTTGTTCGGCAGTTTCTGACGAAACGGTAGAATCACCTGTTCCCGCTTCCAGAACTGCTGCGGCTGTTCTAAAATCATTTGGAGCATACGCGCATCCGTTTTTGAAAACTCCGCCATCTGCATCTGGCCGCTGTGCTGCAACTGGTTAAAATCCTGCTGCATCTGAATCAGGAAATCTTCACACAACTCCGGTTTCAGCCGCACATAATTCCATAAGTAGGTATGGAACATCGCCTCATTTCTTATTTTATGTAATACGCTGTATGCTTTTTTCTGGTTTAAAAAAGAATTAATTGCCTGATATTCCTTCCGGATAAAGGATGCCTTTCCAGCAGAATGCACCGAGGAGTTCTCATTGTCCTGCCGGTAATACAGCAACGCATCCGGTAACAATACTACCCGTTCAGCAGCAGCAAATACTTTAAATGTGAACGAAGTATCCTGATAAGCCGCTCCCGGTGTTTCCAGAAAAGAAATCTGGTTATCCATTAAAAATGTCCGTTTATATATACCAGACCAAATACTTGGCTGAATACGGAATAATCTCTGATATGCCCATGGATGAATTACCTGATTGTACGGGAGATTTTTTAATACCGGTTCTGCTTTTGTTTTTTCTTTTGGTTTCGACCAGTAACGATAGAAATTGCTTTTCACAATCTGTGCCTGATAATGTACAGCTGTCTGATACAGTTTTTCATACAAATCCGGGGCCGCAAAATCATCGGATTCCACAACACCGATATATTCCCCCTGTGCCATTTGCAAACCGGTATTCATTGCTTTCCCATAACCGCCGTTTTCTTTATGAACCACGTGAACACGCTGATCCTTTGCAGCGTAATGATCTAAAATTCTACCAGAACTGTCTGTTGAACCATCATCTATGCAAATAATCTCAATATCCCGCAGAGTCTGTGCAAGAATGCTGTCCAGACATTTCGGCAGATATTTCTCCACATTATAAACCGGTACCAGAACACTTACTTTGCACATATTATTTCCCCTTACGATACTTCTTCCATCCATTCACCGCATACTGCACAAAGTACCATCCGGAACGCAGCATGCCATATCCCAGATAACGCCGATAAACTTCCCATCTGCCCTGCGCTGCTTTCCATTTATTTGCGGAACGTCCTGTTTGCGCTAATCGATAACGGGTTAAACACTGGTTCAGCACACAGCCTTTTGCTCCGCTCTGTAGCAGTTCCAGCCAGTACACATAATCCTCATGATTATATGTACCATCCATGGTATGCGCCCTGGCAACTTCGCTGCGAATCACTGCGGAAGAGCAGCAAATATAGTTTTCTTTTAATAAATCTTCCATCATAATTTTCTGATGGCGCATCATACGTGTTTTAATATGCTGTCCATCATCATTCACCATTTCATAAGCAGTACAGCTGAAATCACACTGCTGCTGTTCCATCCAGGCAATCTGCTGATGCAGTTTATCATTATGCCAGCCATCATCACTGTCTAAAAAGGCAATATGCTGGCCCTGAGCCAGATGAATACCTCTATTGCGTGTATCAGCCACACCCTGATTTTTCTGGTTTCTTATTACCTGAATACGGCTGTCTTTTTCTGCCCAGCGGTACAGCATTTGCAGGCTGTTATCGGTGGAGCAGTCATCAATAGCCAGCAGTTCAAAATCCGGCATGGTCTGCTGTAATACCGATGTGATAGTGCGGTTTAAATATCGTTCACTGTTATACACCGGCAAAATAATAGAGCACACCGGCTGTTTTTTCTGCTTCAAACCCATCACCTCGATAAATTCAAAAGTGTCCAAAAAGGTATACTTTTCTGCACACTATTTTTTTCCAGCAAATTTCACAGCTAACTCACTATATCTAGTGGATATACAGGGTTCATTCCCTATATATCCACTTTTTTATTTCCATTTTCTAGTGTCCAAAAAGGTATACTTTTTCGGACACTATTTATTGTATATTCTATCATAGATTTCTACAAATGAAAACAACAAATATCCCCCGTTTCAAAGGGATTTTCATTTATTTCTATCACTGTTTTTATTCTGTTACAATATCTCCCACGCGGCTTTGCTGCCTTTTTCGGTTTTGGTGACTACCAGTTTCCGGTCAATCTGATGTTTCAGTTCGGTAACGTGAGAGATAATGCCCACCAGCCGTTTCCCGCCGGACAGCTCATTTAAAATGGCAATGGCCTGGTTGCGGGTTTCTTCGCTGAGGGAGCCGAACCCTTCATCAATAAACATGGTGTCAATGTGCACGCTGCTGGCTGTATTCTGAATCATATCGGCCATGCCCAGCGCCAGGGAAAGGGCTGCCATAAAGGATTCGCCGCCGGATAATGTTTTCACATCGCGGCTCTGGTCGTTCACAATGCTGTACACATCCAGATCAAGCCCTACAAATCCCTGACTGGCTAAATCTTCTGTATCGCGGCACTGCAGAATAAACTGGCCGCCGCTCATCACATACAGCCGTTTGTTGGCGTTGTCCACAATCTGCTGAAAATATCTGCGCTGGATATAAGTCTGAAATTTCAGATGTTTTCCGCTTAATTTTCCGTTAGCTGTGGCATCCAGATTTCTGAGAATGCTGTTTTCCCGCAGCATGGTTTCTCTGCTTCGGTACAGGTTCTGTACCTTATGATGTACATCCCGGTTATTCTCTATCTGGCTGAACAGCAGCGTTGCTGTGTCCCGGTTCTGCTTCATCTGCACCTGCAGTTCCTGCAGTTTTGCCTGATAGCTCTGCGTATCCTGTTTTTCTTTCCCTTTCACTTCGTCTTCCACGGTGCGAATCTGTGCATGGTTTTCCCGTATCTGATTCTGGTACTGTTCCAGCATCGCTTCGGCAGCTTCCAGTTCAGCCAGTGGCATCCGGCTGTCACGGTAAGCGCCTTCTGTTATAAAGCCCTGCGCCTGCATGGTCTGTACAAACATCTGATACGCGGCATTCTGTTTTTCCGTCAGGCTAGTCAGCGTGTTCTGCTGCATCTGCTGCGCGCCCCGTTTTTCCTGCAGCTGATGCACAATATTCTGCAGCTTTGTTTCTTCTGTCTCCCAGCCGGTTTTCAGCTGCTGCAGCTGCTGTTTCAGCTTATCTGCCGCAGTGCGTGCATCCGTCTCTGTGCTGTACTGCAGCTGCCCTTTCAGCGTTTCCACAGTTGTTGCATAACCTGCCAGTTTCACTTTTTCATCCTGCAGCTTCTGATACAGTGCCTGCTGTTCTGTGGTTTTCTGCCCGATTTCCTGTTCCAGTGCTGTCAGGGTTTCTGCGAGTTTCTTTAACGCCTGCTGTGTTTTCTCTGCCGCAGTTCTTCTAACCTGCAGCTGTTTTTTCTCTTCGGCAGCGGCAGATTTTTTCGCCTCCACATCCTGTATAGAAACTGCGGGTAAGCGGAATGACACATCGTAGTACTTCTGGCCGTTTTTCAGCACTTCTTTTTCCTGTGCTTTATAGTCACTGATTGCCTGCTGTAAGTTGCTCTTTGCCTTCTGTGCTTCTTCTCTTGCCTGCTCCAGTTTGTTCTGTGCCGCTTTCAGGGTGCTGCTCTCCACCAGCGTGTTTGCTGTGTGAGATACCGGCTCATGGTGCCGGGAACCGCACACCGGGCAGGGCTGCCCCTCTTCCAGGCTCTGGGCCAGAATGGCCGCCTGACTGTCCAGAAACTGCTGATACAGCTGATTATAGGCTTCTTCCTGCCGCTGTTTCATGTTCTCTGCCTCATTGGCGAGAATGCGCAGTTTCTGCCCGCTGATTCTGGCTGCTTCCAGCTGTTTCATATCCGCTATCAGGTTTTCAAATTCCGATAGCAGTTCACTGCACCGTTTCAGTTCGCCATCCAGCACTTCCACATGCTCCTGCTTCTGTTCCAGTTCTTCCTTGCGCTGCACAGTTGTCTGTTTCTGCTGCATCTTCCCGGCAAGCAGTGTTTCCCCGTCCTGCCAGGTTTTCTGCAGCGTGTCACAGATGTTCTGCATCTGCGCCTGCCGGGTCACTGCTGTTTCATATGCCTGATACTGCGGGTAGGCTGCCTCAATTCGGGCAATTCTGCTGTTAAAGTCCGGCTGCTGCTGTTCATACTGTGCTTTTTTCTCTGCGGCAGCAGGCTCCTGCGCCTTTCGCGCGTTTTCCAGGGTATCAATGGCAGTCTGCATAGCACGCAGTTCCGTCTGACAGGTTTCTGTTTCCTGTTTGCGATCCAGATAAGCCGCTTCTTTCTGCTGTACCAGGTCGGCCTTTTTGCCCAGCGCTGCTTTCTGCTGCAGTCGTTCCATTTCGCCTCGCCTGTCATCCAGATTCTGTTTTATCTGCAGAAAGCCCTGGTATTTTTCCCAGATGGCATTAAAGGTTTCGGCATCATTTAGCGTTTTCTGCAGCTGGTCACAGGCTTTCTGGTCAATGGTTTCCTGCCGGCTTAATGCCTGCCGGTTTTCTTCTGCCTCTGCAATCAGCTGAGAGATATACGCTGTCACCTCATCAGCCTTTGCCGATGCGCGGAAACAGGTGTGTGTTTCAAACTGTTCAGCATACGCACTGTTTTCCATCAGCCGCAGCCGCTGCAGTTCCATCTGAATGGCTTCTTCATTGCGTTTCAGCGCAATGCTGCTTTCTTTGGCACGCTCCTGCAGTTCCTGCTCCATATACCGATACACGCGCGTATCAAAAATTTTCGCAAAAATCTCCATGCGCTCTTTGGACGTTGCCTGCAGCAGCTTCATAAACTCACCCTGTGCCAGCATGGCGATCTGGGTAAACTGGGAGGCATCCAGCCCGATAATCTCCCGGATTTTTTTATCGGTCTCTGTTTTTTTGCCGGGATAGCTGGTGCCATCAGGCAGAATCAGTTCCACATCGGGCCCCAGCGGTGTTTTGTTTTTCTCATATACGGTATTTCCGTCTGCATCTGTTTTTGCTTTATATTTCTCCTGCTTCGGCCGCCGAATCACAGTGTAAATCTGGTCATAGTACAGAAACTGAAATTCCACTTCTGTAATCAGGTCCTGCCGCGCATACTGGCTGCGCATCATCTCGCCGCTGCGTTTTCCGCCGCTGGTTTCATCAAACAGGGCAAAGGTAATGGCATCAAAGATGGTGGTTTTGCCGGCACCGGTATCACCGGTAATCAGAAACAGGCCGTTCTGCACCTGGGTGAAATCAATACGGGCCTGCTGGTAAGAACCAAATGCCTGCATGTTCAGATAAATCGGTTTCACCTACACCATCTCCTTTGCTGTTTCAATCACATCGGCAATCACGCGGGCCTCTTCCTCGCTCATGGGCTGGCCGTTCATCTCCTGATAAAACGCCTGAAAGGCCTCAAACGGTGTCAGATGCTCCTCACTGGACATGGTATGTGCCAGCTTATGCCGGATGCGCGTGTTATCCAGCCGCACTTCCAGAATTCTGCGATACCGCTCCTCCAGCTGGTCTTTCGGGCGATACAGCCCGTCTTCATCCTTCAGCGTAATGCTGACATAATCCTCCAGCGGCGCATGATCCAGATGCAGCAGCTCTTCCAGCGTGCCCTCCAGCTTTCTGACATCATGCAGCGGCGTCAGCGGAAGCTGCTCTATCTGTAACGGCACACCTTTTTCCTGCAGGGTAACCATAGTGATGCCTTTCTGATGCCGCGCCTCACTCACCGAATATTTCAGCGGTGTACCGCTGTAGCGAATATGCTCTGCGCCCATCTTCTGTGCACCGTGAATATGCCCCAGCGCCACATAATCAAAGTTCTGCACATGGCAGATATCCACGCTGTCAATACCGCCCACCGCAATATAATTCTGTTCCGAGTCACACCGTTCCGGCTCTGCTGTACCAGCCACAAAAAACTGATGGGCAACCAGCACATTGCGCTTTGTATCATCAATGGTTTCCCGGTTCAGTACCGCCGCTACGGCTGTATCGTAACTGGTAACCACGCCTTCCTCAAATAACTGCCGCACATCACGGGGACGAATAAACGGCAGCAGATAAAAATTCACATCTCCGTACGCATCCTGTACTGTGATTTTTTTCAGATATTCCTCCTGCCCCGGCGCTTTCGCAGAAATATAAATCCGGCTTTTCTCCAGAAATGCACTGGCATAGCTCAGCCGGGAGGCATTGTCATGATTGCCGGCAATCAGCAGTACCGGCATCGGTTTTGGCAGTCTGGTCAGCCGGTTCAGAAACTGGTTAAAAATTTCATAGGCCTCGGCCGACGGCGCCGATTTATCATAAATATCACCGGCAATCACCATAACATCCGGTTCATGCGCTTCCGCTGCCAGAATGATTTTTTCTAACATATCTTCCTGCTCTTCTCTCAGATTATAGTAGTGCAGCTGTTTTCCTATGTGCAAATCTGATATATGAAAAATCTTCATAGCAACCTCCCTAGAGTAAATAAATCAGCATACCGGGCAGCGCAAACACAGCCCCCATCCAGCCTCTGTTCTCAATATGCACCAGATAATGGCCGGCAAAGCCGCGCACCACCCGTTCCAGATGAGCACTGTCCATGGCAATCAGCTGCACCTCGGTCAGACGGGATAAGTCCATCGCCTGCAGCAGTCTGGTGCCATAGGTTTCCGCTGTTGCAAACACAGCCTGCATCACCGGCTGCATCAGTACATTGCGGCTCTCTTGCGGCAGTAACCGCGGCCACTGTTCCGCCAGCTGCAGAATCAGCAGTTCGGCTTCATACTGCATCCATTGTTCTGCGTTGTCGTCCAGTAAAATCTCATGTACCGCCTGTTCCAGGGCTTCTGCCGTATCCGGCCAGCACAGCCACTGCTGCGGCCGTGTAATCGCTATATTTTCCAGCAGCCGCAGCTGGAAGCCGCGCAGCAAATCAGATAGCTGGTCATACGGAACCATCTGCTGCAGCGGAATGGTTTCCATACAGCCTCGCGTTAACTGACGCAGTGTAATGATACCAATCGTTTCGTCATAAATATTCTGCACCAGCGGCTGCCAGCTCTGAACAGCAGCTTCCGCATTGCGCTGCCACTGAAACCCCAGTTGAATCTGGACACGTTCCAGCAGCCCGTCTATCTGAATCAGACGGCCCCATGCTGCAATCGGCTGGCGGCTGATCTGTTCTGCAGCCTGTCCTGCAATGCGGCCCGCACACTGATGCACCACCGGCTGTTCCAGCAAGGTTTCCAGCACATGTGCCATCTGCTTCTGGTCGACCGGTACCTGTAAAACTGCTGGAAACAGATGTTCCTCCCAGCATACCTGAAACAGGCCCTGCAGCTCTCTGCTTTTTACCGACAGGAAAATCGGCAGTTTCTGATGCAGTACCCGCTCTGCCACCTGTGCCACAATGATATCCCCATCCATCATCGCATATCCCATCCGCTGCATGAGCCCCATACGGTTTAAGATGGCGGTCTGCACCGCAGCCGTGATGTGCTCCTGTTTGTTCTGCAGTATCTGCAGCAATGCCTGCTCCGCCATGCGGAATAAGCTGGACAGGTTCTGTTCCACCCAGTTTCCGCTGCTGTGTTCCAGCCATTGTTTGATCCGTTCCGCCGACAGGAATCGGCCTGCCAGTTTCGCCACATGATTGCTGTGCTCTTTCTGGCTCATCCACCCCTCTAACTGATTTTGTATATTCCTCCGCAGATGCTGTGTTTCTGCATGCAGTAGCTGCTGCACTGTTTTATCACTGTGCAAAAGCGCATGGCCTGCTGCCTTTAAATCCGGCACCGACTGGGCAGTTATAAACCGCCGTGCCATATGCCAGAACTGTTCTGCCGATACGATGCTGTTTAAGTACACATCACGGTGTATCTGCCGGTTCAGCCACTGTTCCAGCATCGGCAATATCTGCTGTTCAGGCTGCAATCCATCGGACTGACTGCTGCGCAGAAAAGCAAAGGGCATACCGCCAAACCGCTCTAGCATCATGTGCGTGCTCTGTTCTCCGTTCTGTTTCAGCCACTGCAGCAGCGGCTGTACAATGGTCTGTCGGCGGATTGCCAGCTCTGCGGATACCATCTGCATCACCTGTTCATCGGCTGCCAGTGCATTGCCGAGCGATTGCAGTTCCGGCGCTAACTTCTGCAGCATTTCGCTTAATATGGTCTCATTGATGACATAGCGGTCCACCAGATGACCCATACTGCGGGCGAACCGCGCCTTCTGTTTTGGAATCACACCCTGCATCATCTCAATGCCGCCCACCGGCTCATACGGCCAGAATAATCCTTTTACAGCTACACAGTTCGTGCTGTAGCCGACCGCACCAAACACAGCCGACTTCCCGGCCAGCACACTGGCAATCACCGCAGGGCTTGCAGCAGCCGTCACAGGAAGTGCCGCCGATAATGCAGTGCCAACAGTAGCGCCAGCCACAGCCCCCATACCGGCACCCAGATAATTTAACGGCTGAAATTCCTGACCCATCAAATCTTCTACCAGCTTTAACATCTCTTCATTGCTCAGCCGCTGAATCTGTTCTTCTGCCAGTCTGCTCAGCTGTCCCTGCATCTTGTCCAGACCGGTCTGCGACAGCAATTGCACCAGCTGCGGCTGCTGTGTTTTTATCCAGCCCTGAGCAAAGGCCAGCAAATCGCTCAGTGTATTGTCTGCCGCCATACTGCCAAGCCACTGCTGCCCGCGCTGCATCAGCATCTGTTCCAGCGCTGTGTACAGCGGCCGGTAAACAGCATCGGACGAAGCCTGCGGCAGTTTGTCAGCCAGATAGCTGCAGCCCTGCCGCACCGCCTGTTCCACTACAGTATGCAGCCTGGTTTCATCCAGCTGCAGAAACTGCGATACAGTCGTTTGTTGCAAGCTATCCCTCTGTTTGAAAAGGAACGCGGATAAATCCAGTTTATCCATGCTGCGCACCACAATATCAGCCAGCAGCAGTTCTATCTGCTGCTGATGCTCCGCCAGCTTCAGCGAACCCGGCTTCCAGTCCAGCAGGGCTGCCGCCCACGCTTCGCCAGACTTCTCCACCATCCGCTGCAGATTATCTGTCAGTAATGTCTGCACGACTTTTTGCAGCGCCTGTTTTTCATTTAACTTCTGAACCAGTTCCCCCAGCTTCTGCTCCGTGAGCTGTTCCCGGATACGCTGCATCAGCAGCACAACTGCTTCATGGCTGGTCTGCTCATTCAGCACACTCTGCTGCAGCAAATCCACCAGACTGCTCTGTTCCAGCACCTGGGCCAGAACCGTTTCTTTCAGTTGTTCCAGCAGCATGCCTTTCATGCCGCCAATTTCGCCTGCAATCTCGTCGATGGCATCTTCCAGCATGGCATTGACCGAGGTTTCATTCCGCTGCAGCCAGTCCATCACCCGTTCCATCACCAGCGGAATCTGCTGCTGCAAAAGTGGGGTCAGCTCTTCCAGTAAACCTTCCGGCACAATCTCCGCCGCCGGTACATCAATGGTTTCCAAAGCAAGAATGGTCTGTTCTGCCACATAGGCCAGAAAAGCCTGCCCTTCCTCCGATGCCAGCAGGTTTTGTACCAGCAGTGCCAGTTCTTTTTCATCACAGGCCAGATACTGGCGCAATGTGTACTGTTCCATTGCACCGTCCAGTTCCAGTAATACCGGACGCAGTTCTATCTTCTGAATACTGTGCTGCAGCAGCTGATGCAGCACCTCTCCATACTGCAGGCAAATCTGCTGCGGCCACTGCCGGCTCAGCACAGCCGCATTGTTCAGCACAGTATCACAGAAAGCGCCCAGTCCCAGCTGCTCCAGCGACTGCTGACCGCGCGCTTTCTGCCATCCATTCCAGAATCGTACGGCAAAAGCCTCCTGCTGTAAGGTATCCAGCAGAATGGTTTCCAGCTGACCGCTGATCTGCTGACACTGCTGTTCTGTTAACAGGCGTTCCACCGGCAGATATTTTTTCAGCAGCAGTAAAATCTGCTCTTTTTCCTGATGCAGAAACTGCACCAGCAAGTCCTTCAGGAAAGCGGTGATTTCTGCATAATCCGGGAGATCATCCAGTTTCTGATGTTCCAGCGCCTGCGGCAGCTGTTGCTGCAAAAAATCGTCCAGCGCCTCCGCCAGTGTCTGCTGTACCTCCGGCAGCGCCAGCTGTTTTTCCAGCACAGCTCTGGTCAATACCTGATCCTCCAGCAGCAAACCGGCTTCCTTTGCAAAATCATCCCGTGTCTGTTCAATCACGCCGCCCGGCTTAAACAGGCTGCGAATCGCTGTATCGTTGGTCATATAGCCAGTCAATGCACCGAACAGTGTTTCCGTCAGCAGTTGCATCAGCATCACGCATCATCTCCATTCATCCTCTATGTAAACAAATCATTTGCAAAATGCGGTAATATTTTATTATAACATAGAAAACAGGGAATTACAAAAAATCAGACAGCGCATCAGGGTTAACATGCCCCGCAAAATCGAAAATACATAAAAAAGGATGAGACTCCCGGCAAAACCGAGTGTCTCATCTTACCTTCCGAACAGATCGCTGTGCGTTCCCGTTCTGGATAATGTTAATACGAGCAAATCGTTCTCAATCCGATAAATCAATAACCAATCTGGCTGAATGTGGCACTCACGGTGTCCGACCCAGTTCCCGGTCAATGCATGGTCTTTGTTTTGCTCTGAAAGCTGTTCGCCGCTTGCCAGTTTGCGAATGATGTCATCAAGGAGATCAATGTCCAGATGGCGCTTCATTGCCAATTTATAATCTTTCTTGAACTGATTTGTCCAAACGATGTCTAAATGTTTGTTCATTCTTTCAACGCCCTCAGCGCTTCATCTACATCAGAGTAACGTTTTACAGACGGATCACGGGCAATGCGTTCTGCTTCCAACATTGCTGCAATCGTCTCCTTATTCGGCTGCTCTATGCGAACATCAAAAGGAAAACCGCCGACACGAAGAGACTGGCGGAGAAACACATTGATAGCGGTGGTAAGGTTAATGCCTAATTCACCATACATCGCTTCGCACTGTTTCTTAATATCGCTGTCCATACGGACGCTGAAATTAGTAGTAGCCATGTTTGTCAACCCCCTTCTTTACTATTACACTTATATTGTATGTATTTTGCATTGCATAGTCAATCTATTAGACAGAAAATTTTACGACCTAACATAATCAACATACTCACTAACACCTCAACAGAACCATATAAAAAACCGCTATACCAGTATTACTGGCATAACGGCTTATCTTTTTATGCAATATGCAGTTTGTTCTTCTTATTCAGCAACTGCTTTTTTCAGAACTTCCACTTTGTCTAATTTTTCCCATGGCAGGTCTAAATCGGTGCGGCCAAAGTGACCATAGGCAGCCGTCTGTTTGTAGATTGGACGGCGCAGGTCCAGTTCACGAATGATGCCTGCTGGACGCAGGTCAAAGTTTTCCAGCACTGCTTTCGCGATTTTTTCTTCATCCACTTTGTTGGTGCCGAAGGTATCTACCAGTACAGATACAGGCTGTGCCACACCGATGGCATAAGCCAGCTGCACTTCGCAGCGGTCTGCAAGCCCTGCTGCTACGATATTTTTTGCAACGTAACGGGCAGCATACGCACCGGAACGGTCAACTTTTGTACAGTCTTTCCCGGAGAACGCACCGCCGCCGTGACGCGCCATACCGCCGTAGGTATCTACAATAATTTTACGGCCGGTTAAGCCGGTATCACCCTGCGGACCGCCGATTACGAAACGGCCGGTAGGATTGATGAAATATTTTGTATTTTTATCCAGGAATTCAGCCGGAATTACCGGTTTAATTACTTTTTCAATCACATCTTCACGAATCTGTTCCAGTGTTGCTTCGCCTTTATGCTGAGTGGAAATAACCACTGCGTCTACGCGAACCGGTTTTTCATCTTCATATTCTACTGTAACCTGAGATTTCCCGTCCGGCAGTAAATAAGCGATTTCACCGGATTTACGCAGTTCGGTCAGGCGTCTGGTTAAACCGTGTGCCAGATAAACAGGCAGCGGCATGTAGCTTTCTGTTTCATTGGTTGCATAACCAAACATCATGCCCTGGTCGCCGGCACCGATTGCATCCGCTTCATCCATATCACCATCTCTTGCTTCCAGCGCAACATCAACGCCCATCGCAATATCCGGAGACTGTTCGTCAATGGAAGTCAGAACTGCACTGGTGTTGCAGTCAAAACCGTAGGTTGCATTGGTGTAACCGATTTCTCTGATGGTTTCCCGCACAATTTTAGGCATGTCCACATAGCAGGTGGTGCTGATTTCACCGGCAATCAGAGCCATACCGGTGGTTAAGAATGTTTCGCAGGCTACACGAGCCATCGGGTCTTTTTCCATAATTGCATCCAGAATCGCATCGGAAATCTGGTCTGCCATTTTATCTGGATGCCCTTCTGTTACAGATTCAGAAGTGAATAATTTACGCATTCGTTCACAACTCCTTGTGTAAATGATATCTTTTCATTTGAAAAATAATTACTTGTTTCTCGCCTGATATAACTGCAATACCAGATCAAGCAGACGGTCCGCCGCATCCTCTTTCGCCAGCACCGGTAATGCTGTTACACTGCCGTCAGCGCCGTATACGGTAATCTGGTTGGTATCTTTGCCAAATCCACTGTGCTGCTGGGTTACATCGTTTGCTGCAATAAAGTCCAGATGTTTCCGCTGCAATTTGCCGAGCGCATTCTGCTGCACATCATTGGTTTCTGCGGCAAAGCCCATCAGAATCTGGTTCTGCTTGTGTTCCCCCAGCCATGCCAGAATGTCAGGGTTACGCTCCAGCTCCAGCACCATATCGCCGTCAGATTTTTTAATTTTCTGCGCTGCTGCTGTTTTTGGCCGGTAGTCAGCCACAGCTGCCGCCTTGATAACAACATCGGCACTGCTGTACTGTTCCTGCACGGCCGCAAACATGTCCCGCGCCGACTGCACCGGAACCACGGTAACATTAGCCGGTACCGCCTGACTGGACGGACCGCTCACCAGCACCACATCTGCACCGCGGTTGGCGGCCTGACGGGCAATGGCATAGCCCATTTTCCCGCTGCTGTGGTTGGTTATGTACCGCACCGGGTCAACTGCTTCCCGGGTAGGCCCTGCCGTCACCACAATGCGCATACCCTGCAGATCCTGCTTCCGCAAGGTTTCCAGCACAGCAGCAATCTGCTGCGGACTTGCCATTTTTCCCTTGCCGGAAGTACCGCATGCCAGATTTCCCTCTACCGGGTCAATAAAACCATAGCCTGCATCCCGCAGTATTGCGATATTGCGCTGTACCAGCGGATTGGCATACATCTGGTCATTCATGGCCGGTGCAAAAAACACCGGAGCCGTTGCCGCCATCACACAGGTGGACAGCAAATCATCGGCAAAGCCATGAGCCACTTTACCGATAAAATCGGCAGTGGCAGGCACAATCAGCATACAGTCCGCCCAGCGCGCCAGGCCGATATGCTCTACCTGCCATTCAGGGCTTTCCTGTATCTGAAACAGACTGGTGTACACCGGATTGCCGGATAATGTCTGCAATGTCAGCGGTGTGATAAACTGCTGTGCCGCATCGGTCATGATACAGCGCACAGCATGCCCCTGCTTACCAAGCAGACTGACCAGTTCGGCTGCTTTGTAGGCGGCAATTCCGCCGGTTACTCCTACAATTACATTTGCCATTTATTTAATGCCTTCTGTTGTCTGTTCGTAAGAAATCTTATCTTCGCCGATTTCCTGCAGCGCCATAGTGACAGGTTTTTTTGCGTCGCCGCTGTTCAGCGGTTCCGCACCGTCAACAATTTCTCTCGCCCGTTTTGCTGCTGCACAAACCAGAGAATATTTGCTGTCTGCTTTTGTTAATAATTTGTCAATTGTCGGTTCTACCATGTTAAGACCTCCATGTTCTATTTGACTTATTTTAAATCCAGATTGCGCGCGCTGCGGCATTTTTCTGCCAGTAAGACGGCCTCCATTTTTGCAGCGGCTTTCTCCACATCATCGTTAATGATGATGTAATCATATTTATCACGGTAAGCCAGCTCACTTTCTGCGCAGCTCAACCGTTTTTCCACTTCTTCTGCCGATTCGGTTCCGCGGCCGGTTAAACGGCTGCGCAATTCCTCCAGCGATGGCGGCGCAATAAACACCAGCACTGCTTCATCGGCGGCTTTCCGCACCTGCAGCGCACCCTGCGGGTCAATCTCCAGAATGCAGTCTTTGCCGGAAGCCAGCACCTCTTCTACAAAAGCACGAGGTGTGCCATAGTAGTTGTCATAAACCTGCGCCCATTCCAGAAACCCGTTCTGGTCACGCAGCGCTTCAAATTTCTCTTTGCTGAAAAAGAAATACTCACGGCCGTGTTCTTCGCCGGCGCGAGGCTTTCTTGTGGTTGCCGAAATCGAATAGCGAACGGCATCGCCCAGATGGCTGCGCACCACACCGCAGACCGTGCCTTTCCCTGTACCGGACGGGCCGGACAGAACCACCAGTATTCCGCGTTTTGTTTCCTGCTCCATAGCATTCACCTCTATCATTATTGCCTGCTGTATTGCATTTTAACGTTATATTCCTGTATTTATTCTGTATCCAGCCGGCCTGTCAGTGTTTCAGGCTGAATGGCCGACAGCAGAATATACTGGCTGTCGGTAAATACCACAGCTCTCGTTTTGCGGCCGTGGGTCACGTCAATGACCGTTCCTGCCTCTTTTGCCTCCTGCACAAGCCGTTTCACCGGCGCACTCTCCGGCGACACAATGGCTACCACCTTGTCTACCGACACCATATTGTCAAATCCGATGCTCATAAACTGGTGCATCACACATACCTCCCCCGGAGATTACTCGATGTTCTGTACCTGTTCTCTGACTTTCTCCAGTTCACTCTTCATCTCTACCACCAGGCGGCCTGTTTCCAGGTCATTGGCCTTGGAACCGATGGTATTGGTTTCCCGGTTCATCTCTTGAATCAGGAAATCCAGTTTGCGGCCAATGCTGCCATTCTGGGCTGCAATGATGTAAAACTGTTCAAAATGGCTCTGCAGACGTACCAGTTCTTCATCGATACAGCTTTTTTCTGCAAAGTAAGCCACTTCCTGTGCAAGCCGTTCCGGGTCCACCGCAGAATTGCTCAACAGTTCTGCAATACGGCCTTCCAGTTTTTCTTTATATTCCACTAAAATCTGCGGACTGCGTTCGTTCACCTGCGCTGCCAGATTCTGCAGACCGGCCACTTTTTCCCGCAGGTTTTCCCCGATATGTGCGCCTTCCTGCTCCCGCATAGCAACATGATGTTCCATTGCCTGACGCAGCACCTGCTCCATCAGCGGCCACAATGCTTTCACATCCGGCTCGTTTTCCTCTTTGAGGATAACATCCGGCAGGGTCATCAGGCGGTACGGGTCTGGTGTGTAATTACTGCCGACGGTTTCCGCCAGCTGCTGCAGAGCGTGATGATAGGCCAGCGCTCTCTGCTGGTCAATCTGCACCGGTTTTTCCGCATCGGCCAGTTCCTGTGTGCGCACAAACACATCCACCTTGCCGCGCTCGATGTACTCACCGATTACCTTTTTCATTTTATCTTCAAGGGCCAGAAACATTCTCGGCTGCTTGATTGTGATTTCACTGTAACGATGGTTGACTGCTTTTACTTCAACCACAATTTTCAGGGCGCCGTTGTCGCCTTCGCCCCGGCCATAGCCTGTCATACTTCTCATGTTTCTTCGGCCTCCAGAAAAAAATTTCAACTTATATTGTAACCTATCCGGCTTCAAAAAGAAAGCTATCTTTCGCTATCTTTCAAAGATTATTTTTTGATTCATTTTTTTACTCAAAAATGATTCCTTCAGCCTTTTGTCTTTTTCGCCACATGTTTCTGACTGCCCGCACCATTCCTGCGTGTTCCTTCTTTTCCGGTACGGAATTTTTCCTGATTTCTGCTATCTGGACGCGTGTCCCGTTTTCCGGAACCTGTCTTTTCAGGCTTCGCCGGTTTCTGATTCCAGTTTTGCTTCTGCCCTGCGCCGGATGCATTTCGTTTGTTCTTCTGCCCGGCTCCCTCTGCTTTCACTTTCGGCTTCGCAGGCCGAATCAGACATTTTGGCCCATAGCCGATTAAATCCTGCCGATTGGCCTTCACCAGTGCTTCATGCACCAGATCATAGTTTTTCGGATTACGATACTGCATCAGTGCACGCTGCATAGCTTTTTCATGCGGGTCGCGAGGTACATACACAGGCTCCATGGTGCGCGGGTCATAGCCGCTGTAATACATGGCTGTTGCCATACTGCCCGGTGTTGGAATAAAATCCTGCACCTGTTCCGGATTATAACCGATATCGCGGATATATTCGGCCAGAATCACCGCATCCTCCAGCGTGCAGCCCGGATGACTGGACATAAAGTACGGAACCAGATACTGTTCCTTTCCCACCCGCTTGTTGTAGGCAAAATAACGTTTTACAAACTTCTCATACACCTGACGCTGCGGTTTCCCCATATAGTGCAGCGCATGCGGGGAAACATGTTCCGGCGCTACTTTTAACAGCCCGCTGATATGATATTCACACATCTCATCAAAAAAAGCCGGGGCCGGGTCCGCCATAATGTAGTCAAAGCGCACACCGGAACGGATAAATACTTTTTTCACCTTATCCAGATTTCGCACTGTTCGCAGAATATCCAGATATTCTTTGTGGTCAACCTCTAAATTTGGACATAAATCCGGGAATAGACACTGACGCTCCTTGCATGCCCCCACCTTCAGCTGTTTTTTACAGCTCATGTTGCGGAAGTTTCCGGTAGGCCCGCCCACATCGTGGATATAGCCTTTGAAATTCGGCAGCTGTGTCATCTGCTTCGCCTCTTCCACAATGGATTCTTTGCTGCGATTCTGAATAATGCGTCCCTGGTGGAAGTTGATGGCACAGAAGGTGCATCCGCCATAACAGCCCCGGTGATCCGTGATACTGAATTCCACCTCCAGCAGCGCCGGAATTCCGCCCGCTTTCTCATAGCGCGGATGATAGGTTCGCCGGAACGGCAGCCTGTATAATTCGTCCATCTCCGGCTGGCTCAGCGGTTTGGCCGGCGGCAGCTGAATCAGATAGCGGTCACCGTGCGGCTGCACTAGGATCTTGCCTAAAAACGGATTCTGCTCTTTATTCTGAACGGCAAATGCCTCAGCAAATTTCTTCTTGTCTTTTTTTACATCTTCATAGCTCGGCAATACAATATAATCGCCTTTTTTCGGCAGCGTATCGCTCCAGTAGCAGGTGCCCTGCACCTGTTTCATTTTATGCAGCGGCCAGCCCTTTTCAAACCCGTGCGCCAGTTCTTTTAACTGATGTTCACTCATGCCGTACATCAGCAGATCGGCACCGGAGGTTTCCAGAATGGACGGGCGCACGTTTTCATCCCAGTAATCATAATGGGCAAACCGGCGCAGGCTGGCTTCCACACCGCCAATCATCAGCGGTACATCAGGATAAGCCTCGCGCACCAGCCGGCAGTACACATCTACCGCCCTGTCCGGCCGCAGACCCTTCTGCCCGCCAGGCGAATAGGCATCGCTGCTGCGCGGTTTTTTGGCTGCGGTGTAATGATTCACCATGGAGTCGATATTGCCGCTGGCCACGATAAACCCGTATCGCGGCCGGCCAAAGGTTTTCATACTCTCACAGCGGGTGAAATCGGGCTGGGCGATAATCCCCACCCGGAAGCCCTCATGTTCCAGCAGCCGGCCCACCAGCGCTGTGCCAAAGCTGGGATGATCCACATAGGCATCACCAGTGACCAGCACAAAGTCCAGTTCATCCCAGCCTCTGTGCTCCATGTCCTTCCGGTTTACCGGTAAAAACAGATTGTCAGCCATGGCACACCTCCAGTTCTTTCTCAATAAAGATTTTCCCCGGATTCAGAAATCCTGCCGGGTCCAGGCTGTCTTTCACCGCTTTCTGCGCCAGATAGCCGTCACGGCCCAGTTCCTGCAGCAGATACGGCGCTTTCATAAAGCCGATGCCGTGTTCCCCGGATAAGGTGCCGCCCAGCTCCAGTGCTCTGGCAAACAGTTCATCAATGGCTTTGCTGACCCGTTCCATCTCTTCTGCATTGCGCTTGTCAGTCATGATGTTCGGATGCAGATTGCCGTCACCGGCATGACCAAACACCACCATATTCAGCTTATATGTTTCAGCGATTTCTTTGACCGCCTGAATCATGTTCG
Source organism: Peptococcaceae bacterium (assembly GCA_017547685.1). Lineage (GTDB taxonomy): Bacteria > Bacillota > Peptococcia > Peptococcales > Peptococcaceae > UBA7185. Next base: position 41,689 of record JAFYPD010000028.1, read on the forward strand.
GAATATTGCCCGGCGGCACTGCAATATCTTCTCCGATTTTGGTCGGATTGATTTTCCCGCAGGCACCGGAAATAGATTTGCGCGCTTTCCACAATGCAGCCCGCTCTGTTTCATTATGAGCTACCTGAATTTCCACGGCACCGTTTTCTTTGCAGATGCGAATCACCTGTTCCAGCTGCTGTTCCACTTCCCAGCTGTCACCGTCCACCTCCAGCAGTACAAACGCTGCTTTTGTGGTATCCAGCCCGATCTGCAGAAAATTTTCCACGGCACGAATGGTCATCTGGTCCATAATCTCAATGGTGGTTGGCACTACACCGGCACTAATGATAGCACTGACCGTACGAGCTGCCGCGTCCAGTTCATCGTACTGGGCCAGCGCTGTTTTAATCGCCTCCGGTTTTGGCAGCAGACGCACGGTGATACGCGTAATAATCGCCAGCGTTCCCTCCGATCCGGTAAAGAGCATCGGCAAGTCCAGCCAGCCGGTTAATCCGTCTATTTTATTGCCAACCGTGATAATCTCACCGTCCGGCAGAATCAGTTCCAGTTCCAGTACATAGTCCCGGGTCACGCCATATTTCACACCGCGGCCGCCGCCGGCACATTCGGCCACATTGCCGCCCAGCGTAGACATACCGCTGCTGGAAGGGTCCGGCGGATAGAACAGTCCTTTTTTTGCCGCAGCGGCAATGAGTTCATTGGTAACAACACCCGGCTCTGCCACCGCATACCGCTCTTCCGCATTGATTTCAATAATCCGTTTGAATGCGGTCATCTCCATCAGAATACCGCCATCCAGCGCCACAGGGCCGCCGGATAAACAGGTACCGGCACCACGCACCGTCAGCGGAATCTGATGCTTTGCTGCAAGTTTCACCACCGCGGCAGCTTCCTCTACTGTGTGCGGCTTTACCACCACATCAGGCATATGATTCTGAAAGGTGCTGTCGAAGGAATACACCATCAGTTTTTCCACAGCCGTGTGTACATGTTTCGCTCCCACAGCAGCCCGCAGCCCATCCAGAACTTCCTCGGTCAGCCTGCTTGTTTCGCTCATGGTTATCCCTCCTTCCGGTTCTGATGCAGGCCGTAGCTTTCCGCCAGCAGCTCTGCCACATGTTTTGTTTCAACAGCAATGCCGTCCTGTGCCAGCCCGTCTTTGATGTGCATCAGGCAGGCCGGGCATCCCACAGCCACCACATCAGCTCCTGTTTCGGCAATATGCGCCGTTTTCTGCCGATTAATGTCACGGGACAGCTCATAATATTTCAGATTGAACGAACCGCCGGAACCGCAGCAGCCGTCCGCTTTTTCCATCTCAATAAAGGTACTTTCCGGAATGGCCTTCAGCAGCTGACGCGGCTGTTTGTTTATCTTCTGCCCCCGGTTCAGATGGCAGGAATCATGATAGGTAATTTTTTTCTGCAATGGATGCAGATTATCGGTGTCAATGCCAATCATCACCAGGAATTCGCTGATATCTTTTGTCTTTTTACCCAGTTCCAGGGCCAGATTGTAATCCGGATGGTTCTCTCCCAGCACTCTGGCAAACTCTTCTTTCCAGGCCAGGCCGCCCGACCCGCAGGCCGTCACAATATAATCAATATTCAGCTTGCTGAAAATCGCCAGATTTTTATGAATCAAATCAGAAGAAATTTCTTTTTCCCCGGAGGTAAACAGCGGGGTGGCACAGCAGTGCTGCTCTTTTGGAGTAATCACTGTCACACCGTTCAGATTTAGCACATCTATCAAATCCTGCCCGATTTGCGGGTAGACATAGTTAATCATACAGCCGGTAAAAAAGCCGACCTTATATTTTTCTTCGCCTCTGGCTTTTGATTCCAGCGGCACAATTTTTTTCAGGCTCTTTCGCGGCAGGTTCGGAATAATTCTACGCTGGTTAAAACCAGCCATCGGCAGCGGCACACGAGCCACCTGGCCGTGCCCGTCAGGTGCCGGCTTAAAAATCAGACGCTGAAATATGGAACCGCAGGTTAAACCAAAATCAAAAAACTTCCGCCAGTGCAGTGCCCGAAAAATAGACTGTTTGGTGAACGACAGCCCTCTTTCTTTTACAATCTCTTCCCGCATCTCCAGAAAAATCTGGTACGTATTCACGCCCGACGGGCAGTTGGCGGTGCAGCCTTTGCACATCACGCATTTGCCAATCATCTCAACAAAACCGTCACTCAAGAGAAAATCACCGTGAATAAACTGATCTACTAAATACAGCTTTCCTCTTGCGGTATAGGATTCATCGTCAAGCACCTGATGAATGGGGCAGAACTGACGGCAGGTGCCGCAGCGAATACATTTAGACAGTTCCTTTTCCCAGCGCTCTATTTTGCTCTGTTCAATTGCCATACTGCACACCGCCTTTCTGTACGGGATTCAAACGTCCTTCAGCATCAAATTTTTCTTTCAGCTGCTGCCATATCTTTGCTGCACCGGCTGGTGCAAATCCGTACTGATACTGATAATACCAGTTGCCGCATCCGCCAAGCCTCCCGGCCGCTTCGCACAGCTGCCGGTACACTTCAGCATCGGCCTGCTGCGGTATCAGCTGCATACTGCCCTGCATCGGGCTGTACCAGCAGCCGATATTGTTCTGTTCCAGTTCCTGCAGCATAACGTCACACTGAAGAGAAGGTACTTTTATACCATCATTCCAGATGGTGCGGCTGCGCAGCTGCTGTAAACCACGCCATAATTCCTCCGGCTGTTCGTTAATTTTTAAATCAATCTGCAAGGCTTCAGCCAGTTTGCAGATTTCCCACAAATCCCGCTGCAGCCGTTCGGCACTGCCGCTGCACACCATCATCAGGCGCCCGCCGGTTTGTTCAATCTGTTTCGCTGCCGCAGCATTCCAGTACACACACACCTTGGGATTCAGCTTCTGCTGCCGCAAACCGCGCACCAGTTCCATCAGTACAGCTGTATCGGCTATCGGTGCCTCCATCACAGCCTGCATCGGCTCCTGTGAAATCAGTTTGATGGTAAAGGCCAGCGGAATGGCCAGAGTTTCCCTGCTGCTGATATAAAACCGGCACATATCGTACCCTGTCACATTTTTCACCGTTTTGCCCGCCACCTGCAGCACAGTGCCGTCAGCCAGCATCACTTCCAGCCCCAGCACCTGATACCGCGGCTGATTATACCGCAAACTGGTGAGACTCAGCATCTGCTCCGCAAAAAAAACACCCAGTGTCACATCACGCAAATCCTCGGTCATAGCCGCCATGTGCAAACCATACTCGTTCACGGCATCCTCCAGTTCGCCCAGTGTCACACCGCGCTCTGCAGTTACCGTTAAATTGACCGCATCGATTTCCCGAATTTTGTTCCAGTTCTGAAAATCTTTTATTCCATAAGGTTTATAGGTCGTCATTGCAACATCCCCTGTCCGCAAAATCTATATAAAACATCGTATAAACTATATACTTCGTAACAAATTATTATAGCATAAGGCAGGCGAGAATAAAAGACAGGAAAACAGGCCGCGTGCTGTTTATCCCATAACGGACAGACAGACACCCGGCCTGTTTTTATTTGTTAGCCATGATCCCGTTTTCTTTTTCCATCAGCCTTCTTCACAAAATCCGCTGCTGATTGATGGTCAGCCGGAACTGCAGACTTAGTTTTTCTGCAGCTTTGCGGCACAGCAGCATACGTTCCATAAAAATTTCGAAATAATCCATCACTGCACAGATTTCGGTATCAATCTGCAGACTCAGCTCGATGTGACTGTCTTTTTCCACGTGCAGCTCTGATTTTTTTACCGAATAATTTACTCTGTCATGAATATCAAAGGTGGCAAAGTCTTTATTGCGTACCCGGCTGCAACGCACATCGGCCTTGTCGGCCAGAATAACAGCAGCCGAAATAGGATTTACCGGAAAAGCAGACCCTTCGTCATGGTTGCCAATGGCAGTAACGATGGTCGCAATATCATCCGGCTCCACCTGCATTTCTTTCAGCAGGTAAAAGGCCATCAGGGCACTGTTCTGGGCATGATCCTGCCGGTTAATCATATTGCCCATATCGTGCATATACCCGGCAATGCGGGCCAGTTCTGCATCACGCTCCGGATAACCCAGTTTCAGCAGAATTTCATGTGCCCAGTTCGCTACTTTGTGGACATGTGCAAAACTATGCTCGGTATATCCCATCGCGCGCATGGATTCATCCGCACGTTCAATATACAGACGGATTTCCGGATTTTTATAAATATCTTCAAACCTTATCTTCATAGATTCATCAGCCCTTTTGTCACAATTTCATCAGATTCCCAGCCAGTAAAAGCACAATTCTGTATCAAAACATTTCTGCACCCGCTGGTCAACGTCCTGCACAAAAGCCTGAACATTTGCATCAAACTTTTCCGGGACAGTTCTTTTATTTTCTCCCGATCTTCCGGGTTCATTCTGTTTGGACCGTAATGCTTAAAACCTTTTTCATTTTCTGAGTTTCAGAAAGGATACTTTGCCGTCTTCAATCATCATGCCGGCAGTATGTTCTGTTGTTTTAAACAGTATTTTTCCTTTCCGGTTGAGAATCATCGTGGTGTAAGCAGACTGGCTGTTATCAGCAAAGTCAACAACAAAAAAATCCTCCTGCACTTCCATATCGGTCACGATACCGCCCGGATTCAGTACATCAGAACTGCCCATCACCCACAGTTCCCCTGTGGTTCCATGTGCATAGCAGATGGTATTATCCAGTACCACAAACTGTTTTACCGGCACGCTGGACACCAGTTCCGCCGTTCCGCCTGTCAGCGGCAGCCGATACAGCTGCTGCGCTTCATTCAGATAATACACGATGTTGTTTTCAACAGCAAAATACGTAATGGTTTCATCGGTCAGTTTCCGCACAGAGCCGCTTTTATAATTCACTGCAAGCAGACAGGGGTTTTTCGCGGCATCAGATACTTCCTCGCCCAGACTGCCCAGTATCAGCAATTCATTACCACTTCTGAAAACCAGACTACCGGCACAGCAGAATGGCGTGTCGCTGACTGGTACAAATGTCCTTTCCATCGGCCGCTTCATCTGCAGACTACCCGGTCCCGCATCATTCTGATATTCATGCAGCACCATTAAGTCTGCATAGCAATATATCTGCCCGCTGCCGCGATAAATTTCCTGCCATTTCCCGTCAGGCAGAATCTGAATATAGTGCTGCTGTTCCTGTCCCAGCTGCATTTGCGTGAACATCAGCAGCACTGTATTATTCTCTACATGCAGCGTCGGCCGGCAGTAACGGTTATCATCCAGCGGTTCCTGCTGCAGCGGCAGCTGATATACACACCTGGCTTTTTTGGGATGATTTACTGAAGCCTGCCAGATTTCTCCTCGCTGACCCTCGTAATAATAATATTCCCCGGCCTTCACAAATGCGCCAGCGCCATCTTTGTAGGTTTTGATCGGCAAGCCGATTTCTTTGGCTGTAACTGTACCCGGGGAATCAATCGATACGCCATCTACTTTACTGTAACTGTACTTCCAGCCAAACTCGTCCATCACGTAATGTTCCGTCATCGGAAAATACGTGATATCCCGGAACAGCAGAATGGGATATGATTCCGCGCTGTGATGAACCGGCTGATTATTCACCTGCACCGGCCCGGTATGAATGATTGCTGTTCCGGTTTTGCCGTTAGGCAGATAGCGTTTATAGCCGTGCCAGCTCCAGCGCACACCATTTTGATGCACACCGATTCCATCCGTTACACTGTATGTCGTCTCCACACCCATAAATCGACTTCCGTAATACGTCATGGGAAAATAAATCATATTGTCATAAACCAGCAGCGGATACTGTGCATGCCGGTTGTCAAATTCCATGTTATTCAAGGTAATGTCAAAGTCAGGCAGGGTTACAGTCACTTCATTACCGTTATGCACAGCACCCCTCACACTGCCGGAATCCTGCCTTGCATCTGCCAGACCAGCCGGCAGCAAAGCAGCAATCAGCAAAGCTGTGGTCAGTATTCTTCCAACTCGTTTCTGTACTCCGTTCATTGTGCAAACTCCTTTTTCATATTTGACACCGATTGTATTATGGCATAAAAACAGCCTCAATGGCAGGGATTTTGCATAAACGGTAAGATTTCTGTCATAAACGGCAATGTAGTACCGGATTTTATCAGCGAATAACGGAGCGATAAGACATCTCACCCAGATAATGATCGTGATGTGCCTGACGTTTCACCATGCGCAAAGAAATCCAGAACATCACTGCAATGAATACAACAAATATCCAGGTAAAATGTGCAGCTTCCATGGAAGCAATAAAATCATACGTGCCGTGCAGCAGAACCGGGCACAGCACTGCCAGCTTGCCATAGCGTTTTGCCTTCTCATGATCACCAAACCGGTCAAATTTTTTAGCCAGGCCATACCACACGCCCATAAAAACTCCAAAACAGGCATGCCCCGGGATGGCTGTGACAGCACGCAGAAGCGCTACTTCCAGGCCATACAGCGCCACATAGCTGATATTTTCCCACAATGCAAAGCCCAGTGATACAAACACGGCATACACCACACCGTCAAACCGGCAGTTAAAATGCGTGGAATGCCAGGTACGCCATTTCAGCAGCAGATATTTGAATCCTTCCTCTGAGAACGCCACCACAAAAAAGTAAAACAAAAAGTTGTAACGTACGCTGCCTTCCCGGAACAGCAGCCCCACAACAACACTGCCGAACATCTCGGCAATCATCGCCAGAAAAGTCGCCACGATGCCGCACACTGCCAGAGAAAGCAGTAAGCCGGCAGGCTCCTTCTCCACCCGGTCAGCCTGATAAATTTTATACAGCAGATAGATTGCCGGCAGCACAGCCGCCGCAATCAGTACAGGATTTGTTATCAATGTCACTTCCTCGCTTTCCCGTTCCGGTTATTACCGGACATTTTCTTCATCTTACACGGTATGTACCGATTTGTCCAGAACTTTACTGCCTGTTTGTATTACCGCCATCGCACACCCATCTGTTCAACAGAGAATTGCCATCGTTCCGAATTTCTTTTATAATAAAGGTATCTGATTGTCATGAAGGAGGAAGCCGTAATGTATACCTGGGACGAACTTGAAACAATGCTTCATCAGTGCAGCCGCTGTGCATTAAGCCAGAGCCGCAATCTGCCCGTTATGGGGCGGGGCAGCCACAAGGCCAGTATTATGCTTGTCGCCGAAGCGCCCGGCGCTCAGGAAGACCAGCAGGGTCTTCCTTTTGTCGGCCCGGCCGGACGTGTGCTGGACATTCTGCTGGCATCAGCCAATCTCACACGGCAGGATGTGTATATCACCAATATCATCAAATGCCATCCGCCGGGTAACCGTGACCCAAAACCGGAAGAACAGAACGCCTGTATGCCGTTCCTGCGCTGCGAAACCGCTTTACTGCGGCCGCCTGTTATCGTTTGTTTAGGCCGTATTGCTGCCCAGAAGCTCATCGACCCGCACTTTAAAATCATGAGACAGCACGGCACATGGGTGGAGCGCAAAGGCTACTGGATGACAGCCGTATACCACCCGTCTTTCATTTTGCGCGACCCGTCCAGACTGGAAGAGACAAAAAAAGACTTCCAGAGTGTCATCCGGAAGCTGCAGGAAATTGAGGACAGTAAATATCCTCTGTAAGACATTTGAAAGGAGATGCTATCCGTCATGGACGCAATCACATTCTTTTTTCTGTTATGGTTCATTCCGTTCACAATCAGTTCCGGCATTACCTGGTTTTTTAAAAAGCGTAATCAAAACATCTGGCCTTTCACAACACTTCTTATTGTTCTTAACGTTTTACTGATTGTCGGCTCTCAGAATCCTATCACTGTCACAAAATGGCTGTATCGTTTAACTGGCTGCTATAATGCAGAAGCTGTTGCTTTCAATTTACTTTTTGCGATTCTTATCTTTTCCGGACTGCTGACAGGTACAGGTTTGGGATATTTTCTACGGCTTTGGAAGCATAAACAGCATTCATAATAAAACGGGGCTGAATATTTTCATGAAAAATATTCAGGTGCTTCTTTATTTTTATTCCCCGGCATTCTGCCGTTTTTTCTTTAAAAATTCCATGCGCTGCAAGGCATCCCGGTCGTCCGGTGCGTATTCCAGCGCTTTGGTTAAATCGGCCTCTGCCTCATTAAACCGGTTCAGTACGGTGTACAGGCTGCCTCTGCCTTTGTAGGCATAGGAATAGTACGGATCCAGCTCCAGTGATTTGTTGAAGCTTTCCAGGCTCTTCTCCCACTCTTCCAGCTTGTAGTAGAGATTTCCCTTATCCTTATACACAATAGCTGCTGAGTACGGGGATAACTCCAGCACACGGTTCAGCCCCTCCAGCGCCGATTCAAAGTCCTCCATATCCATTTCAATCAGCGCTTTATCCCAGATGGCCAGCGCATAGTCCGGATTGACAGCCAGAGCAGTATTATAATCCGCCAATGCCGCATCCACATCACCCATATTCAGAAACAGCAGTGCACGATTGTAGTAGTATCCTTCATCGTCCTGTTTCCGTTCGATGGCGCGATCGTAATCCTCCAGCGCCTTGCTGTATTCTTTTAAGCTGTGATTGTAAATATTTGCCCGGTAAAAATAAGCCTGCGGCTGTGCTGCATCCAGCTCGATGGCTTTTGCAAACCAGTCCAGTGCTTCTTCAAACCGTTCATAGTTTTTGGCCTCCACGCCTTTTTTCAACGCTTCCTGATATTCCACTCCAATCCCTCCGTCAGCCGAAAATTTTTCTGTTCAGTTCCAGCCCTGTGGGGGTAACTGCTAAACCGCCCCGTGCTGTTTCCCGCAGTGTTTCCGGCAGGCTGCGGCCAACCGAACCCATGGCCGTAATCACTTCATCCACCGGAATCACACTGGTAATGCCAGCCAGTGCCATATCAGCCATGACCATGGCCAGTGATGCCCCTAAGGCATTTCGTTTGGCACAAGGCACCTCCACCAGACCCGCCACCGGGTCACAAACCAGCCCCATCACATTTTTGATAACCATGGCGCATGCTTCGCCAGCCTGTTCCGGTGTACCGCCGCGCAGTTCCACCGCAGCCGCTGCCGCCATCGCCGATGCTGCGCCGCACTCGGCCTGACATCCGCCAACTGCGCCGGATACGGAAGCTCTGTGGGCAATCACCATCCCGATGCCGGCACAGGTCATCAGAGCCAGCGCAATCTGGTCATCGGATAAATCATCCATCTCCTGTATTTTTTTCAGCACACCAGGCACAATACCGCAGGACCCGGCCGTCGGGCATGCCACAATACGCCCCATGGTGGCATTCACTTCCGCCACAGCCAGTGCATAACTCACCGCTTCCATCACGTTAAGCCCGGATAACAGCCCCTTTTCCCCCTGGCAATAATCGTAAAGCCTGCGTCCTTCACCGCCGATTAACCCGCCTTTGGATTTCTGCGGATTCTTGATACCGGTGGCAATGGATTCCTTCATCACCTGCCAGTTATGTTTCATCTGTGCCAGCACGTCTTCTTCCGAAATCTGCCTCAGTGCCGCTTCCTGTTTTACCATAGCCTGCCCGATGCTGCTGTTATTGTCATGCGCAAGCTGAATTAACGTTTCTACCGAACCAATAACCATACTATGCCCTCCTGTTCCAGTCTGTGTATTGTCTAAAACGGTTTTATAAATTTTACGTCCAGTACCGGGCGCATAGCGATGATTTCTTTCAATGCCTCTTCCGGCACTTCCTGGTCTGTCTCAACAACCATGTATGCAATGGTATTCTTCTCCTGCCGGAACACTTTCATGGCAGCAATATTTACCTGATAGTCCACCAGAACACCGGTGATTTTATGAATCACACCCGGCTGATCCAGATGGGTATCAATCAGCGTCGGATAAATCCCTTCAATTTCTACCGGAAAACCATCCAGCTCCGTAATCAGCACTTTTCCGCCGCCGATAGAACAGCCCGTCACTGTCTTTTCACTGCCGTCAGACAGTTTCATGACAAATTTTGCAGTATTGGCATGATACCCGTCTCCCAAATCGGCAGCGATAAAAGTATAGCACAACCCTGCCTCATCCGCCAGACGATAGGAGTCACGAATGCGAACATCATCCGTCTCCATGCCGAGCAGCCCGCCCAGCAGGGCCAGGTCAGTCCCATGCCCTTTATACGTCTGCGCAAAAGAACCATGCAGATAAATCCGCACTTCCGATGGCAGTTCCTTCGCGATGGCTCTGGCAAACCGGCCCAGACGCACTGCACCTGCAGTGTGCGAACTGGATGGCCCGACCATTACCGGCCCGATTATATCAAAACAACTGTATTCACTCATACAAAGCCCTCCTGTCCTTCACAGCGGAACAATTTTTGTATATGTACTGCCATTTTACTATTTATAACCGCAATATGTAAATATCAAACCGCAAAAAAGAGGCTGAAACCGAAGTCTCAGCCTCTTAATTTTTTTTATTCCAGTGATAGATTTCTATACACGTTTTTGCACATTACACCTCTGGAGCAAGGAACATATCATCCAGTGCATGACCGCCTAATACAATCGGCAGACATAAGTCATCCGGATCAATAGCAATCTCGATAATAGAGAAGCGGCCATTTTCGAATGCTTCTTTCAGAATTTCCGGTGCTTCTTCCCTGCTGGTGATCTGATAGCCTGCTGCGCCGTAGGCTTTTGCAAGCATCATAAAATCTACTGTTTTGCTGAAGTGAACACCGCTGTAACGCTGCCCGCTGTAGTGATACTGCAGCTGACGCACCATACCTAGAACATTGTTGTTGAATACCATAATTTTAATTGGCAGTTCCTGTTCCAGAATGGTTCCCAGTTCATGCATGCACATCTGGAAGCTGCCGTCGCCGGTTACTGCAATAACCAGATTGTCCGGGCAGGCAACCTGAGCGCCTACCGCTGCTGGAATACCGTAGCCCATCGTCCCCAGACCGCCTGAGCTGATAAACTTACGTGGTGTGGTAAAGTTATAGCTGTTTGCAGTCCATACCTGATGCTGGCCAACATCAGTTGTCACAATGGTTTTATCTTTATCCACCAGAGATTCTACCAGCTGCATGGTCCATGGCACATTGATACCGTCGGACATTGGCAGCGGAATCTGTGGATATAAAGATTCACATACAATCAGGTCATCCTGTTTTTCCAGCTGTGTGTTCAAGTCATCCAGAACAGCGCGCAAATCACCAACGATTGGAATATTGATATCTACGTTTTTACCGATTTCTGCCGGGTCAACGTCTACGTGGATAATCTCTGCGTTTGGCGCAAAGCTGCCAGGTGTACTGATTACACGGTCATCAAAGCGCATCCCCAGTGCCAGCAGGCAGTCACAGTCCTGCACAGCCAGGTTGGCACCCTCGTTGCCGTAAGTGCCCAGCATGCCGAGAAACCGCGCTTCGCTGGCAGGATAACCGGATAATCCCATCATGGTGGAAACAACCGTTGCATTTTTCATCTGCGCCAGTTTCATAACAGCTGCAGTGGAATTGCTTGCCACAACACCGCCGCCTACACAGATAACCATTTTTCTGGAGGCTTTGATTGTCTTCACTGCGCGTTTAATCATACCCATATGGCCGGAAACAGTTGGTTTATAGCTGCGAATATCTACTTCTTTCACCGGTACATATTCGGTCACCGCCTGAGAGATATCACGCGGAATATCAATCAGAACAGGACCCGGGCGGCCTGTGCGCGCAATGTAGAATGCTTCCGCAATAATGCGCGGCAGATCTTCCACATTCTGTACCAGATAATTGTGTTTTGTAATTGGAGAGGTAATCCCTGTGATGTCGATTTCCTGAAACGCATCAGTCCCAATCATCGAGCGAGGAACCTGACCTGTGATCGCTACCAGCGGAACGGAGTCCATGTTGGCTGTCGCAATCCCGGTTACCAGGTTGGTTGCACCAGGGCCGGAAGTCGCCAGACATACACCCACTTTGCCAGTTGCACGAGCATAACCGCTGGCTGCATGAGCACCGCCCTGTTCATTCCGGACCAGCACGTGGCGGATATTACTTGTTTTTAATGCATCATAAATTTCTAACACTGCCCCGCCTGGATAGCCAAAAATGGTATCAACCCCTTGGGCTTCCAGGGCACTAATCAAAATCTGCGCTCCGTTTTGCTGCATTGCTTTCACCCCTAAACGATTTCTGTTGACCGGATTATTTCTGTAACCAAGGCATTTTATCTCTTAATTCTTTCCCGACCTGTTCAATCTGGTGGTCAGCTACAATTGCACGCATGCGGTTGAAGGATGGACGGCCAGCCTGGTTTTCCAGAATCCAGTTTTTCGCAAATACGCCTTTCTGGATGTCATCCAGAATACGTTTCATTTCTTTTTTGGTTTCTTCTGTGATAACGCGAGGACCGCTCACATAGTCACCGTATTCTGCAGTGTCACTGATGGAATAGTGCATATATTCCAGACCGCCTACATACATCAGGTCTACAATCAGTTTTAATTCATGGAAGCATTCAAAGTAAGCACTTTCCGGCTGGTAGCCTGCTTCAACCAGTGTTTCAAAACCAGCCTGTACCAGTGCACTAACACCGCCGCACAGAATTGCCTGTTCACCAAACAGGTCGGTTTCGGTTTCTTCTTTGAAGGTTGTTTCCAGTACACCAGCTTTGGTGCAGCCTACTGCTCTTGCAAATGCCAGCGCAACATTTTTGCAGTTGCCGGTTGCATCCTGTTCTACGGCTACCAGACCCGGTACGCCGGTACCCTGCTGAACAGCTTTGCGGAAGCTATGGCCAGGGGATTTTGGAGCTACCATGAATACATCTACATCTGCGGGAGGTACAATCTGTTTGAAGTGAATGTTAAAACCGTGAGAAAAGCTCAATGCTTTGCCGGCTGTCATATGAGGCGCAATTTCTTTATTATATACTTCAGCCTGTTTTTCGTCCGGAATCAGAACATGAATAACATCAGCTGCAGCTGCTGCATCCGCAACAGTCATAACCTGCAGACCATCTTCTTCTGCTTTCGCCCAGTTTTTGCTGCCTGCACGCAGACCAACCACAACTTTCATACCGGCATCACGCAGGTTCTGTGCCTGTGCATGGCCCTGGCTGCCGTAGCCGATTACCGCGATTGTTTTACCATTTAAGTATTCTAAATTTGCATCCTGATCATAATACATAACTGCCATTGTTTGTTTCCTCCCCAAAATTGAAAAATTAAATTTTAATTTTTATGTGTAAACAAAATTACTTCCATTTTCGCCAGACCTTGAACACCGTTAAACGGATTTGGCGTTTCTTTTTTCTTAGGACGCCGTTATTTTTTCGTAGAGCAAGGCGAAAAAAATTCAAAACAACGCAACTATACGGAAAAAAGAACAAGTCCTATTTTTCTTTTGGACTGCGAACCATCGCAGAAATACCCGTCTTTACAATCTCTTGAATGCCAAACGGCTGCAGAGATTTCAGAATTGCTTCAATTTTTGATTCATCGCCGGTTGCTTCAATGATTAAAGAACGGCGGCCGATATCGATAATTCTTGCACGGAAGATATCCATCAGCTGAATGATTTCGCCTCTGGTTTCTCTGTCGGCTGCCACACGTACCAGCAGCAGCTGACGGCAAACGGTATCGTCGTTGGTTAAATCGTTTACTTTGATAACGTCAACCAGCTTGTGCAACTGTTTAGTTACCTGCTCAATGGTTTTTTCGTCGCCATCCACCACGATAGTCATGCGGGAAATGGATTTGTCCTCGGTATCACTTACAACCAGACTTTCAATGTTGTATCCTCTTCTGGAGAACAGATTGGAAACTTTCGCCAGTACACCCGGATTATTCTCTACTAAAACTGCTACTTTATGCTTCATATCTCTACTCCCCCACTAAAATGTCGTCCAGCGTTTTACCTGCCGGCACCATCGGATATACATCGGCACCTGCATCGATTCTGAAATCGATAAACCATCCTTCTCTGGAGGTTAATGCGGCTGCCAGTTTTTCATCACACTGTTCCAGTGTGTCAATGCGCATGTAATTGATGCCGTAAGCATCGGCCAGTTTGCCCCAGTCCGGCGCACTGTCCAGAATGGTTGCAGAATAGTTCTGGTCAAAGAACAGCTTTTGCCACTGGTGTACCATGCCTAAAAATCCATTGTTCATCAGACAGATTTTGATTGGCAGTTTGAATTTTTTCATAATGGCCATTTCCTGCATGTTCATCTGGAAGCTGCCGTCACCGGTAATTAAAATCACATTGCGATCCGGGAAGCCGAACTGCGACCCAATAGCCGCCGGGAACCCGAAGCCCATAGTGCCCAGGCCGCCCGATGTGATAAACTGTCTTGGCCCTTTTGTATTCAGGAACAGCGCTGCCCACATCTGGTGCTGACCAACGTCAGTCACCACAATGGTATTTTCATCTACGTATTTATCAATAAAGCCGAAAGTTTCTTTTGGAGGCAGTACACTGCCGACCGGAGATTTTACTTCGTAACGGCTCTGCTGCACCTCTTCCATCCATGCTTTGTGTTCACACTGCGGCAGCACTTCTGCCAGCGCATCCAGGAAGTCGGCACTGTCTGCAACCAGCGGATAGGTTGGGGTGACGGTTTTTCCAATTTCAGCAGCATCGATATCTACATGAATGATTCGCTTTGCATTTGGTGCAAAACCGCTCACATTACTGGTTACACGGTCATCAAAGCGCATCCCCACTGCCACCAGACAGTCACAGTGCTGTACGGTGTAGTTTGCTTCTACTGTACCGTGCATCCCCGGCATCCCAATATCATATGGATTGTTATCCGGGAACACGCCGCGAGCCATCAGAGTGGTGGATACCGGCATATCTGCTTTCTGCGCAATGCTGTACAGCAGCTCCCGGTTTTCCAGCCGGTTATTTACACCGCCGCCGACTACCATCATTGGTTTTTCTGCCTCTTTGATATAGTTGGCAACTTTCAGGACCTGTTCTTTATTCACCTGACAAGGTTTATATTTCATTTCAATGCGGTTGCGAACGGTACCGGTATCGTACGGCACCTGCACATTCTGCACGAAAACGTCTTTTGGAATGTCAATCACAACCGGACCAGGACGCCCTGTACTTGCCACATAAAAAGCCTCTGCCACGATATCCGGCAGCTGAGCTGCATCGGTTACCGCATAGGTATGTTTGCAGATTGGCTGACAGATTCCAGTCATGTGCGCTTCCTGAAAGCCGTCTTTCCCTAATAATTCTTTGACTACCTGACCCATAATACAAACCATCGGGATGGAGTCCATGTTAGCGGTAGCAATCCCGGTTACCAGATTGGTTGCCCCTGGACCGGATGTTGCAAAGCAAACACCCACTTTCCCGGTTGCTCTGGCGTAGCCGTCGGCCGCATGGGCCGCGCCCTGTTCATGGCGTACCAGAATATGATGAATATTCGGAAACTCTTTTAAACGGTCATACAGCGGAATCACGACGCCGCCCGGCAGACCAAACACGGTATCCACACCGTGTAATTCTAAACAATGTAATAAAATATCAGCACCTAACACTGATTACAACACCTCCTGCAAACTATCTGAAGCTTTTTTATCGTCTTTCTGATTGCCCTTTTCTACTGTATCATAACAGTTTATTCTGTTATGATACAAGAACATTGCAATTAGTATACACTTCTGATTTTCAAATTGCAACCATATTGTAAAAATTTTTTATAAAAAATGCTAATACTGCTGACTATGCGATAATACTGTATTCACAACGGTTTTATAAGGATTGACGCAGCAGAAATACTGGTATAAAATGCAACTAGATTTTCCTGACTGTTGTTATATTTTATTGAAGAAAGAAGGCATCTTGCAATGTATGCACTATTCCAAATAGTATTATCTCTGGCGCTTATGATTGCGCTGCTGAATAAGCGAGTTCCTATCAGCTATGCTGTGCTGGCAGCCACGCTCGTGCTGTTTGTGCTGTCAGGGCTGGTTCCATCCCATCTGGGCGAAGCCCTTTACTCCACGGCTGTGAGCTTCACAACATGGAATATGGTGTTCACCCTCTATCTGGTGATGTGCCTGGAATATATCCTGCGCACCAGCGGAATTCTGAAAAATTTTACCCAGGCCGCCGGCAATCTGTTCCACGACAACCGCATTGTACTGGCCGTGATGCCCGCCTTTTTAGGCTTTCTGCCTTCGCTTGGAGGCGCTATCTTCTCCGCTCCGATGGTAGAGGAAGCGGCACAGCCGTATAAACTGTCACCGGAAAAGAAAACCGCTATCAACTACTGGTTCCGTCATGTGTGGGAATTCTGTAATCCGATTCTGCCTTCCCTGCTGTTGGCCTCCACCTTCACCGCCATTCCGATTGGACAGATTGTGGGCCATCAGTTTATTATGTCTTTCGCCGCAATCTTTATCGGTGCTGTGCTGATGCTGCGGGGAAAAGAGTATGAAATTACAGAACAGCCTGAAAACACAGAGATAACCGGCAATAAAAAAGAACAGATTACTGCCGTGGTGTTAGCCATCGGCCCGATTCTGCTCAATGTATTTTTTGTTACGGTGTGCAATATGAATACCACCGCATCTATGCTGCTGATTGTGGCACTTCTGGCGATTGTACTGCGTTACACACCAAAGCAGTGGATTGCCATGTTCCGGGATTCCTTAAACATACCAATCATCACCAGCATTCTGTCTATTCTGTTTTTCCAGGGAATGTTATATGCCGCCGGCACCATCGACGGACTGATTGCATTTTTCCAGTCATCGGGCATTCCTGCCAGTGCAGTTGTTTATTTAACCGCCTTCTTTATGGGATTGCTCACCGGCCTGCCGCAAGGGTTCGCAGCCATCGCCTTTCCGCTGATTCTGCCGATGCTGGGGCCCGGCAGCCTGGATGCACTGGCACTCACCTATATCTGCGGTTTAACCGGCGTGATGTTATCACCGGCCCACCTGTGTCTGATTGTTACCGTGGAGTATTTTCACTCCACCATGTTCGGATCGTTGAAACCGGCCGCCATTGCACAGGTTTTCCTGCTGGCTTTCTGCTTTATCTGGATGACTGTGTTTTAACGCCAGCCCGGAAACAAGTTCTTTAATCATATCTTATGAAAAAACAATACACAAAAACCAGAAACAGACAGTATTGTGAACGGCGCCTTCGCGCTCGAAATGGACTTTTCCGCAGGCTGTTCAGCTGTGTCGGATTGGCGTTTACGCCGAATCCGACAAAAACAAACAACCAAGGATGCCCAGAGAGGCGAGGAAAGCCTGTAAGTAAACTGTCTGTTTCTGGTTTTATAACTGTTACATAACCTCTATTTACGATACTGGTTTAAACTGATTAAAATACTCCACTACACCTGCATAAATACCTTCCGCCAGTTTCTGACGGTATTCATCGGTTGCAAGCAGTGCCTCATCGTGCGGGTTGCTGAGAAACGCCGTTTCCACCAGTACTGATGGATGATTATTCAGCCGCAGTACATAATAGTTGGCCGATTTTGTCACCGATTTTTCGCTGGTGCTGATTTTAAGCCCGTCACAGATTTTCTGTGCCAGATTATCGGCAAGCGCTTTCTGGCTATAGATTTTACCATTATACGTATAGGTTTGCGCCCCGGTGGCTGTGGTCTGATCTTCGGTGGAATTAGCATGAATGCTGATATAAATATCCGGTTCCAGAGCATTACTCATCTCGATACGTTCCGTCACAAATACCTGTTCATTGCGCGCTAAGTCGCCGCGGGTAAATACAACCGTCGCCCCCTGATCCTCCAGCAGCTTCTGCAGTTTGCAGGCAACGGTATAACCCACATCAGCATCAGTTACATGTTTCATCGTACGCCCCTCGGCACCAACATCCGCCCCGCCGTGGCCAGGATCCAGCACAACCGTACGACCAGCCAGACCGCTGCCTGTCTGATAGCAGTTCAGAATGAGCCAGTCACCTTCCTGCACCACATCAGTATAACTGCCTTTCTCATATTCCAGTGTCACAGCTGCTTTGCCGTTTCCAGCCGAAGCAACTTTTACCACGAAGCCTCCGCCCTGAGCCGACAACACATTGTTCACATTCACATTATCCAGTGTCAGTTTCAGCTGCGTTTCGCTGACAGCATCCACACTGTAAATATTTCCTTCCCCGTTTCGGATAGATAATATGGTTTTTCTGCCATCCTGCACAATCTGTCCCAGTTCAGCATCGGTTCGCTCACCAGTAGAAACATCAGCACTGTTTGCAGCCTCTGCTTTGCTGGTCGATACCAGCCAGGAGGCCACCCATAATCTGGCACCATCCTCCATCTGTACCCGATACCACACTTTTCCATCTTTATCTGTGCTGTTGCCAACCACAGTCAGCGCATCACCTTCCAGCACCTGGCCGCCGCGCTCGTAATCTGTCCCAGCTCCAGTACGCAGATTCACCACATTCCCAGTGACATATACAGTTGTACCATTAGTAATTGTAGTTGTACTCTGCATGTTATTATTTTTGTCGGCAGAAGAATCCGGTTTCGCCGTCTGTGTCACATTCACCAGCCAGGAGGCAATCCAGCCCTGGCTGTCGTTCTCCGTCTGTACCTGATACCACACTTTGCCGTCAGCGTCAGTTCCGATGCCCAGTACGAGCAGAGAAGTGCCTGCGGTCACCTGTCCAGCCACGCGATTGTTTGTGCCGGCACCGCTTCTCAAATTCACCAGGTCACCGGTTACAACAGCCGTTTTTCCCTGAGAATCGTCAGACATGACCGATGTGGGCACTGGTGAAATATTCAGCCCGTTTTCCGCATCAAAGGTATAATTCCAGCCAAACTCGTCCACCGCAAACCGCCAGGTCAGCGGAAAATAGGTCACATCACGGAACACCAGAAGCGGATATTCCTCTTTGCTGTTGTCCACCGGTTTTCCATTCACTTTGATAGCAAACCCTGGCCGGATCGCGGAATAACTGTTTATATTGGTGCTGTCGCTGATATACGGCACATACTGCTGCTGTGCTGTCAGCTGATCCGGTACAAAGGCAGCTTTTTCAATCCCCAGTCCGGTTTCCATGGTCCATGCCGTTTCCAGGCCTAAAAGGCGGGCATCGTGATAAGTCATGGCTACATAGGTGATATTTTTATACACCAGCAGCGGATACTGCAGCTGTGTCTGGTCAAAGGCAATACCGTTCAGTGTTACCGGAAAGGACGGCAGCGTTACCGTCACCTGTTCATCCGCCATGGCAGCGCCGACCGGTGTCAGCAGTAAACCCGCAGTGAGACAGAGTGTCAATATTGTTTTCTTCACATGCTTCATTCCTTTTTTAATAATTTTGTTGAATTTTTTTAACCTATATTCCTATATCTATTATTTTACACCGAAAGAATTATTGCAAGCATTTTTTTTAACACAAACTTCATCTATATCTGTATTAGTCCAGCAATCGCTTTGTCTGTGACCGGCATTCAGACGCCGTATTTTACATTGTAAGCGAGGAAATATACGTTTCGCCCCCCTCTACTATCACAGCAAAAAAGAGCCGCCCATTCGGACAGCTCCATATCCATATATTCTAAAATTATTTCAACTGGTAAAATGCCAGACCGACTGCGCCCATACCAATATGCGTTGCTACAACACTGCCAATCTGCAAATAGATAAATTCATCACATTGAACCTTTTCTTTCAGCTTTTCTACCATATAGTCAGCAATCTCTCTGTTATCACAATATCCTACTGTACAATACAGTTTTTTGTCTGGATCAATTTTTTCTGCCAGAATCGCAATCAATCGTTCTAGTGCCTTGTTATCCTTATTGCCGCGCACCTTCTCATAGGCGCTGATAACGCCATCACTCAGGCACAGCACCGGCTTGATATTCAGCAGAGAACCAAACAGATGGCTTGCCTTGCCGATACGGCCGCCCTTGTGCAGGTTGTCCAGCGAATCCAGCAGAAAATAGATGGCTGTTTTCTGAATAATTTCTTCTATGCGCTGCAGAATCACATTCAGTTCCAGCCCTTCTTCCACCAGCCGGGCCGCCGAAAGAACAATCAAACCAAGCCCCATCGTCGCAGTGCGGCTATCAAAATTATACACTTTCACTGCCCCGTCCACCAGACCGGCAGCCAGTACACTGCTCTGATAGGTGCCGCTCAGTTCGCTGGAAATATGGATGGAAATGATATGTTCTGCGTCCTCTGCCGCCAGTTCCCGGTATGCCTCCGCAAACGCAGCCGGTGACGGCTGAGAAGTCGTCGGCAGTTCTTTTGCAGACTGCAGCAGTTTATAGTATTCATCATTGCTGATATCAATTTTATCTTTATAGGCTTTGCCTTCCACCAGAACTTCCAGCGGTACAACTTTAATGCCATATCGTTCTACCAGTTCCGGTGTCAGGTCTGCAGTACTGTCAGTCACAATTCTGATGTTCGACATGTTAAATCCTCCCCGTTAGCAGTTCTACCAATTCGTCGGTTTATTCAACAGAAATGAGATAAGAATAAACGGCCTGTGCACCGTTATACAGTTCAAAATCTGCACCTGGATAGATCTCTTCCAGATATGTCAGCAGTTCACCGGCAGCCTCTTCTGTCACATCTGCGCCGTAGTATAAAGTTACCAGTTCAGCTTCGTTCATTTCCATGTTTTCCAGCGTATCACGGATTAACTGCTGCATTTCATCGCCGACAGCTTTAATTTTGCCTTCCACAATGCCCAGCAGCTGCCCTTCTCTGATTTCAAACGCATCAATGGAAGTATCACGTACCGCGTAGGTGACTTCACCGGAACGCACATACTGCATGGATTCTGTCATGGCTTCCACATTGTCAGCCAGCCCGCTCTCGCTGTCATAAGCCATAAGCGCAGCAATCCCCTGCGGGATGGTGCGGCTTGCTACCACCTGAACCTGTACATCCTTGCTCATTTTCGCAGCCTGATCTGCAGCCATGATAATATTTTTATTGTTTGGCAGCAGAACAACCTGATCTGCATTCACTTTTTCGATTGCGTTGATGAAATCTTCGGTACTTGGGTTCATGGTCTGACCACCGGTGATAACATAATCAACGCCCAGGCTGGTGAAAATCTCATTCAGCCCTTCCCCTGCACTGACCGCAACCACTGCCATATGTTTGTGTTCCGCAGGCAGCTCCATACTGCTGTCCGCTACGCCAAACCGCTCACTCTGCGCTTTCATATTTTCAATTTTCATATCGTTTAAATCGCCGTATTCCACAAAGTATTCCAGCACTTTGCCCGGACGATTAGTATGCACATGTACTTTTGTGATATCACCGGTGCTCACCACCAGAACGCAGTCACCCAGTGCGCCCAGATATTCGCGGGCAGCCTCTGCATCAACCTGCTGGCCCTGTCTGCCGCGCACAATTAATTCTGTACAGTACTGGAATGTAATCTGATCCGGATGAATGTGGAATTCCGGATAATCATTCTCAACTGCAGCGTCCTGTTTATTTTCTGCTGCAAAGTCAATCTGGCCATTTAAGCCAGCCAGCATCCCTTCCACAATCGTCAGCAGACCTTTCGCACCGGCATCCACTACACCGGCCTGTTTCAGCACCGGTAAAATTTCCGGTGTGCGTTCCAGACTGCGGCAGCCTTCCTCCAGATATGCTTTCAGGCAATCTTCGATGGTAAAACTGTCATTGTAAACAGATGTTAAATATTCACTTGCTTCTCTGCAGACGGTCAGGATGGTACCTTCCTGCGGTTTTACAACCGCTTTATAGGCAGATTCCACCCCGCCGGCAAACCCCTCTACAAAACTTTTCGCATCAGCTTCGTTGCCCTTTGTCACAAACACTCTGGAAATGCCGCCTAAAATCTGCGACAGAATAACACCCGAGTTGCCGCGGGCGCCCATAAGTGCACCGTAAGACATCTGCTCTGCCACTTTGGCAACCGTTACATCTTCCTCTGGAATCTGACCCAGAAAACGTGCTACAGAATTTAAAGTTAAGGACATATTTGTGCCAGTATCGCCATCCGGTACTGGAAAAACATTCAGGCTGTCAATCGATGCTTTGTCTGTATTCAGTTTGTTTACCCCTGCAAGAACCATGTTCATAAACAGTTTTCCATCAATACATGTATAATCCAACGCAAGATCCTCCCCGTTTTTTCCCGATAAATCTATCTTATAATCATACATCATTCCGAGGAACTTTGCAATTTTTATCTCATTTTTCCTGAAAAATTTTTCTATACCCTCTATAGAATGACGACGCTATCATCAATAGTACTCGTTGATATACAGATTCTGCACCGGCCACAAACGCTGCAGTACAGCAGCAGTCTCTTTCCCGGTCTGCAGAAGATTCTGCCGCTGCAGCTGTTCTGCACTGCGGGCACCCATCACCAGCTGGCTCAATGCCTCGATTGTGATGGTGCAGTCAGCCTCGTTTCCCCGGTTTTCCTCCAGAGCTGTCACGCTGGCCTGTCCATCCGCAATCTGAATGGCAAAAACACCGTGATTCCAGGCTGCAAAGGTATCTTTCACCGCCATGCAGAAGGCTGCTTTCTCTTCAGCCGGATAACAAATTGTTTCCAGGCACTGCTTTACATCCACAATGCGCGCCATCAGGAACGGATATCGCACCGCAGCATGTTTCGATGCAGCCATCTGATACACCAGAATATCATCATCAGGCAGTTCCAGCCGCAGCCTTTTATTTTCCGGCACAGCTTTCATCAGAAAATCCAGCAGCCCGGCACGGGCATCTTCCCGACACCATGCCATCTCGCGGATGAAAATCTTATCTTCCATCGGGGTCCACAGACAATAGCCTTCGGCCGTTCCGTCCTGCTCAATCAGATAACAGACTGTCTGTTCCAGTGCCGCATCTTCCAGCAGCAGCTGCCAGTTCTGCGCACTGCGTAACACCGTGCCGTCATAGTTTTCTGCGAACACCTCATAAATTCGCTGTAAATCGTCCGCAGCCTCAAACAGACCTGCCTGTCGAATAGTTCCCCATTTTTTTGCCGCACAGCGCAGTTCCTTCGGCGCTATCTCAATCTGCTGATGAAAATAGCAGAACGGCCAGCCATACCGGTAATAAAACTGCCCTTCAAAAGGCATCAACAGACTGACTGGCTGTCTGTGCTCCCGCTGCATATGCAGACATTCCTGCAGCAAAGTACGGGCATAGCCTCTATTCCGCGCTTCCGGAGCTGTACATACGCCCACAACATAACCGCAATCCAGTGCAGTGCCGCGCAGCTGAATACGATAGGGAATCACCTGCGCCGCAGCCAGTATTTTTTCCTCAGCAAACAGCCCCAGTGTATGCTCCGGCTGATAGTACCGTTCAAAATACCACCGTACAAATTCCGGTGTATCATCAAAGCACTGGAGCCACAGCTGTTTCACCTGTGCCTTATCTTCTGCGTTTGCCCGTCGGCCGAATACGGTATCAGTCATCCCTGATACACTCCCTTATACTTTTTCACCAGCGATACCGGATGATACGATAATTTTGCTTTGCGCAAGCCCTCATCCCCGGTATCCTCCTCCCGGTTTACAAACGCTACATCCGGCCACTCATGCAGCAGAAACTCCTGATTAATGGCGCCATACAGCCCGTTAATCAGACTGTTTGCCTTCTCAACATGGATAACAACCGTATTGTCATTGAGTTTTTCCCCAAAGGTGAATGCCTCAATCTGGCCATGTAATCGAATCACAGCACCTTTATAATCCAGCTGTTCAAAATGATCCAGTGCTTCCCGAATGGCCTGTCTTTCACAAATCAGCCCGTCACTGAATTTCCCGCTGCAGGCTTTCTGCTTACACCACAGCTGCATATACGCCCAAACATCCTCCAGCATATCGGCAGTTATGGTCTGATATTCATAGTCCGGGTAATTTTTACGGAAATTACTTAAATGATTGCGTTTGCTGTGGTATTTGCGGCCTTTCAGTTCACGCAAATCGTCACCGCTGTATAAATAATCCTCTAAATCCCGTTCTTCTTCCAGCGCAAACATCCCCGGACAGGTTTCTTCCAGTACGGCTGCAAAGGATTCCGTGACTGCACGCAGCATCAGCGGTTTTCCCTGCGCTGCAAAATAATCGCAGAGCTGCAGCAGCACGCCTTTCAGATCACAGGTATCATAATCGCCGTATGGCGGCAGAATCCAGCTTTCCTCCGCCTGCCCGGGCTTAATCACCAGCAGGCCGTCCACAACCGTCCACTGTACCGCATAGCAGTCACGCCAGATAAACAGATTGGTAAAAGTGCACTCTGAATTGTTGTACTGACCCTTCCGGAAATAGTCATCAATCAGTGCTTTGTCTTCTAATGTCAAATCATGAAATTCTATCATTTTTTCTCACCCGTTTATATTATATACCATTTTGTCAATCAGCAAACAATTCTTCAAGTATATCGCAAAATCTTTATATAATTTTAAAACTTCTACACACAATCCGCACTTCCCTTTTTTCTCATCCCATTGTATCATAAGTACTATAATACTATGAAAAAAGGAGGTGGATCCTATGCCTCAGACAAACTTTCAGAAGGCACGTCAGCTTTCTATTTCTTCTGCCAATTGTTTAAATCGAATCAGTCCGCTGGCGCAGTGCAGCATCTGCCAGCAGGTCTGCCCGGAACATGCCCTGTCCTTTCAGGATGAGCAATGGACCGCCGTCAATTGCAGTCTGTGCGGATTATGTGCAATGACCTGTCCGACACAGGTATTTCAGATCGATCAGCATCGTCTGCTTCAGCATGAAAAAGAGCAGCCTTTAAACCTGTGCTGCACCCAAAACGGTACTGCGCCGGCCCATGCCCTGCGTCTCAACTGTCTTCAGCAGTTTTCACCATTGATGCTGCTTTATCTGCTGTACCGTTATCCGAAAATTACCATATATCTCACGCCCGAACAATGCCAGCAGTGCCGGCATCACTGGTATGTGCCAGGATTTCTGCAGCAATTAGAACAGTATCAGATTCCGGCTGAGCAGCTGCAGATTACCACCCATTCATTTGAAGACCCGCAGCCAGCTGTTGAAAACCAGCGGCGTGAACTGTTTCGGGATTTATTTCACCGCACAGAAGAACGTTCCAAAAAAGCAGTAGCAGATACCGTGGAAAAAATAACAGCTACATTCTCCTCCGCTGAGACTTCAACCAGTCAGACAGAAGTATTTCCGGCGCGGCTGCCGCTCTATGCGCTGTATGTAAAAAAACAGCTGCCCGTTTATAATGAGGCACAGCTGCCCTTTCGGATGATGGAATGCACGGTCTGCAATTTCTGTGGTGCGTGTACACATATCTGTCCAACACAGGCGTTGACTCTTCAGGAAAAAGAGGCCGAAAAACAGCTGCTGTTTCAGCCGGAACTATGTATCAATTGCAATCTGTGTCAAACAGTCTGTATGCAGCACGGTCTGCAATGGGATGATTTTATGACCCAGCAGCAATTTCTTCAGACACCATTCCTTCTGGCTCACAGCCCGGAAAAAATCTGCAGCCAGTGCGAGCACGAATTTTATCAATGGCCGGCTTCTGAAGCATCCGCCTGCAGATTCTGCCGGCACGATTCCTTATAATGCTATCACAAACAAAAAAGCTGCTGCCTCCAATTTTTTATGGAAGCAGCAGCTTTTCTATTGTTCTGTTATTCCGGAGAAGATACAATCTCCAGCGTCACATGGCCAATCCCTTTGCCGACCATGCCCAGTTCTTTGGCAGCAGCAGTGGAAATATCAATCACACGGCCACGGGTAAACGGACCACGGTCATTGATTTTTACATCAACCGATTTCTGATTCCACTCCGCAGTGACGCGTACAATGGTACCAAACGGTAATGTTTTGTGAGCTGCAGTGAATGCATTTTTATCGTATGCCTCACCGCTGGATGTTCTTCTTCCATGGAATTTGCCCCCGTAATAGGAAGCAACTCCCCGTTCAAATATTTCGCCGCCGAATACAGCACGGCTCTGTAACCCCGCAGAACGGGAAACTACCGCCGCTGTTTTTGTGTATTCCGGCAGATTCATAACCTTTTTGTAGCTGATGCCGCCGTTGGACGGGTTGAAAATGGCAGATTCCTTTTTCGTCTTCGCATCATTCAGGGTCAGCAGGCACTGGTCACGATTCCACACTAGACCACAGTTTACCAGATCCGTATAAAAATGAACCGGTAAGTACAGAATATTGCCCTCATGTTTCAATGCATACACCGTGTTGTTCAGGCCATAAGCCTCACATTTGTCTAAATCGACAACCATCTGGTATCGATCTTTGCCTGCAGTGACAATCACTTTGTCTTCTGCTTCACCTACTGCCCAGCTCACGCCGGCCCCGTAGGCAGCCAATACCTCCCGCAGCGGCAGGTAGGTAACATCTCCGCTTTTAATCGCTGCATTTTCGCATTTTACTGTTTGTTTTCCATATACAATCGTCAATGCTGTTTCTTCTGCGTCATAAAATGCACCCGCATCCGCACTGGACACAGGTTCTCCTTCGGTGGCAGCACATACCGGCATAACCAGTAATAACAGAGAAAGTGTCAAAAAAGTTATGAACCATAACTTCTTCATTGGCAGCTCTCCTTTCCATCTGAATTGCCCTTATTATACCAGAAAAATGCCCTTTCGTAAAGTTTTTTACCTATTTATATACAGCACTGTTAATATATTCATTTTTCTAAATGCATGACAAAGCAGAGATTTCCTCATACTATCAACGAGAAATAAATTCTTTCACAAAATCAGAAGTGTCGTCAAAACAGTAACATTTCGCTCAACCATACTATTTTTATGCGCTTCATCCCGATAAAGACTTCTCTTCGTTTGGCTTTTAGAGAATTTTTTATTTGAACAATGCAGACGCCATTTTTCACGAACAAAAAATGACCTTGAAACTATCTGCAAGGTCATAAATTAAGTATTCTTTTATATCATATATAATTTCTATAAATTTTTCTAATAGAAAAGAGGAAACTTTTTATGCAAAAACGCATCCGTTTTGTACAAATCAATTTTCTCCTGTTCACCATGCTGCTGGTCGGCAAACTGGTTTATGAGCAGTTTTATCGTTTCGTGCCCCAGTAAATGGTAGATGCACCAAAACCCACGCCTCTGTAATCAGCATCATCTAAACCGGCATTGATAAACATCTGTTTAATCTCATCCTGCGGCGGCAGTGTTTTCAACGATTCCGCCAGCCAGGTATAGGCAGGAAATTTACTGCCGATTTTTTTGTTTTTATCCACCGCATGCCCCATGATCGGCACAAATTTATAGTAGTAGATGTTGAAAAACCAGCGGAACAGGAAAAACTTTGGCACTGAAACATCAATACATACCACACGTCCGCCAGGCGCAGTCACACGAGCCATCTCCGAAATAGTTTTCTGAATATCCACCACATTGCGCAGTGCAAACCCGTTGGTCACCGCCCGAAAGCTGTTGTCTTCAAACGGCAGAGCCATTGCATCTCCCTGTACAAAAGATACATTCTTGTAACGCAGTTTTTCCAGTTTGGCATTGGCCACATCCAGCATACTCTGGGTAAAATCCAGACCAATCACTTCACCGGCAGGTCCTACGATTTCCCGCTGCTGAAACGCCATCTCGCCGGTACCGCAGCAGACATCCAGCCCTCTATCGCCGGTTTTCAGCTGTGTTTTCTGCATAACAATCTTCTGCCAGCCTTTCAGCATCCCCCATGTCATTTTGTTATTCATCTGATCATACTCGTCAGCAATTTCTGTAAATACTTCCTGTACGTATTCGGATTTTCCTTCCACTAAGGCCACCTCATTTATTCCAAAATCTCATACTGCATAGCATTATAGCACAGGCAGTACGCTTTATGCAAACACCTCTTCACAAGAGCTCGAATACGCCAGACAAAATAAAAAAAGCAGACCCTGAAGAATCTGCTTTTTGCTGGAGCGGAAGACGAGATTCGAACTCGCGACCCTCGCCTTGGCAAGGCGATGCTCTACCACTGAGCCACTTCCGCATATAAAATTGGGATG
>JAFYPD010000029.1 GCA_017547685.1 Peptococcaceae bacterium
ATGATGACGGAAAAACCGTGGCGGCCATGGATTTACTGGTGCCGGGCATTGGTGAAATCATCGGCGGCAGCCAGAGAGAAGAGCGGCTGGATGTGCTGGAACAGCGTATGCAGGAATTGAATCTGAACCCGGAAGATTACTGGTGGTACCTGGATTTGCGCAGATACGGCGGAACACGTCATGCAGGGTTTGGCCTGGGCTTTGAGCGCTTAATCATGTATTTAAGCGGCATCAGCAACATTCGCGATGTGATTGCGTTTCCTCGTGTTGTACGCAGCGCTGAATTCTGATACGGAATCAGAAGAAATGAAGTATCGTATATATGCATATATGCAGTAAAAAAATCCGTTAGGAGGAGTTATTGTGGCAAAAGAACCAAGTTTTGATGTTGTATCCGAGGTGGATATGCAGGAAGTGAACAATGCAATCAACCAGACGGTAAAAGAAATCACCCAGCGGTTTGATTTTAAAGGCACCAAAAGCACAGTTGAAATCGAAAACGGAAACGCCATTAAAATTGTGACAGAAGATGATACCAGAATGCGTAATATTGTAGATATTCTGCAGAGCAAGTTTATCAAACGCGGTGTGGCTATTAAAAATCTGGAATACGGCAAGGTAGAATCGGCAGCCGGCGGTATGGTGCGCCAGAGCATCAGGGTGAAACAGGGGATTGATGCAGAGGTTGCAAAAAAAATCACCAAAGATATTAAAAATCTGAAAGTGAAGGTGCAGGCGCAGCTGCAGGATGATCAGATTCGTGTCAGCGGTAAGAAAATTGATGATTTACAGGCAGTGATTGCGTTCTTAAAAGGGCAGGATTATGGGGTGGAATTGCAGTTTAGTAATTTCCGCTCTTAGTACAGGGAGGAATCAACGATGCAACTGAACGAACGACAGGAAAAAATTGTAGAAATCGTAAAAGAACACGGCCCGATTACCGGGGAAAAGGTTGCAGAAAAATTGAATCTGACCCGCGCTTCTCTGCGTCCGGATCTGGCATTTTTAACACAGATCGGGCTTCTGGAGGCCCGCCCTCGTGTTGGATATTATTACAAAGGGGAGCAGAATCCCTTTGGTCTGTATGAACAGATGAACGAGCTGAAAGTGGCTGATTATCAGTCAGCACCGGTGACAGTGGATGAATCCACATCGGTCTATAACGGGATTGTGACCATGTTTGTAGAGGACGTGGGAACGCTGTTTGTGGTCAATGACCAGCAGGAACTGGAAGGCATCAGTTCCCGCAAGGATATGCTGAAAATTGCCATCGGCAAAGCAGATATTAATCAGCTGCCGATTGGTGTGATTATGACCCGTATGCCGAATATTGTGGTGGCCTATGAGGAAGAGAGCCTGTGGGATGTGGCAAACCGTATGATTCAGCATCAGATTGACGGGATGCCGGTTGTGCGCAAAACCGAAAACGGCCGCCTGAAAGTGGTAGGGCGTGTGACCAAAACCAATGTGACAAAAGCATTTGTGGCACTGAGAAATCAGGAATAAAACAGAATATTCAGCTAAACAAAATAGAATATTTTATAAACCGAAACAATACAGGCTGCTCGAAATCATCGCTCACAATCCTGATTGTTTCGGTTTTTACTGTTTGTTTCTTTTTATGTTTCTTTTTTGACGGTTTTTTTATGTTTCACATTTTTTACTCAGACGTTCTGTTCGGTTAGTCTGCTGCAGACGGGAGGTATCTGGTTTTCGGCATTTTAAGGGATTTTTCTTCAAAACAAAGGAGGAGAATCCTTTTTTTGTTGCGAATATACTAACAATAAAGTATTTTCAGCAGGATTGATGTGAACTGTGGAAGAGAAAAGAGGGTGTGCACCATGTTAATGCGGGAAGAATTAGAAAACTGGGAGCGTCAGCAATTATCACCGCTGGCAGTTTTATCGGCAGAAAGTGCAGGCCGGAAGCAGCCGGAGGAGCCGGACAGCCTGCGAACCTGTTTTATGCGTGACAGGGACCGGATTATTCACTCAAAAGCCTTCCGGCGGTTAAATCAGAAAACACAGGTGTATATTACGCCGTCGGGCGACCATTACCGTACCCGGCTGACCCATACCCTGGAAGTGAATCAGATTGCAAAGACCATCGGCAAGGCGCTGCGCCTGAATGAAGACCTGATTGAAGCCATCGCACTGGGCCATGATGTAGGCCATACGCCGTTTGCCCACACCGGGGAGGAAGTGCTGAACGAATTGATGCCGGGCGGGTTTCAACATAACGTGAACAGTGTAAGAGTATTAGAGAAACTGGAACAGCACAAGGGGCAGCCAGGCCTGAATATTTCCAGAGAAGTGCTGGATGGTGTGCTGTATCACAGCGGCTACGGGTCTGCAAAGAAATGTGCCGCTACCCTGGAAGGGCAGATTATCCGCTTAAGCGATAAGATTGCCTACGTGCAGCATGATATTGATGACAGCATCCGCGCCGGAATTTTGCGGGAGGCCGATTTGCCCCGCCAGTACACCGATGTGCTGGGTCACAGCCATGGGGATCGGATTACCACCCTGGTAACCAATCTGGTGCTGCATGCCCGCCGGATGATGGAAGGCGCAGACAGCAGGGAGGAAATCCGGCTGTCCTTTACAGCTGAGGTAGATGAAGCCTTAAAAGGACTGCGTGCCTTTATGTTTGAACATATCTACAAAGGGGATGTGTGTGCCATGGAACGGGAGCGGGCTGCACTGGTGGTGCATTATCTGTTTGACCACTACTGCAGCCATCCGGACCAGATGCCGCAGAACTATCAGCATATTGCGGCAGAGGAAGGTATTAAACAGGGGGTATGCGATTATATTTCCGGCATGTCAGATGCCTATTGTATCGCTTTATTTAAAGAAATTACCATTCCGCGCTCTTTTATTCAAACCCTGTAACAGAATTGTCGAAAAATAGATAGCATAGAAATAATTTATTTTACGAAAAAAGAGGAAATTCGATTTTTTTAGAGAATTATAAGCAAGATAAATGAAATTCGGGTGATGATTATGTCTACTGGATATATACCACAGGAAATTCTGGACGAAATTGTCGCCCGGTGTGATATTGTTTCTGTGATAAATGAATACGTTCCGTTAAAGCGGAGAGGCAGCAACTATCAGGGGCTGTGTCCGTTTCACAACGAAAAGACGCCATCCTTTTCGGTATCGCCGGGCAAACAGATTTTTCACTGTTTCGGCTGTGGGAAAGGCGGCAATGTATTCCGGTTTATCATGGAAATCGAGGGTGTTTCTTTTCTGGAGGCCGTGGAAAAGCTGGCCAAACGGGCCAATGTGAAGCTGCCGGAGAAAGAGCTGACAGCAGCACAGCGGGAAAAGCTGGAGCAGCGAAAACGATATCTGCAGATTAATGATTTTACCGCCCGGTATTATCACAAGGTATTAATGGAAACGCCGCAGGGCAGGCCGTATCGGGACTATCTCAAAAACCGGCAGATCAGTGAAGAGATTATGAAAAAATTTCAGCTTGGCGCTACGCCGTCCGGCTGGGACAGCCTGTATCAGGCGCTGAAGAAGCACGGCGTAAAAGAACAGGAAATGCTGGATTTGGGGTTAATCAGTGAGAGCCGGAAAAAAGGCCAGTATATTGACCGGTTCCGGCAGCGGCTGATGTTTCCAATCGGCGATGAAAAAGGTAATATTATCGCCTTCGGCGGGCGTATCATTGATAAAGATTCCAGCCCACAGAAATATCTCAATTCGCCGGATACACCGCTGTTTCACAAAAGCCGTAATCTGTACGGGCTGCATCTGGCCCGCACCGGCATTCGCAATGCTGATCAGGCCATTATTGTGGAAGGGTATATGGATGTGATCAGCTGTCATCAGTACGGCATCACCAATGCGGTGGCTCCGCTGGGCACAGCATTTACACCGGAGCAGGGGCGTCTTTTGATGCGAAACACCTATCAGATGGGGATTTCCTTTGACGGTGACGCGGCGGGGATGAAAGCGACCATGCGCTGTCTGGATATTCTGTCTGACCTGGGCTGTACGGCCCGCGTGATTCAGATTCCGAACCAGGCTGACCCCGATGAATATCTGAAAACCTATGGAAAAGAAGCGTTTGAACAGCTGATTGCCGGGGCGCAGGAACTGATTATGTATAAAATTGCCAGATATATGGAAACAACTAATACCGACACGATTACCGGAAAAATGAAAGTTGTAGCACAGCTGCTTCCTGATTTGCGGAAGATACAGAGTGCAGTTGCACGGGAATCGGCCATCCGGCAGATGAGTATCCGGCTGCAGGTGAGTGAGAAAGCTATCTGGGATGAATTGCGTAAAAACAGTGATGCTGCGGCGGAACCTGTGAAAAACGAGGAGGAAGATACTGTTTCTACGCAGGAAACTGCGGGGATAGCAGGGAATATAGAAAGCAAAGTGGAAAAAAATATCCTGCACATTCTGTTTGACCGTCCGGATTTGCTGCCGCTGGTGGAACATAGTGGCGGCGCGGCGTTGTTCGGGGAGACGGCGGCAGGATTATACCGGGAATTTGAAACAAGCATCCGACGCTGCGGCAGAGTAGACAGTGCAGCGATAACACAGGAGAGAGGGCAGCTGTTGGCTGATTTGCTGATGGACGAGCTTTATATTACCGACCAGGAAAAATCTATGAACAATGCATTGTGGCAATTGAAGTCTGAACGGCTGGATCAGGAATATCAGAGACTAAGTCAGAGGCTGACAGAAAATACAAAAGTGGGGGAAACAGGGAACATGCAAGAAATATTGCAGAAACTGGACGACATCCGACGGAAAAAGAAAGAATTAGAAGCATCGAGGAAGGGGGAATAGCAGATGAGCGAACTGGAACTTCAGAAGGAAAAAGAAAAAATCAAACAGCTGCTAGCCAAAGGGAAAGAGAAAGGGGCACTGTCCTATGAGGAAATCATGGACAGCCTGAGCACCGCAGAGCTTTCCCCTGAACAGATCGATGATGTTTATGAACAGATCAGTGCGATGGGCATTAAGCTGATTCACACAGATCTGGACAGCGAGAAAGATGAGCTTGACGATGATGTGCTGGATATCTCTCTGCTGGAAACCGATGACAGCCTGATGACTGTCTCCAGCCTGGATGATGATGTTCCTCCTGATGATCTGGAGGAAGAAGTGATTGACCTTGATTTGAGCGTGCCGGAAGGGGTAGGTATTGATGACCCGGTCCGCATGTATCTGAAGGAAATCGGCCGTGTTCCGCTGCTGAGTGCAGAAGAGGAAGTAGAATTGGCAAAACGGATGGAACAGGGTGACGAGGAAGCCAAGAAAAAACTGGCGGAAGCCAACCTGCGTCTGGTTGTAAGCATTGCAAAACGCTATGTGGGCCGCGGCATGCTGTTTCTGGATTTAATTCAGGAAGGAAACCTGGGCTTAATCAAAGCGGTAGAAAAATTTGATTACGGCAAAGGCTTCAAATTCAGTACTTATGCCACCTGGTGGATTCGCCAGGCCATCACCCGTGCCATTGCCGACCAGGCAAGAACCATTCGTATTCCGGTTCATATGGTGGAAACCATCAACAAACTGATTCGGGTTTCCCGCCAGCTGCTGCAGGAGCTGGGCCGTGACCCTACACCGGAAGAGATTGCTGCTGCCATGGAAATTCCGGTTGAGCGCGTGCGTGAAATTCAGAAAGTGGCGCAGGAGCCTGTTTCGCTGGAAACTCCGATTGGCGAAGAGGAAGACAGCCATCTGGGTGACTTTATCGAAGATGAAGATGCACCGGCACCGGCGGAGGCAGCGTCTTATATTCTGCTGAAAGAACAGCTGGAAAGCGTGCTGGATACCTTGACACCGCGTGAGGAAAAAGTACTGCGTCTGCGCTTCGGGCTGGACGATGGCCGTTCCAGAACACTGGAGGAAGTGGGTCAGGAGTTTGGCGTTACCAGAGAGCGTATTCGTCAGATTGAAGCAAAGGCACTGCGCAAGCTGCGCCATCCAAGCAGAAGCCGCAAACTGAAAGATTATCTGGACTAAAAAATAAATTTAAAAAAATGCTTGACTTTACCAGTATATTAACGTATAATACAAAAGGCTCCTGAACCAGGGGTGAAAATCTTGTGGGCCTATAGCTCAGGGGTTAGAGCAGCCGGCTCATAACCGGCCGGTCCTTGGTTCGAAACCAAGTGGGCCCACTATTATTCCTTAATATACTGTATGGCATGTTGGAGAAGGGGCTTAACTCACCAGCCTTTCACGCTGGCATTCACGGGTTCGAATCCCGTACATGTCATAATCCCGGGAGTTTAGCTCAGCTGGGAGAGCGTCTGCCTTACAAGCAGAATGTCGGCGGTTCGATCCCGTCAACTCCCATTGAAAAATGGTGTCGCACTGGCGGCACCATTTTTCTTTTATGTGCGCATATCGCAAACGGGCTGCGCGGTGCAACCGGCAGGCAGATATGCGCCGGAACGTATAAAAAATTTTCCAGATGGAAAAGCTGAAGAGAGTATTTCAAAAGAACGTATTTCATTTTGATTTTTCCGAGGGGAATGATGCAATATGATTAAAATTATCACAAAAACACCGCAGGAACTGGAGTATTTAGGAAAACGGCTTGCCCAGCTGGTACAGCCTGGCGATTTTCTGGCGCTGGACGGCGATTTGGGCGCGGGCAAAACACTCTTGACCCAGGGGATTGCACAGGGGCTGGAAGTAACCGAAGAAATCAGCAGCCCGACCTTCACCATCATCCATGAATATGAATCCGGCCGGCTGCCGTTATATCATATGGACGTGTATCGCTTAAAACAGCCGGAGGAGATGTACGATTTAGGCTATGAGGAATATTTTTACGGGGAGGGCGTTACCGTGGTAGAGTGGGCCCAGATTATCGAGCCTCTGCTGCCTGATGCGTATTTAGGGCTGGAAATTGCAGTGGTTCCAGAGGGAAGAGAATTGCGGTTTGCACCGCACGGTGCCCGTTATGAGCGTTTGATAGAGGAGTTGACTGGCTGTGATTATTCTAAGTATCGATAGTTCGACACCGGTTGCCGGCATTGCCGTATCTGACGGGATGCAGCTGCGTGGCGAGATTACATTAAATACAAAAAACACCCATTCAGAAAAACTGATGCCATTAGTTCAACAGCTGTTAGAAGAAACGGACCTGACAGTAAAAGACCTGGATGCTGTTGCAGTTACCCAGGGGCCAGGTTCCTTTACAGGTCTGCGTATCGGGATGGCAACCGCCAAAGGGCTGGCGCAGGGTGCCGGCAAACAGCTGATTGCTGTGCCGACTCTGGATTGTCTGGCTTATAATCTGGTGCATTATCCGGGGATTATCTGCCCGATTATGAATGCCCAGAAGAAACAGGTGTACACCGCTATTTACCGCAGCACAAACGATGGGCTGGAACGGTTAAGTGATTATCAGGCCATTGCGGTGGAACAGCTGGCAGAACAGTTGAAAGCACTGAACGAGGATGTGTGGTTTGTGGGCGACGGCGTGGCGGCCTTTGCTGATGTATTTGCAGAATTGCTTGGTGCGTACTGTCATTTTGCCGGCGGGCATCAGATTCTGCCAAGAGCCGGTACACTGGCCATGCTGGCTGCAAAACGGGCGGAGGCGCAGCAGTTTGATGATTTATATCAGGCAGAGCTGATTTATATTCGAAAATCGGAGGCGGAAGTGCAATGGGAAGCGCGTCAACAGAACCAGTAGCACAGGTACAGCCAGTTACAGAACAAGCACAATCTTCTGAAGGTTTGGCCATTGCCGATGCCGTTTTTGTCTGTATGATGGAGCCAAAGCATATTGCCGGTGTGTGTGTGGTGGAAACTCTTAGCTTTGCGGTTCCGTGGACCGAGCGCATGTTTCACGATGAGCTGCGTAATCCGCTGTCCCGCTATGTAGTCCTGCTGGACCGGCAGAATCCCGGCACTGTGATTGCTTACGCCGGATACTGGAAGATTCTTGATGAAGGTCATATCACCAATGTGGCGGTTCATCCTGACTGGCGCGGCAGAAAAGCAGCTGCCTACCTGATGCAGCAGATGATGCAGCTGGCCGCAACGGAAGGGCTGACATCCATGACACTGGAGGTGCGCCGATCAAACCTGGCGGCCCAGGGCCTATACACAAAGCTGGGGTTTGCCGTAGAAGGCGTGCGCCCGAACTATTACGAAGATAATGGCGAGGATGCCCTGATTATGTGGTACCGCGCAAAAAAACAGGAGGAGGCCGATTGCACATGACAACTGATACCATTATTTTAGCCATTGAATCCAGCTGCGACGAGACAGCCGTTGCCGTGATTAAAAACGGGCATGAGATTTTATCCAACGTTGTTTCCACCCAGATTGAAATTCATCGCCGGTACGGCGGCGTTGTGCCGGAGATTGCCTCCCGCAAACATCTGGAACTGATAAATATTGTGGTGCAGGAAGCACTGGAACAGGCCGGTCTCACCCTGGATGATATCACCCATATCGCTGTAACCTACGGCCCGGGGCTGGTTGGAGCGCTGCTGGTGGGCGTGGCTACAGCCAAAGCGCTGGCTTTTGCGTCCGGAAAACCGCTGATTGGCGTGCACCATATTGAAGGGCATATCTGTGCAAATTTTTTAGTGAATCAGAAATTGAAATTCCCGCTGGTGTGCCTGGTGGTATCCGGCGGACATACCAATATTATTAAAATTACCGACCACGGCCAGTACCTGCTGCTGGGTCAGACCAAAGACGACGCAGCCGGGGAAGCCTACGATAAAATTGCCCGCGCCATTGGCCTGCCGTATCCCGGCGGCCCGCAGATTGAAAAACTGGCAAAAGAAGGCGATGCCTCCGCAATCGACCTGCCTCGTGCCTGGATGGGTGATGACAGCTTTGATTTCAGCTTCAGCGGATTAAAATCGGCTGTGCTGAACTATTTGAATAAAGCAAAAATGAAGGGCGATGAAATTATCCCGGCCGATGTGGCAGCCAGCTTCCAGCAGGCTGTGATGGACGTGCTGGTGCAAAAAACGGTACATGCCGCTGAGATGAATGGCGTGGATACCATTCTGCTGGCAGGCGGTGTGGCGGCCAACGGCACACTGCGGGAACAGCTGCAGCAGGCAGCAAATGCAAAAGGCATTCAGGTGTATTATCCGCCGGTGCAGTACTGTACCGACAACGCCGCTATGATTGGCGCTGCAGCCCACTACAAAGCTGTGCGGGAAGAGTACGCCGATTTAACCTTAAATGCTGTGCCGAATCTGTCCTTTGAAAAACTGCTGATGGAGCGGGGACAGGCGTAACAGATAGATTCATGCTTTTGAACAGATGTGTCAAACCAGATACATCTGTTTTTTATTTATGCTTTATGTTATAATAACAACACATGTTGAACGAACCAAAGTTTAATCCTTGTAATGGATGGAGGCGTTGTTTGTATGATTATTTTACATGTTACCTATACTACAAAACCGGGGGAAGCTCAAAACTTTATTGCTGCGATTGAGGCTGCCGGGATTGATAAGGCTACGCGTGCTGAACGCGGCTGCCTGCAGTATGATTATTTTTATGCAGCGCAGACAGACGACCAGATTCTGCTGGTGGAACACTGGACCGATGCTGATGCATTAAAAGCACACACCTGTGCGCCTCATTTTCAGCAGCTGGGCGGTATGAAGGGCCAGTATGTTCTGGAAACAACCATGAAAAAATTTGTTGGGGAGACAATCTAAAAATGATTTTAGCTGACTGTCATGTACATTCCTGTTTTTCCAGCGATTCGGAAACGCCGGTGGAACAGATGATAGAAGCGGCCATTGGTCAGGGACGCAAATACTTTTATTTAACCGACCATCACGATTTTGACTATCCGGTGGGAGAAGACGGCAGAGATTTTCAGCTGTCGCGTGAGCTTTACACAGCCCGGCTGGAACAGCTGCGGGAGCAGTATGCCGGTAAAATCGAGCTGCGCATCGGCGTGGAAATGGGGCTGATGGCTCACATTGCCGATAAAATCAATGATTATGTGTCTGGCTATCCTTTTGACTTTGTCATTGGTTCCTCTCATCTGGTGCGTGGACAGGACCCGTACTATGCCGCCTATTATGTAGGCAAAACCGAAAAACAGGCATACGAGGAATATTTTTTATCTATTTTAGAAAATGCAAAAGCGCTGGACTGTTTTCATGTGTATGGTCATCTGGACTATGTCATCCGCTATGGCCCCAACAAAGACAAATACTATAACCCGATGGATTACTACGACATTTTCAAAGAACTGCTGGCGGTGATCATCGACAAAGGCAAAGGCATCGAAGTGAATACCGGCAATCTGTACAAAGGGTTTTCCTGTCCACACCCCCACGAGACTGTATTGAAACTCTACCGGCAGCTGGGCGGGGAGATTGTTACTATTGGCAGTGATGCCCATGTGCCGCAGTATGTGGGATATGGCTTTGAACAGGCCGAGGCAGTTTTAAAACGGTGCGGCTTTAATCACTATACACTGTTTCAAGGCGGTAAGCCGCAGCAGATGGCATTTTAGGAGGCGACAGCATGGAAGAGAATACAAAAACATCTGTTACAAACGAACAGTGGATGCAGGCGTTATTAAGCATCAATCAGGGGGCCCGGCTGAATCAGCTGCTGAGTATTATGACAGGCGGCAGTATTCAGGGTATTCAGTGGCTGCTGGATGCACCGGCACAAGCAGGCGAACAGGCCGAATACCTGCAGGCTGCGCTAGAGCAGGCAGGGGTGGACAGCCAGTTTATCATCCCGGCAGTGCCGTGGCAGGGCGCAGGCTTATTGCGCACTGACGACGGGCAGACCGGCCTGCTGGTTACAGCAGCCTACGCCATGCAGGAAGACTTTCATCAGGGAGAACTCCAGGCCTGCTTACAGTGGCTTCAACAAATGCTGCAGCTGAACAGCTTCCCAATCCGCCTGCTGCTGCTGGCATTCAGCAAAGTGCCGGATGTGCCGGACGAACAGCCCGGTATGCTGGAAACCTGGCAGTGGGAAGAACTGCTGGAAACCGGCGTTCAGATGGCAACCGGACGGCAGGCCAGCATTGCCGAAGTGATGATTCTGCCAATGGCGGCATATCCGGGCTGGGTAAAATAAATATATAGAGATAAAAACGAAACGGCAGCTGCGGGAAACGAAAACGCAGCTGCCGTTTCGTTTGCAGAAATTTTCGCAATTCTGATAGATTTTCCGCGCTGCATACGAAATAATAAGTGTAAGCAGGTGATACTGCCGGCCGCCAGCGCAAAGAAGGGATGACCATGAAAATAACAGAGAACAATTATATAGCGCAATTGCGGCTTATCAGCGTGTGGATACCAGCGGCAGCAGTCACGGATCTACAGAGGAAGGAAAGGCTGCCATCGTAAAAGCAGGATACATTCCTGTATAAAACCAGACAGAAGGCAAGAAATCGCTATGATAAAAAACAGCGGTTTTTTTATGGAAAAGAATATAATTTTCTGCTGAAATATGATATAATATATTCCGCAATTTTATAACAGAGAAAGCTGTAAAACAGATTACAGCTGGATGGAATTGTGAAGCTGACTGACAGAATGAATTGAAGTGAATAATGATGAAACCATTTAACAAAAAAGAACAGGCTGTCGTCACCGGCATTGTGGCGCTGGCCATTGTGCTGATTCTGCTGGCGATTCTGGATATTCAGAGCCATAGCCATCAGAGAAGCATCGTACCGCTGCTGAATAAAATTATTCTGGCGGTGGCAATGCTTTGCGGCGTGATTGTGCATTATCAGCGCCGGGACAAGGTACATCTGATGAAGCTGTATCAGAAAATGAAGCTCAATGAGATGCTGCTGCAGGCCGCGGTCAGCAACAGCGACCTTCTGGTGCTGATTTACGATGTGAAACAGGATGAACTGCGGTTTATCAATCACGAGAAGCTGTATATCGATTTGCCGATGAAGGTGGAGCGGGCATCGGAAACACTGGGGCAGTATTTTCTGGAGCCGGAAGAGGCCAGAATACAGCTGAACCGTATTTTCAGCGAAGTGAAGCAGATGGATGACTATGCCGATTTTGACCTGTCGCTGGAAATTGATAATGCCATGCACACTTACCAGATTCGCATGAAAAGTATCCGCGATGAGAAGGGCGAGCTTCAGCAGTGCGTCGGCACGCTGGAAGATGTGACAGAAAAGATGGATCTGCAGCGGGAAGTAAAACTGCGTGAGCAGTTTCTGTCCAACATGATTGGCTTTCTGGCTGTGGATTTACATGAGGACAATATCCTGCATGTTTCGGAGAAAATATCGGCCTATTATCAGAGCGGGATGCGGTTTTCCGAGTTTATGCAGCTGCAGCTGGCCCATAACATTGCGCCGGCCTACCGGCAGTACGTGGAAACCAATCTGCATGTGCAGAAAATGCAGGAGGATTATGCCAAGGGTCTGCATAATATTGAGCTGGAGTACCAGGGCTTCGATGGAAACGGCGCACCGATCTGGCGGGAATGCGAGATTCACATGGACCAGGACAGCGAGACCAGCCATGTGATTGCCTACATGATTATCAAGAATATTGATGCCGACAAACAGAAGGAATTTGTGCTGCAGGAAAAAGCAAACCGCGACTACTTAACTGGATTATACAACCGTGGCGGCGGGCAGGAGCAGATTGATCAGTTCCTGCTGGAACAGGATGCTGTTGGCAGTGAACAGACCCATGTGTTCCTGATACTGGACCTGGATGATTTCAAACGGCTGAATGACACCCTGGGCCATCAGATGGGAGACAGGGCGCTGCAGGAAGTGGCCGATATTCTGCGGTCTCATTTCCGCGAATATGATATCATCTGCCGTCTGGCCGGCGATGAATTTGTGGTGCTGATTAAAAATCTGCCGTACGATGTCATCCGCAAAAATACAGGGATTCTGCTGCGCAAACTCCATCTGCAGTATAAACGGGGGCAGCAGAGCGTGGATATTTCGGCATCGGCCGGTGTGGCGGTATGGCCGACCCACGGCAGCAGTTTTAAAGAATTGTACGAAAAGGCCGACAAGGCATTGTATTACGCCAAAGAAAAAGGGAAAAAGACCTATGAAATCTATAATGAAATCTAAAAAGAAGGTGTATCCTGCAATATGACAGAGGAAAGATTGGAAACAGAGGCGGTTGAATCCGTAACGCCCAGCCGCAGCAGCAAACAGGAAAAAAAGAAAAAATCGGCGGTGCGTGAAATGGTAGAAGTGATAGTGATTGCCCTGGCACTGGCGTTTTTCATCAAAACGTTTGTGGCAGGCAACTACTGGATTCCGTCCGAATCGATGGTGCCTACCATTGAGGTAAATGATAAAGTGATTGTGACCAATTTCAGCTACTGGGTGGGTGAACCGCAGCGCGGCGATGTGATTGTGTTCAAATATCCAAATGACACGAAGAAGGATTATATCAAACGCTGTATCGGCCTGCCGGGGGAAACCGTGGAATTGAAAGACAGTAAGCTGTATATCAACGGTGCGCTGGTGGAAGAGCCGTATCTGCCGGAGGGGCTGGAATTTGACGATTACGGCCCGATTACTGTGCCGGAGGGCAATTACTTTATGTGCGGCGACAACCGGAATCACAGTGCAGACAGCCGTTCCTGGGGCTTCCTGCCGGAAGAGCTGATTATCGGCAAGGCACAGGTCATCTACTGGCCGTTCGACCGCTGGGCAGCACTGTAAAAAACGAGAATACAGAAAAGAGGGTACAAGTATGAACCGACTGGCAGAGCAGATTGCCGCATTGTCCCAACAGGAGCTGAAGCGGTTATACGATATTCTGGAATCGGCGGAGCAGAAAATGAAAGGCGGATATTCCTTTTCCAGCGAAATTTATTCTCTGGAATATGAGTTCCCGTTTTCCGGTGCCGATGTGATGGATTTAGATGGTCTGCTGGCGCTGACCCGCCAGGAGGCAGCCCGCCGGAATCAGGCGTGAGGAATGCAATATGCTGAGGCAGTCACGGGATTGCCTCAGATTTTTGTGTGACAGTTTGTATTATTGATGTGACCTGTATGTTTTGGAGCAAAGAAAGGGGAAAACTTTGATGCAGAAGAACTGGAAACCGATTATGATTTATCTGGCACTATGGCTGTGTGTGTTAGGGATTACATATTTTGGCGGGCTGCAGGGCCTGAATGTCCTGATTTACGGGTTACCGGTGGTGAGCGTGGCTGTTTCTGTTAT
This sequence comes from Peptococcaceae bacterium, assembly GCA_017547685.1. Classification (GTDB taxonomy): domain Bacteria; phylum Bacillota; class Peptococcia; order Peptococcales; family Peptococcaceae; genus UBA7185. The sequence goes on from JAFYPD010000029.1 coordinate 14,183, forward strand.
GATTGGCTGTGATGACAGCTGGCAGACACAGAAATGGTATTTCCCGCCGGTATTTGGCGTGATGTATCTGCTGGCCTTTTATATTATATTTGAAGCAGCTGACGGATTTATGTTTGCAAGCCGTGTTTCTCTAGGGCAGCTGGCGCTGCGGGGCTTTTTAACCGGGGCGGTATCTTCTGCTGCCGGGATGCTGCTGTCCAACACCATAATCAATACCAGACCGAACAGATTGTAAAAACAGGAGAAGCCTATGACAAATGCGTTAACCAATAAAAAACCGGGGCCGCGCACCTTTCTGATTGGTGCTGTGGTGCTGCTTGTGATTGCGGCAGTGGCCGTCTTTTCTATGCTGACCAGCACAGCACCGGCTGATGCAGACAATGAAGAAATGATGACCATCACCATTGAACAGGGCGAAAATGCCAACCAGATTATTGCCAGGCTGAAAGACAACGGCATTATCGACAATGAGCTGGCCTTTAAGTATTATCTGAAAACCCACGATGCAGGCAGCAAGCTGCGGGCCGGCAGCTATCAGCTGAGCCCGTCGATGACAACGGAAGAGATTGTGAATGAGCTGCTGACCGGTGTAGGCGAGATGATTCGCTTCACCATTCCGGAAGGCTATACGCTGCGGGATATTGCAGAGCTGTTTGCCGCAGAGGAGATTATGACTGCCGATACCTTCTGGAATCTGGTGCGTACCTATGATATCAGCGGCTATGACTTTCTGCAGGGCTGCCCGGACAACGACCACCGCCTGGAAGGGTTCCTGTTCCCGGATACCTATTTTGTAGCGAAAGACACTGCGGCGGAAAAAATCTTTGCCATGATGCTGGACCGGTTTCAGGAAGTGTGGGAGCAGATGCCGGCCAACAAGAGCGGCCTGTCCAGTTATGATACGGTGATTCTGGCCTCTATGGTGGAATCGGAAGCCCGGTTTGATGACGAGCGCCCAACCATCGCGTCGGTGTATCTGAACCGCATAGATATTAATATGCCGATGCAGTGTGATGCCACCATTCTGTACGCTATGCCGGAACGGAAGACACAGCTGTATTATTCCGACTATGAATACGATTCCATCTACAATACTTATCAGCATGCAGGGCTGCCGCCAACGCCAATCTCCAATCCGGGGATGAAATCGCTGGAGGCTGCGTTCCAGCCTGCCGATACCGAGTATCTGTACTACCTGTGGGATAAAACCGACAACGATGGCCATGTGTTTGCAAAAACCTATCATGAACATCTGAAAAACCGGGAAACCTACGGGTATTAATACAGGGGTGTTATCATGAAAGATGTACTGGATTTAGAATTACAGCTGTTTCTGCGCAGTCTGCTGCCGGAGGAGGATGCGGTGCTGCAGGAAATGCGCAGTTACGCTGAGGAACATCACATTCCGGTGGTGGACCCGGAAGTGGGTCATCTGCTCCATCTGCTGACCGGGCTGATTCAGCCGCAAAGTATTTTAGAGATTGGCACTGCCATCGGCTGTTCCACCCTTGCAATGGCGAACGCCATGGAGACGGGCAGTATCACCACTATCGAGCTGACAGAAGAGCGGCATACCATGGCGCTGGGTTATTTTAAGCGGGCCGGTGTGGCCGACCGCATCCATGCTGTGCTGGGCGATGCGCGGGAGCTGGTGCCGCAGCTGGACCGGCAGTATGATATGATTTTTATGGATGCGGCCAAGGGGCAGTATCAGGAATTTTTAGATATCGCTGACCGCATTTTAAAGCCGGGCGGGCTTCTGGTGGCCGATAATGTGCTGCTCAATGGCTGGGTGGTCAATCTGAATTATCCGCGTCACCGGCAGAAGACGATGGTGTATCGGATGAAGGCGTTTCTGGAACAATTTAAAGAGAATACACAGTATCAGTGCAGTGTGGTGCCATTGGGCGACGGCGTGGCACTGATTCGCAAGCATAGAGAAAAGAGTGAGGCGTAATAAGATGGAAAAACCAGAACTGCTGGCTCCGGCCGGCACCTTGGAAAAATTAAAATTTGCAGTGCAGTACGGCGCCGACGCGGTCTATATTGCAGGGAAAAAATATGGTCTGCGCGCCTTCGCCGGCAATTTCAGCCGGGAGGAGATGGCAGAGGGCATCGCCTTTGCCCACGAGAGAGGCGTGAAAGTGTATGTTACCGTCAATGTGTTTGCCCACAATGCAGACATGGACGGGCTGGAAGACTATCTGCGCGAACTGCTGGAATTAAAGGCCGATGCTATCATCGCGTCCGACCCGGGCGTGATTCGTATCTCCCGCATGGCGGTACCGGACCTGCCAGTGCATATCAGCACCCAGGCCAACAGTACCAACTGGTCTACCGTGCAGTTCTGGAAAGACCTGGGCGCAGAGCGGGTTGTGCTGGCCCGTGAGCTGACACTGCCAGAGATTCAGGAAATCAGAGAAAAAGTGAATGTGGAGCTGGAAACCTTTGTCCATGGTGCTATGTGTATCTCCTATTCGGGCCGATGCCTTCTGAGCAATTATATGACCGATCGCGATTCCAACCAGGGACAGTGTGCCCAGGCCTGCCGCTGGAACTATAATCTGGTGGAGGAAAAACGGCCAAATGAGTTTTATCCGATTCAGGAAGACGAGCGGGGCACCTATGTGTTCAACTCGCAGGATTTATGTTTATTGCAGCATCTGCCGGAGCTGATTGAAACCGGGATTAAAAGCCTGAAAATCGAGGGCCGTATGAAGAGTGCCTACTATGTGGCCACTATCATCCGGGCTTACCGCAATATGATTGATGCCTATTACGGGGAGGCAGAGGTAAGCGGTGATATTCAGTTCTGGCTGGATGAGCTGCAGAAGGTAAGCCATCGTCCGTATACCACCGGTTTCTATTTTGGCAAACCGGAAAATGGCGCGCTGACGCTGGAATCTTCCCAGTATATCCGCCCGTACGATTTTATTGGTGTAGTAAAAGAGTATGATGCCGCATCTGGCATGGCAACCATTGAACAGCGCAATCATTTCAAAGTGGGCGATACCATCGAATTTTTCAGCCCGCAGTACGGCTGGTTTGCACATACTATCACCGAGATGTATGACAAAGACGGCAATGAAATTACCGTGGCACCGCATGCCCAGATGGTAGTCAGAATGCCGCTGACTCGCGCGGTTTATCCGATGGATATGATGCGCAAGCAGGTTGGCGAGAAATAAGATATCATAGATGCAATCTGTTATGCCAATCCTGCAATGCGTAATATCTGCTGCAGCAGAAAACACAGGCCAAGTCCGGTGGCTGTGGGCAGCAGTATGGCCAGCAGGGTCCAGCCCAGGCTACCGGTTTCTTTGCGTATGGTGATGCAGGTGGTGGAGCAGGGCCAGTGAAACAGGCTGAAGAGCAGCACCGATGCGGCAGTGTGCCAGTTCCAGCCATTTGCAGTCAGAATCTGATGCAGGGCAGTGTAGTTTTCTATTTCTATCATTGAACCATTGGAGAGATACATCATCAGCATCAACGGGATGACAATCTCATTGGCGGGCCAGCCCAGAATGAATGCCAGCAGAATGACACCGTCCATACCAAAAGGCCGGGCTGCCGGATTCAGTGACTGGGCCAGTGCCTGAATCATTGATTGGCCGCCCGTATCTATATGAGCCAGCAGCCAGATAAGCAGCCCGGCCGGCGCAGCCACCGCAATGGCGCGCAGCAGCACAAACAAGGTGCGGTCACGCAGTGAATGGAGAATGATTTTTCCTACTTGCGGTCTGCGGTAAGCAGGCAGTTCCAGAATGAACGAGGACGGCATACCACTTAATATGGTTCTGGATAACAGCCTGGAGACTGCCAGCGTCACAGAAAAACTGAACACAATCAGAATCAACAGCAACAGTGATGCCGCAAAAGAACTGCCCGATACAAAAAACATGGTGAGTATGGCAATCAGCATGGGCAGGCGGCCATTGCAGGGTGTGAAGCTGTTGGTTAATATGGCGATGAGCCGCTCTCTTGGCGATTCGATGATGCGGCACCCGGTAACACCGGCGGCATTGCACCCGAACGCCATACAGGTGGTAAGGCACTGCTTGCCGCAGGCGCCGGCTTTCTGAAAGCAGCCGTCCAGATGAAAGGCCACGCGGGGCAGATAACCGCATTCCTCCAGTATGGTAAACAGCGGGAAGAAGATGGCCATCGGCGGCAGCATCACAGCAATAACCCAGGTCAGCGTCTGATAGACACCGTTGAGGATGCAGCTCTGCAGCCAGTCGGGTGTATGTAGGGCAGAAAGCAGGCTGTCGAGCAGAATGCCGCCCTGTGCGAAGAATCCGCTTAGCCACTGGGAGGGATAGTTGGCACCGTGGATGGTCAGCCAGAACACAAAGGCCAGCAGTGCCAGCATAATCGGGATACCGGACCATTTTCCCAGCAGAAGCCGATCCAGGGCTCTGTCCTGCTGAAAATGACTGCCATCGCAGTGTACACACTGGGCTGTGATGGCATGGGCTTCTGCAAGGAGCGGGGCAGTATCCGGCAGAGAGTCGGTCAGCCGCAGCGGTTCCTGATTCTGGATAGATGTCTGTACGGTTTGCAGCAGGTCGTCAATACCCTGCTGTTTCCCTGCAGAAATACCAGCCACAGGCAATCCGGTCAGCTGTTCCAGTTTCTCAAAATCAATACGAATTTTTTTGCGCGGCGCTTCATCCATGCAGTTGACGGCCAGCACCACCGGCGTGAACAGGGCTTTCAGCTGCAGGGCCAGCAGCAGGTTCCGCTCCAGACACGTGATATCGCACACCACGACAATGGCATCAACGATGCCGTGCATCAGATATTGATAACTGATTTGTTCGTCGCGGGAAACGGGGGACAGAGAGTAGCAGCCGGGCAAATCAACGATATGGAAGCTGTTTTCTCCCATGGTACAGATGCCGCTGGCCAGTTCGATGGTTTTGCCGGACCAGTTTCCAGTATGCTGATGCAGGCCGGTCAGTACATTAAAGAGCGTGCTTTTTCCAACGTTAGGGTTACCGGCCAGCACAATGGTTTTTTCGCTGGTGGTTCGGTTTTGCTGCTGGATGATAACAGAGGCGGCATCAGTATGCCGCAATGCCAGAACCGTTCCATGAATCAGATAAGCAGAGCTGCTGCCTGACAGATTCTGATAGAGGCACTGAATCTCTGCTCCGGCTGTGAATCCGAGGTCCTGCAGCCGTTTCTGGTTCTGCTGTTCTGATTTGATTGTCTGAATGATAGCGCTTTCTCCCGGCTGCAGCTGGGCAAGGGTCTCTTTTTCCATGGCGGACAGCTCCTTTGCGTAAATCCAAATCCTTTACAGTGTATTCCTGGACGTACCGAAAGGTGACAGGTCTGCAGCAGCGATAAAAATATAGGCAAAAAAGCCTTGACATCCGGCGTAGAATCTCTATAATTTAAATAAGATAAGACAAAAACATGGAAGAGAACATGCTGTATGCGGTGAAACCACAGAGAGAGGCACCTTGGCTGTGAGTGCCTTGCGGAGGCGTATACAGATACCATCTCGGAGTTTTCGCTGTGAACAGCGAACGGGTGACGCCGTTACACAGTCAAAAAGTGAGCGCAGCATATCGTTCTGCGCTAACTTGGGTGGAACCACGGATATACAGCATTCGTCCCAACGGGATGGATGCTTTTTTGTTTGTGTGGTTCAGAACAATTAGTAGTTACAGATGAAAAGACAATCTGTTGAGAAAAAGGAGAGAATAGTATGATTCACATTACACTGCCGGACGGTTCTGTGAGAACTTTTGAACAGGATACCGTGACACCGCTGGAAGTTGCGAAAAATATCAGCAACGGCTTAGCGAAAAAAGCCATCGTTGCAAAAGTGAACGATGAAATGGTTGGCTTAAATCAGCCGATTACATCTGATGCAACACTGAGTATCTATACCTTTGACGATGCAGAAGGGAAAGAAACCTTCCGTCACAGTACTTCCCATATCATGGCACAGGCTGTGCAGAAACTGTTCCCAGGCACCAAACTGGGCATCGGGCCTGCTATCAAAGACGGTTTTTACTATGACTTTGATTCCGACCACAAATTTACCCCTGCCGATTTAGAAGCTATTGAAGCAGAAATGATGAAAATTGTACAGGCTGACGAAACCTACACTCGTCAGGAATTGAGCCGTGCAGATGCTATCGCAATGTTCACCGAAAAAGGCGAACCATATAAAGTGGAATTAATCAACGACCTGCCGGAAGATGCCGTCATCAGCATCTATACACAGGGCGACTTTACCGACCTGTGTGCAGGGCCTCACATTGTGAGCACAGGCAGCGTGAAAGCAATCAAATTACTGAATCTGGCTGGCGCTTACTGGAGAGGCAGTGAAAAAAATAAAATGCTGCAGCGTATCTATGGTACCTGTTTCCAGAAAAAAGCCGATCTGGATGAACATCTGTTCAAACTGGAAGAAGCAAAACGCCGTGACCATCGTAAACTGGGTCAGGAATTACAGCTGTTTACTTTTGTAGATGAAGCACCGGGCTTCCCGCTGTTCTATCCAAAAGGTATCGTACTGCGCAACAACCTGGAATCTTTCTGGCGTGAACTGCACGAAAAAGCAGGGTACGATGAAATCCGCACCCCGCTGATTATGAACCGCACTCTGTGGGAACGTTCCGGTCACTGGGCACACTACCAGGAAAACATGTACTTTACTGAAATTGACGAAGAACCATTTGCAATCAAACCAATGAACTGCCCGGGCGGTATTCTGCTGTACAACAGCCAGCTGCACAGCTATCGGGAGCTGCCTCTGCGCTGGAGCGAACTTGGTCTGGTACATCGTCATGAATTATCCGGTGCATTACACGGCTTAATGCGTGTACGTGCATTCACACAGGATGATGCTCATATTTTCATGCTGCCGGAGCAGATTAACGAGGAAGTAAAAGGCGTTATCAAACTGATTGACAGCGTATATAAAACATTTGGTTTCAACTATCATGTGGAACTGTCCACCCGTCCGGATGACTCCATGGGTTCCGATGAACTGTGGGAAAAAGCAACTGACGCGCTGCGTGATGCTTTAACTGAACTGGGCATGGATTATATCGTTAACGAAGGTGACGGCGCATTCTACGGGCCAAAAATTGACTTCCATCTGCAGGACTGCCTGGATCGTACCTGGCAGTGCGGTACCATTCAGCTGGACTTCCAGATGCCGGAAAAATTCGATATGTGCTATATCGGCGAAGACGGCGAAAAACATCGTCCAGTTATGGTTCACAGAACCGTATTCGGCAGTATCGAACGCTTTATCGGTATCCTGACTGAACACTTTGCAGGTGCATTCCCAACATGGCTGTCTCCAGTACAGGCAAGAGTGCTGCCTATCACCGATAAATTCAATGACTATGCATACGAAGTAGCTTCTAAACTGGAAGCAGCTGGCGTGCGCGTGGAAGTTGACAGCCGTAACGAAAAAATCGGCTACAAAATCCGTGAATCTCAGATGCAGAAAGTGCCTTACATGCTGGTAGTTGGGGAAAAAGAAGCAACCAGCGGCACAGTAGGTCTGCGTAAACGCGGCGAAGGCGACCTGGGTGCAGTAGCAGTAGAGCAGCTGGTGGCAGACATAGCTGCTGAAATCAAAGAAAGAAGATAAATTTTCTATAAACTTAATAAAAATGAACAAGGCTGGGACAGGCAATGTGTCTCAGCCTTGTTTTTATGCAAGAAATAAAATAAAATTGACCATTCTTCTGTCTTAATCGTGTTTCTAGTGAAAGGAGGTTTCAGCGGATGAAACAGGAATCAGTGAAATCGCCAGAACAGATTGAGGCCGCTGTTTATTTGTACGGAGACAGGCTTTTCCGGCTTTGCTTTATCATGCTGGGCAGCAGAGCCGATGCCGAAGATGCCGTACAGGAAACCATGATTCGTTATATGCAGAAGGCACCTGCATTTGAAAATGCCGAACATGAAAAGGCGTGGCTCATCACAACGGCAAAAAACAAATGTCGTGATATGCTTCGTTTTCGTTTCCGGCATCCACAGATTGATCTGGACGAACTGCAGAGTTTTGCAGTAACGCCATCTGAGAGCAGTCTACTGGAAACACTCATGCAGCTGCCGGATAAATATCGGCTTGTTCTTGCGCTTTATTATGTAGAGGAATATCGCGTTGAAGAAATTGCAACGATGATTCAGCGAAGCTCTTCTGCTGTGAAAATGCGCCTGCAGAAAGGAAGGACACTACTGAAAGAAGCAATGCGAAAGGAGATTGGTTAAATGGAGTTACAGAACTTAAAAACAGCTGTTGAAAAAATTAAAATGACTGATGATGCAAAACAGAGCATCGTGCGAAACTGTCAGACAGAAACGGTGCGAGAGCGGCATAATGCCGGACATAACAGGAACAGGTTTCGAAAACCCGTGAAACTTGCGGCTGCGCTTGCTGTCTGTTTCTGTTTTGCGGGAACGATGGCGAGCGCCGATCAGGCAGGATTTTTTCAGGATATTCATAACCTGGCAGGTGCTATAACCGGAACAAGCTATGAGCAGGCATCAGAAGAAATAGAGGTTTGTGTGGAATATACACAGGGTTCTGATGTTTTATATGTTTCCGCTGTTTTTCTAAAACCGGATGTGGCACCTTATCGGGAACTGGATACTGTTTCTATTTCGGAATACGAGATTCTGGATGCAAGCGGTAAATTGATTGCAAAAGGAAAGGGAACAGAGCCGGCAGTTGTCCAAAATGGTGGAGCAGTGATGGAGATACCCGTTGCACATATTAAGCCGGGTGACTACGTACTGGAAATCAGCAGCTTTACCGGAGAGAAAAAAGCAGATCAGCCATTGCAGATAAATGGTTTCTGGATGTGTGAGTTCACGGTTTGAAAGTTTGAAAGATAGAATAAATTTTTTATATATAGGAATAAAGAAAAAGGTCTGAATATATTACTCCAAGTCCAAAATTTGATGAATTGGTAATATATCAGACCTTTTTCTTTTAGGATGTTTTATCTACATTCCTTTATTTATCCCACTTTTCACACAGGGCGATAATCTGTTTGGCGAATTTCTTGAGGTCGGTGGCAGCGCCGTCACGATATTTTTCAATAATGGCCATGAGCCAGCGGCCGGCAGCCAGTAAATCGCGGAAGGCAGGGGTTTCTTTCTGTTTGCCGCATTGCTGCGTACGTTTTTCGATGCGTTTGGTATTGCCCTGAATCAGCGCAGCGCCGGAAACCAGATCATACTCGGCACCATTATACGGTGCAACTGTTTTGAGGCCAAGGCGGTCGGTAATGGTCTGGGCAAATTCATCGCAGACGGTGTCCTGCCCGTGGTTTACAAACACCATTTTTGGTTTCTTTTCAAAGCCGTCCAGCCAGCCAAGCAGCATATCACGGTCTGCATGGCCGCTGATGCCTTCCATCTGTGCAATCTGTGCATTCACCTGAATGGTTTCGCCAAACAGTTTTACTTCCGAAGCACCGTTTACAATAATGCTTCCCAGTGTGCCAACTGCCTGATAGCCAACAAACAGGATGGTGCATTCTCTGCGCCACAGATTATGTTTTAAATGATGACGGATACGCCCGGCTTCACACATGCCGCTGGCAGAGAGAATCACTTTTGGTGTTTTATCCAGATTGATTGCCACCGAGTCATCGCTGCTGATGGACAGGGTAAGCCCCGGTAACTTAATCGGGTTGATGCCTTTTTTCAGCAGTTCCAGTGTTTCTTCGTCAAAATATTCGGTCAGATTGCTGCCGTAAATTTCTGTTGCTTCCACAGCCAGCGGACTGTCCACATAAACCGGGAAGTTTTCATGGCCGTGAATCAGTTTCTGTTCTTTGATGACGCGGAACAGATACAGAAGTTCCTGGGTGCGGCCGATAGCAAAAGACGGGATAACCACATTGCCGCCGCGGTCAAAGGTTTCCTGCAGAATCTGTGTCAGCTGACTCACATAATCTGGCCGCTCTCCGTGCAGACGGTTGCCGTAGGTGGATTCAATAATCACATAATCGGCTTCTTTCGGCGTTTTTGGATTATTGATTAACGGACGGTCGTAGTTGCCAAGGTCACCGGAAAATACGATGGTTTCTGTATGGCCGCCTTCTGTGACGGTGATGCTGATGCTGGAAGAGCCCAGCAGATGCCCGGCATCAATAAACGATACCGTAATGCCTTTGCATAATTCAAACGGTGTATCGTAGCTGCATGGCACAAACTGTTTTAATGTGTGTGCTGCATCGTCGATTGTGTAAAGCGGTACATAATGTTCTCCGCCGGAGCGTTTTGCTTTACGGTTGCGCCACTTTGCTTCTGCTTCCTGAATATGCGCCGAGTCCAGCAGCATGATGTTGCACAATTTTACAGTAGCTGCGGTGGCGTAAATTTTTCCGCGGAAACCTTCTGCGGTCAGAGATGGAAGTTTCCCGGAGTGGTCAATATGAGCGTGAGTCAGTAATACATAATCGATCTGCGACGGGGCAAAGGGGAGCGTGCAGTTTTCATAAATATCCGGTCCCTGTTCCAGGCCGCAGTCAATCAGAATGGTTTTGCCGTTGGCATAAAGAATGGTGCAGGAGCCTGTCACTTCATGGGCCGCTCCGTAAAAAGCAAGTTTCATAATCGTCCCTTCTTTCTGATGATAATCGAATGATAATCGGATGATACAGTACCTGTTTGGAGTTTTGTCCTTTATAGTAGTTATTATAACGGATTTCTGATTGCGAAACAATGGACAAAGTTCCGCAAAAGAGAGACGTTGGAAATTTTTGTGCTGTGAATGAACAGGAACTTATAAAAAGTACTTGAGATATATGGGGGAATTCTGTACAATATGATGGAATCAGGTTACCGGCAGCCGGAATAAAAATTAAAAAAATAATTAAAAAATGGTTGACAATTTAAGCAGAACATTGTATTATATAAAAGCTGATTGAAACAGAATAGCTTAGTCAAGTAGAAACCATCCGTTTCTCACCTTCCGGCCGGTTGCTGTGTTGGTTTATAAAAGCACTTTTCACATAGATATCGTCAGGAATGGTATGTGTGTATGTTCAGGCGGATGGAATGCTCCATTCGCTTTTTTTGTTTTGTCAGCACAGTGTTTCATTCCAGGGAGGGAATCACAATTAGTAAAGAGTTAAGAATTAACGAAGAAATTCGTTGTAAAGAAGTTCGTCTAATCGATGATGCCGGTGAGCAGCGTGGCGTTATGGCACCGCGCGATGCGATGAAAATCGCTGCAGAAAAAGGGCTGGATCTGGTAGAGATTGCACCGAATGCAAATCCGCCTGTATGCCGCATCATGGATTATGGTAAATATAAATATGAGCAGAGCAAACGCGAAAAAGAAGCAAAGAAAAATCAGAAAACTATCAGCGTAAAAGAAGTGAAGCTCAGACCAAGCATTGAAGACCATGACTTTATGACAAAAGCAAGAAACGCTGCAAAATTCCTGGCAGATGGCGATAAAGTAAAAGTGACCATCATGTTCCGCGGTAGAGAAATCACCCATCCGGAACTGGGGCAGGAACTGTGCGAACGTTTCGCAGAAGAGTTATCCGGCGTGGCAAAGGTTGAAAAACCGGCGAAAGTGGAAGGCCGTAACATGATTATGATCCTGGCTCCGTCCAGAGACTAATAAATACATTGTAGCCACTACATTGTAACTGATGAATCAGCAAGCGAGAGGAGGAAATTATAATGCCAAAAATGAAAACCCACAGAGGTGCTGCAAAAAGATTCAGCAAAACTGGTTCTGGTAAAATCAAAAGAAACCATGCTTTCACAAGCCATATCTTAGAAAAGAAATCCCCTAAGAGAAAACGTAACCTGCGTAAATCCGCAATTATGTTTGAAGGCGATGCAAAACGCGTAACAAAATTAATTCCTTACAAATAATAGGTAAGATATAGAAGGAGGTTGGACAACCCATGGCAAGAGTTAAACGTGGTGTAACTTCTCACCGCAGACATAAAAAAATCTTAAGACAGGCAAAAGGTTACTATGGTAACCGTTCTAAAATCTACCGCGTAGCAAACCAGGCTGTAATGCGTTCCTTACGTTACGCTTACGCTCACAGAAAACTGCGCAAACGTGATTTCCGCAAACTGTGGATTGCTCGTATCAACGCTGCATGCAGAATGAACGACATGTCCTACAGCAGATTCATCAACGGCTTAAGCAAAGCTGGTGTTGAAATCAACCGTAAAGTATTAGCTGACTTGGCTATTACTGATCCAAAAGCTTTCAGCGATTTGGTAGAAGTTGCGAAAAAAGCTTTAGCATAAGGTATTTAAGGATATTTCATAGCCGCAAGGTGGATGAGATATCCTTTTTTCTTTACATAATTGTTTTACCGACGGACACAGAGAAAGGATAGAAAGAAGGGAGACTATCATGCTGATACAACTGCTGGCCGGCTATCTGTTTCTTGTAAATATTGCCGGATTTATGATGATGGGGCTGGATAAGCGCAAAGCCCGCAAAGAACAGTGGCGTACACCGGAGAAACACTTTTTTATCACTGCACTGGCAGGCGGCAGCCTGGGGTGTTATCTGGGGATGCAGGTATTTCATCATAAAACCATGCACAAAACATTCACCATTGGGATGCCGGCGATTCTGGTGGTACAGATTATCCTTGCGCTCATTTTACTGGGCAAAGGGGTCCTGCAATAGTAGAATAAGGAGGAATCCTGTAAATCATGCAGCGCTCTTGTAATCTGAAAAGAAGAAGAGTAAAATAGAAGTATACAGGATGAATTTTATACACAGGAGGCATTATCATGGATGTAATGGAAACTTTAAAAGATAAAGTGGAAAAGGCTGCGGCTGAATTAAAAGAGTCTGCGGATCAGATTATGGACAAAGCAGAAAGCACACTGGAACAGGTAGTGGAACATCTGGAGGAAAATCTGGAAGAAGCAGGAAATATTGCCGAAGCATTTACGGAAAGTGTGCAGGAAAAAGCGGAACCTTATGTGGATGCTTATCTGGAAAGCAAACGAAATGATGCCAATGACATCACAAAATAAAAAACAGGTATTTTTGAAATGGGTATTTTAAAACGATTATTTCGAAACAGACGCCGTCTTTTTCGGAACTGTAAAATTGAAAAACGCAGCCCGCTGTTTCGTAAAACACGTATCTTAAAAAGAACGAAATTTTTTCGATAATAATAAATTTTATTAAAAATCCTGACTTGATATCGGTCGGGATTTTTCTATTTCCGGGCAGGTGTTCTTAACAGGTTCTGTACATTGTATTTTTTCTGTATTTTTCCGCAAAGAGACAGATGTATGCTTGACAGAGAACATTCCGAATGATATGATACAAGATAATTAAATTCAATAACAATATGCCTTGTCTGAGTAGATAGGGTAGAGGCGCGGACCTTATCAGTACTGCTGAGGAGATTCAGGAAATCGTGGAATCAGCGGGAAAGGAAGGCTCGCCGAAGTCTGTTTTTGTCCTGCAAGGGCAGGCTGGGGCTGTATCAAACAGGTACAGGACTGTCCGCATCTGTAACCCAAACAGTTGCGGTTGAGCTATCATGTATGGGGATGGGGGTTATCTGTAGCTATCTGGCTAAAGGGTTATTTCTCCCTTTAGCTTTTTTTGTAAATGAGACCTGGAAACTTATCCCTGCAATTAAAAGGAGGAGACAATATGATTCGTGTAGGTGTAATGGGAGCCTGCGGCCGCATGGGGCGTGAAATCTGCAGAACCGTGGTGGATGATCCGGAACTTGAACTGGTTGCAGCGTTTGACAGAGAATATCAGGGGATGGAAATCGGTGCGCTGATTGGCCGTCCGGTAGAAGGCGTTCTGGTGGAAACCGATCTGGCAAAACTGCTGGATGAGGTTCAGCCGGATGTTATGATTGATTTTACCGTAGCCGATGCAATGCGTGCAAACGTACCGCAGGTACTGAAAAAAGGCATTGCAGTCGTAACCGGTACTACCGGTTTAAGTGCGGAAGAACGGGCAGAAATGGGGAAACTGGCGGAAGAAAACAACACCAGTATGTTCCATGCAGCAAACTATGCCATTGGTGCGGTGCTAATGATGAAATTTGCTGCAGAAGCAGCGAAATATATGCCGAATGTAGAAGTTATCGAACTGCATCACGATAAAAAACTGGATGCACCGTCCGGGACAGCGGTAACTACACTGGCAAAAATTGCGGAAAACCGTACCGCATTCAAACAGGGTATGGCGGATGAATACGAAAAAATCGAAGGGGCTCGCGGCGGTGAATATGAAGGCATGCGCGTACACAGCGTGCGTCTGCCGGGCTTTGTAGCAAGCCAGGAGGTTATCTTCGGCGGCTTAGGCCAGACTTTAACCATCCGTCACGATTCCTTATCCCGTGAATCCTTTATGCCGGGGATTGCACTGGCAGCGAAAAAAGTACAGGGCTGGAAAGGCCTTGTGGAAGACCTGGAAAACATTCTGTAGGCTTTTGAAAGCCGTTTAAACGCGTTTTAAACGTGTACAGAAATGCTAATAAATCCTAATTATCTCACAATATACTGGAGGAAGATCCGATGAAAGAATTAACAATTGCGGTTGTAGGGGCTACCGGTGCGGTAGGGCAGGAAATCTTAAAAGTAATGGCGGAACGAAAAATCCCATATAAAGAGTTACGTCTGCTGGCAAGTAAACGCAGTGCTGGTACTGAAATTGAATATCAGGGCAAAACCTACACGGTACAGGAAACCACTGAAAACTCTTTCGATGATGTAGATCTGGCATTATTTGCAGGCGGCCCTGCCAGCCGTGCATATGGCCGTCTGGCACAGAGCAAAGGCTGCGTGGTAATCGATAACAGCAGCACGTTCCGTTTAGAGCCGGATGTTCCTCTGGTTGTGCCGGAAGTTAACCCGGAAGCGCTGAAAGAACATAAAGGTTTAATCGCAAACCCGAACTGCTCCACCATTCTGCTGGTAAGCGCGCTGTATCCGCTGTACAAAAAAAGCAAAGTAAAACGTGTTATCGTTTCCACTTATCAGGCAGTATCCGGTGCAGGGAAAGAAGCTATTGACGAATTAACTCTGCAGGTAAAACAGACACTGAACGGCGAAGAAATCAAACCGGAAATCTTCCAGCATCAGATTGCATTTAATCTGATTCCGCATATCGATGTATGGATGGAAGATGATTATACAAAAGAAGAAATGAAACTGGTATACGAAACTCATAAAATTCTGGGCGATGACAGCATTGCCATCACACCGACTGCCGTACGCGTACCGGTATACCGCAGCCATTCCGAATCGGTTTATGTGGAAACCGAAGAAACCATCACACCGGAAGAAGCGAGAGAACTGCTGGCTGCGGCTCCTGGCCTGATTATTCAGGACGATCCGCACAACAATGTATACCCGATGCCGCTGTTCACTTCCGATACAGATGAGGTATATGTTGGCCGTATTCGCCGCGACCTGGGCTGCGATACAGCACTCAACATGTGGATTGCGTTTGACCAGATTCGCAAAGGGGCAGCAACCAACGCCGTACAGATTGCGGAAGAGCTGCTGCGTCAGAACCTGATTTAATAAAAAGGTATTTATAGAGAGAATAAAGGAGGATGTCCAATGGATTTCGGTAGAGTATTAACAGCAATGGTAACCCCATTTACAGATAACGGTGAAGTAGATTACGCAGAGGTAAAACGTCTGGCAGCGCATCTGGTGGAAAACGGGAACGACGGTTTGGTTGTTTGCGGTACCACCGCAGAAACCCCGACCCTGACACACGAAGAAAAAGTAAATATCGTAAAAGCGGTAAAAGAAGCCATCGGCGGCAAAGCTGCCATTGTGGTAGGGACCGGTACCAACAGCACTGCAACCACTATCGAAGCTTCCAAAGAAATGGAAGCACTGGGCGTTGACGGCCTGCTGGTTGTAGAGCCATATTATAACAAACCGTCTCAGGAAGGCCTGTACCAGCACTTCAAAGCAGTGGCGGAAGCAACCTCTCTGCCAATCATTCTGTACAATATTCCAGGCCGCTGCGGCATTAATATGAGCCCGGATCTGATTGCGCGTCTGTCTAAAATTCCAAACATTGTGGCAGTGAAAGAAGCTGCCGGCAGTATTGAACAGGTAAGCCAGATTCGTCAGCTGGTTGATGATGACTTTATTATCTACAGCGGTGATGACTCTTTAACACTGCCGATGATGGCTGTGGGCGGTTACGGTATCATCAGTGTGGCCGGTCATGTGGCAGGCAGCCAGATTCATGCCATGGTAGATGCATACGCAGCAGGCAACGTGAAAGAGGCAGAAGCGATGCATCGCAAACTATATCCAATCTTCAAATCTCTGTTTATTACCTCCAACCCTGTTCCGGTAAAATACGCACTGAGCCAGGTTGGCTTCGGCAATGCAAAAGTACGCCTGCCGCTGGTGGAAGCAAATGAAAATGAAAAAGCAACTGTGCTGAAAACCATGAAGGATTTAGCGCTGGTATAAGCATTGCATACAACAGCATAGTGATAAAGATAATAAGCCGTTTATGGTGCAGCGTGTATGCGCTGTTATGATAAACGGCTTATTTGTTTTTCAGTGCAAATACTTGACTGAACGGTGATTTTCGGGGATAATATATAAAAATATAGGCATTTTTACACAGGAATTATCAGGAAGGAGTAACTATAAATATATGAAACCAGTTGTAGCCATTGTTGGCCGTCCGAATGTTGGAAAATCGACGTTATTTAACCGATTGACCCGCAGTCATCTGGCCATTGTTGAGGATTATCCGGGTGTCACCCGGGACCGTCTGTATCAGGATGCGGAATGGAATGATCGCAAATTTACACTGATTGACACTGGCGGGATTGAAGTAAACAGCGAGGATACCATTTTATCCCGTGTGCGCAAACAGGCACAGGTTGCTATGGAAGAAGCCGATGTGATTATTTTTATGTGCGATATTCGTGTGGGTGTTACCGTTGAGGATATGGAAATTGCCAATATGCTGCGCCGCACCAAAAAAGAAGTGATTCTGGCAGTCAATAAAGTAGAAAACTTTAACAGGCTGGATGATATCTATGAATATTATCAGCTGGGGCTGGGCGAGCCGTATCCGATTTCGGCAAGCCACGGTATGAATACCGGCGATTTGTTAGACCGTCTGATGGAACTGCTGGATGATTTTGAGGATGACGATTACGAACCGGACGTGATTAAAATTGCGGTGGTTGGTCGTCCAAATGTGGGGAAATCCTCTTTGACCAACGCTATTCTGGGTCAGGAGCGTTCCATTGTCAGCAATATCCCGGGGACTACCCGCGATGCAATTGATACACCGTTTGAACGCAACGGCCAGCGCTATGTGATTGTGGATACTGCTGGTATGCGCCGCAAGAGCAAAGTGGCGGAAACTACCACAGAACGCTACAGCGTTATCCGTTCACTGCGTGCCGTAGACCGCTGCGATGCTGTATTGATGGTAATCAATGCGGAAGAAGGATTGATCGAGCAGGATAAGAAAATTGCAGGTTATGCCCACGAACAGGGGAAAGCCATTATCCTGGTTGTAAACAAATGGGATTTAATCGAAAAAGATGATAAAACATCGGCTGTGATGGAAAAGAAAATTCGCAGTGAGTTGTTATTCCTGCAGTACGCACCGATGATTTTTGTATCGGCACAGACCAAACAGCGTGTGAGCAAAATTCTGGATATGGTGAATTATGCTGTAGAACAGAACTCCATGCGCATCAGCACCAGTGTACTGAATGAAATTATTCGTGATGCGGTACAGCTCAATCCGCCGCCATCAGATAAAGGGAAACGGTTAAAAATTCTGTATGCAACCCAGAGCGGTGTAAAACCGCCAACCTTCGTGCTGTTCGTCAATGAACCGGAAATTATGCATTTCTCCTATGAGCGTTTCCTGGAAAACAAAATCAGAGAAAACTTTGGTTTTGAAGGTACTCCAATTCGCTTTGTGGTGAAGAAACGTTCTTCTGAGGAGTGAGTGCTATGTGGATTGTAACTGCAGTAATTGCCTATTTTTTAGGTGCGATCCCGTTTGGATTTATTGTAGGGAAAATGAAAGGCATTGATATTCGCCAGCATGGCAGCGGCAACATCGGCTTTACCAATACCTGGCGTACGCTGGGGATTGGGCCGGGGCTTGTGGTGCTGCTGTGTGACGGCTGGAAAGGCTGGATGTCGGCATTTATCGGTTTTCAGCTGGCTGGGGAGGCCGGCGTGTTAATTGGCGGGCTGGTTGCTATTTTAGGCCACAGTTTCAGCTGCTTTATCAATTTTAAGGGCGGCAAGGGGATTGCCACCGGCGGCGGTGTATTGCTGTTTATGTCACCTGTCACATTAGCGATTCTGCTGGCGGAGGTTGCACTGGTTTGTGCCGTTACCCGGTATATGTCGCTGGCTTCGATTCTGGCTGCATGGCTGGCACCGATGATTCTGTATTTTACCGGGGCGCCGCAAAATTATGTCATTGGGATTGCACTGGCGGCTATGTATGTGATTTTTCTTCATGTGCCGAATATCAAACGTCTGATGAAAGGAACCGAAAATAAACTGGGTCAGAAAAAACCGCCGGAACCAAAGAAAACAGAAGCGGAAGGGGGTATCAGCCATGAGTAAGGTGACCGTATTAGGCTGCGGCAGCTGGGGAACAGCGCTGGCCATTGTACTGGCGAGCAAAGGGCAGCCGGTGCAGATGTGGTGCCGTCGTGCCGAACAGGCTGATGAAATGAACAGCACCCGGGAAAATAAAAAATATCTGCCGGACGTTGTACTTCCGGAAGGCATTGGTGTCACAACCGATCTGGCTTTTGCGCTGGAAGATACCGATTACGTTGTGCTGGCGGTACCGTCTCAGACATTGCGCGAAAATTTAAACAAGATAAAAGATTTGCTGCCGGAGAAAGCTGTGCTGATTAACACGGCAAAGGGGCTGGAAGTCGGGACAAATCTGCGGATGAGTCAGGTTGTGGAAGATGTGATTCCGGGCAGCCTGAATCGTTTTGTAGCACTGTATGGGCCGAGCCACGCGGAAGAGGTGGGCCGTGCTATGCCGACTGCTGTGGTATCCTGTTCTGTCAATGCGGCAACAGCGGAATCTGTGCAGGATTTATTTATGGCACCGGCGTTCCGGGTATACACCAATAATGATTTGATTGGCACTGAAATCGGCGGCGCCATAAAAAACATTATTGCGATTGCCACCGGTATCGCTATCGGATTAGGGCTGGGCGATAATACCCAGGCAGCACTGCTGACCCGCGGTATGGCTGAAATCAGTCGTCTTGGCACAAAGCTGGGCGCAGATCCGATGACCTTCTCCGGATTAACCGGCATCGGTGACCTGGTGGTAACCTGTACCAGCCGTCACAGCCGAAACCATCGCTGTGGTCTGGCACTGGGCCAGGGTAAAAAACTGGATGAGATTTTAAACGACATGGGCATGGTAGTTGAAGGGGTAAAAACCACAAAAGCCACTGTGGATCTGGCGCGCGAGCTGGGTATCTCTATGCCGATTGCAGAAATGATGTACAAAGTACTGTTTGAGGATTTCCCTGTACAGCAGGCTGTTGGCGAGCTGATGGGCCGCAACAAGAAAAGCGAACGGGAAAAAGAAATGCTGGGCGTATAATCTTTCATTCGATTGAACGAGGTGATGCTTATGAAGCGCAATCCAATCAGCAAAGGAATTCGGGCAATCTGGAACATGAAGGCCACATTGCCGCTGGCTGTAAACCTGATGGCAGATTCCCGTGTGGAACGGGCCAATAAGCTGGTCTTTCTGTTTGTAACCATCGGGTATCTGCTGTTCCCGTTTGATTTTATCTTTGACTTCCCGCTGTTTGGTCATATTGATGACCTGGCCATTCTGCTGTATATGCTGAACTGGTTTATCACAAAAACGCCAAAAGATATTCTGGAAGAATACGGCTGGGATGAAGTGGCAGAACAGAAGCGGCAGGAAAAAGCTGCAAAGAGACGGGAAAAAGAAGCAAAGAAAAAAGAAGAGAAGAACGCAAAAACCATGGCAATGATTGCGAAAGTGGCTGGTAAAGGCGAATAGATGAATAACAGAAGGTGAATAGCATGATTATTGATTTGCAGAACGTGAGTTATCGGAAAAACGGAAAACTGATTCTGGACAGCGTGAACTGGCAGGTGGAAGCCGGTGAACACTGGATTATTCTGGGGTTGAACGGTTCGGGCAAAACAACACTGCTGAATATGATTAACGGCTATATTTTCCCGCTTTACGGCGGCTATGCCAATGTGCTTGGATATCAGTTCGGCAACTGTCCGATTGCTGATTTACGCAAACATATCGGCTGGATCAGCAATGCACTGACAGAAAACATTCCGGTTAACGACACACCGCTGGAAATCATTCTGAGCGGTAAATTTGCCAGCCTTGGACTGTGGGAAAAAGTGGGTGACGAAGATATTGCCAAAGCCGAGGCAATTATGGAAAAACTGGGCATTATGAAACTGCGTGACCGTACTTTTTCCAGTTTATCGCAGGGGGAAAAACAAAAAGTGGTAATTGGTCGCGCGCTGATCAGCGACCCGGAAATCATTATTTTTGACGAAGCCTGCAACGGGCTGGATATCTTCGCCAAAAAGGATTTGTACCAGTTAATCGAAAAGCTGGCTGAAGATAAGAAAAGCATCTTCTTTGTAACCCACAACACCGACGAAATTCTGCCGATGTTTAATAAAGCACTGCTGATTAAAGAAGGCAAGATTCATTCCAAAGGCGACCTGAAAGATGTCATCCAGCTGGAAAATCTGCAGGACTTTTACGGTTCCGAGGTAGATGTGTTTGAGCGCAACGACCGATTCTTTATTCATGCAAAATAAATATATAAATAGATAAATAAAAAGCCGACAACTGATTTCCATCCATTTTACAAGGGATGCAGAAATGCTGTTGTCGGCTTTTTATACATTGGACTGTTATGTTTTATTCCATCCACAGTTTTTTATCTAGGGTGCGGTACTGGATGGCCTCTGCCAGATGGGGCAGCTGAATCTGTTCGGCACCGGACAAATCGGCAATGGTGCGGGCTACTTTTAAAATACGGTTGTGGGCTCTTGCGCTGAGTCCCAGTTTCTGAAAGGCCTGCTCTAAAAACGTCCGGCTGCTCTGGTCCAGCTGACAGAATGCCTGAATCTGGGCAGCTGTCATGGCACCGTTATGGATGGTGCCGGAGTTTGCAAATCGCTTTTGTTGAATCTGCCGCGCCTTGATGACACGCTGGCGGATAGCTGCGGAATCTTCTACGGGCTGTTCCCGGTGCAGTTCCTGAAAGGAGACAGGAACCACTTCCAGCTGTAAATCAAACCGGTCTAATAACGGGCCGGATATTCTGCTGCGGTAACGGTGCAAAGTTGCCGGTGTGCAGGTACATTCCCGGTGCGGGTCGTTGTAGTAACCGCAGGGGCACGGGTTCATGGATGCTGCCAGCAGAAACCGGCAGGGAAACGTAATCTGTGCCTGTACACGGGAAACAGTCACCTCGCCGTCTTCCAGCGGCTGACGAAGGGCTTCCAGCACTTCACGCCGATATTCCGGAAATTCATCCAGAAATAACACGCCGTGGTGAGAAAGCGATACTTCCCCAGGATGAGGAATCCGCCCGCCGCCAATGATACTGGCCGACGATGCGCTGTGATGCGGTGAGCGGAAGGGACGCTGCAGCACTAAAGGCTGTTTGTCCGGCAGTAATCCGGCGATGCTGTAGATTTTACTCAGTGACAGGCTCTCTTCAAAGGTCAGCGGCGGCAGAATACCGGGCAATGCCTGCGACAGCATGGTCTTTCCCGAACCGGGCGACCCGACCATCAGAATATTGTGATTTCCGGCTGCAGCAATCTCCAGGGCCCGTTTGGCTTCGCTCTGTCCTTTAACCTGGCTGAAATCGTGCAGAGTCTGTATGGCAGCCAGCTGGGAAAAGTCAGGCAGGGTAACCGTTACCGGCTGGTATTGATCCGGATTCTCCAGAAAATGAACCACATCCCGCAAATGAGAAAAGCCGAAGGTGGCTGTACCGCCGATAGCGCTTTCCTCCTCGTTGGGAGCGGGAACCAGAAGCGTATAATCGCTGCTGCTGTATTCCAGTGAGATTGGCAGTATACCGCGCACTGGACGCAGGGACCCGTCCAGGCTTAACTCACCCAGCAGCAGATAGGAATCCAGATTGTCACAGTGCAGCTGCTCTGTGACGGACAGAATGGCGATGGCGATGGCCAGATCAAAGCTTGGGCCTTCTTTGCGCAGATAGGCCGGTGCCAGATTGACCACAATCCGGCGCGGCGGCACCTCATAGCCTGCATTTTTGATGGCGGTACGCACCCGCTCTTTGCTCTCTTTCACTGCAGTATCGGCAAGCCCTACAATATCCCAGGCCGGTAATCCGGCTGCGGCATCTACTTCAATCTCTACCATGTATACCGATAATCCCAATACAGTTGCACTTTTTAACTGTGCCAGCATATGATATCACTCCATTTATTACCATTTGTTATTAGAATTACAATACCATACACTGGAAAAAACTTCAATTTATTTCTGAATGAATTAAAAAGTTATATGAGACAGCCCGATAAAATGCTATAATAAATGTTAAAGTGATTTGACTCGGCAAAGGAGGTCATTCTTTGGCAGTACAGTTTATTATCGGCCCGGCAGGAAGCGGCAAAAGTCATCATGTTATGCGCACCATTGCGGATACGCTGCAGCAGGAGCCGCGAAAAAAAATAATTATGATGGTGCCGGAACAGGCAACGTTTACTTACCAGTATGAATTAATCAATCAATATGGCCTGTCCGGTGTGCTTACGCTGGAAATTTTAAGTTTCCAGCGGCTGGCGCGCAATGTCATGCAGCAGACGGGAGGCCTGGCCCGCCAGAATGTTGACGACCTGGGCAAGCTGCTGATTCTGCGCCGTTTTCTGCAGCAAGAGGCGGATGCATACAGTTATCTGAACCACTCTGTGAATCGGCCTGGCTATCTGATAAAAATTGGACAGACGTTTCAGGAGATGAAACGCTATCAGATTACCAGCCAGAAGCTGGAACAGACGATAAAAGCGCAGCAGCTGCCGCAAACCGTGTTTACCAGCAAGCTGCAGGAACTGTCCCGGCTGTATACCCGGTATGAGGCGTTTATCGCACAGGATTATCTGGACAGTGAAGATATTCTGGATATTCTGCTTGAGCGGCTGGAAGAAAACAATTTATTCTGTGATACTGACATCTGGATGGATGAATTCTATGATTTCACGCCGCAGGAGTTTGCCATTATTGAAGCTCTGATGAAGCAGGCCGCCAATGTATCTATTGCGCTGCCGGCAGACGTGGATTATCTGAATCTGGGGCGGCAGTCGGCCTTCCACAGCACGGGAAAAACGTTAAAGCGGCTGCGGCAGCTGGCCTTTGACAATCAGATTCCGGTACTGCCGGATGAAAAGCGGTATCCGGTTCGCTGGCAGTATGCCGACGATCTGGCATTTCTGGAGCAGCAGTATTTTTCTATCGGCACGCAGCGCTATGAGCAGGAAACGCGGCATCTTTCTTTACTGCAGGGACAGAACCGTATTTCCGAAGTGGATGCGGCAGCTCGTATGATTCGTAAGCTGTGCCGGGAGAACGGATATCGCTACAATGAAATCGGCATATTTACCCGCGGAGACCAGTACGAATTATTATTGGAAACGGTGTTGACCGATTATGATATCCCCTATTTTTTGGATCACAAGGAAGCGGTGCGGCAGCATCCGTTAACGGAATTACTGCTGGCGGCATTTGAAATTATACGCAGTAACTGGAGCTATCAGAGTGTGTTCCGGTTTTTGAAAACCGAATTGCTGCCTTTTGAGCAGAACGCACTGGATGTATTAGAAAATTATGTATTACAGTACGGGATTCGCGGCAGTGCCTGGTATCAGCAGAAAGACTGGTGCTACGGGCAGGAATCAGAGGAAGTATTGGCGATGCTGAATGCTCTGCGAAAGCAGATAGCCGGTCCGCTTCGCAACTTACAGCTGGCGCTGGCGGAACCGCAGCGTGCGAATCAGATGATTCAGGCACTGTATACTATGCTGGATGCGTTCGCTGTGCCGGAGAAGCTGGAGCAGCTGTGCCGGGAGGCCGTGGAGCATCATTTGCTGGATACAGCGCAGGTGCATCAGCAAATCTGGGACAAGGTCATTCAAATTTTCAATCAGATCAGCCAGATTCTGCAGGATTCCCTGCTGTCGGCGGAGGAATTTGCTGTGATTCTGCACAGTGCCTTCGATAATCTGAATTTAGGTCTGCTGCCGAACAGTCTGGATCAGGTGTTCATTGGCTCCCTGTCTCACTCCCGCAGCCGCGGTCTGAAGGCGGTGTTTGTACTGGGCCTGAACGAAGGGATTTTCCCGGCCAAAGGCGGGCAGGAAGGATTCTTTACAGATCTGGAAAAACAGACACTGCGGGATATGGGGCTGGAATTAGCGCCAGACAGCAGGGAACAGCTTTACGATGAGCAGCTTCTGATTTATCTTGCTCTGACCAGAGCCTCTGACTATCTGAGCCTCAGCTATTCGCTCAGCGATGAGGATGGCAAAGCATTGCGGCCATCCGGCATTGTGGACAGAATCAAACGGCTTTATCCGCAATTAAGAGAACAGTCGGTACAGTGGCCGCCGGATGAGGGGCAGCAGCTGCTGCCGTATCTGAACCATCCGGGCAAAGCCATGGGGCTTCTGGGCAGTCATCTGAGCCGGCAGGAAACACCGGAACAGCAGGAAATCTGGTCTGAGTTGTACAACTGGTTTCTGCGTCATCAGACACCGCTGTTTGAAGCGGTTCAGCGAAGTTTAACCCATGAGGAGCAGCTGGCGCAGCGATCTCTCGTCAGCACACAGATTTACGGCACACCGCTGCATCTCAGTGTGTCGGCACTGGAAAAATACCGCCAGTGTCCGTACAGTTATTTTCTAACCTATGGGCTGCGCCTGAAAGCGCGGATGTTGTATCAAATGGAAGCGGTGGACATAGGCTCATTTTATCACGCAGCCATCGAACAGTTCAGTACCTATCTGCTGGAACAGAATATCTCCTGGCAGTCGCTGGATGCAGAACAGGTGAAGGGCATTATGGCAATGATTGTAGACCGGCTGGCACCGGCCATGCAGAACGAGATTTTGCTCAGTACCGGGCGATACCGCTATCTGCGTCATCGATTGCAGAAAACACTGGAGCGCTCCGCTCTGCTGCTGATGGAGCACGGTCAGAAAGGGGATTTTGTACCTGTTGCGCTGGAAGCCGATTTTGGAACCAGTAACAGCAAACTGCCGCGCTGGGAGATTACCCTGCAGGACGGAACAAAACTGACCCTGCAGGGCCGGATTGACCGCATTGAACAGGCAAACCTGGGAAACAGCCATTATCTGCGCATTATTGATTTTAAAACTGGTACTCAGGGTTTGAGCCTGACCGATATCTATTATGGATTAAAGATTCAGCTGCTGACTTATCTAGAGGTGGCGCTGGATTATTATCAGCAGTTACTGCCGCCGGGCGAGGAGGTATTGCCGGCAGGCGTGTTATATTATTTCTTCCGCAGCGGGATTCTCAGTACCGATGGCCCAATACAGGCCGATGAGGCAGAACAGCTCCATTTTGCAAAAATGAAAGCCGACGGTCTGCTGGTGGCAGATATGAACGCATTAAAACTGGCGGAGCGGGAATTATCTACCGGAGGCAGTACCTTGTTGCCCGTATCGCTGCTGACCAAAGCAGCCCCTTATCTGGAAGACCCGGATGCCTTTGACTTACTGGAGGATCCGCTCAGCCTGTTCGGTAAACGAAATCACACCGTTATCACCAGAGAGCAGCTGCACCTTTTACTGCAGCATACAAAGCAGATGATTGCATCGCTGGGAGATGAGATTCACAGAGGAACTATTGCAGTGCGGCCATGCCGCATTCGCCAGTTTACGGGTTGCCAGTACTGCAGTTATCAGGCCATCTGCCAGATTCAGACGATGGATTTTGAAAAAACACTGGAAGA
>JAFYPD010000030.1 GCA_017547685.1 Peptococcaceae bacterium
AAGAATTCAAAGAATTAGTAGAAAAAACCTGGGAATGGTGGGATGAAAACGCTAAAGTTCGTGAAAGACTGGGCGAACTGATCTACAGAAAAGGTATGCGTGAATTCCTGCAGGCTGTAGAACTGGATCCAATCCCACAGATGGTTAAACATCCTCGTGAAAACCCATACTACTTCTGGTATCCAGAAGATTTTGAAGACTAAGCCGGAGGTGCAAGCTAATGATTTCTCAATTCGCTCCTACAGATATTGGACCACCTCATTATTGGGATAAAATGCCTGAAATGAGTAAGAAAAACTACGGACAGTGGCAGTACCATGAATACCTGAAACCAGGTGTTATGAAACACGTTGGTCCTGCTGGTGCTCTGTACACAGTACGCGTTGGTTCCCCACGTTTACTGTCTATCGAAACCTTAAGATGGTTTGCAGACATCGCTGACAAATACTGCGATGGTAAACTGCGTTTCACATCCCGTCACAATGTTGAATTCTTATTAGAAAAAGAAGAAAACATCGACGCTTTAGTTGCTGAAGTTGAAGCTGCTGGCTGGCCAGTAGGTGGTACAGGTAAATCCCTGAAAAACATCCTGCACACCCAGGGTTGGGTACACTGCCACAGTGCTGCTACCGATGCTTCTGGTACAGTTAAAGCTGTAATGGACGACCTGTTTGAATACTTCAAAACTGATGATCTGCCAGCTAAACTGAAAGTTTCCATGGCTTGCTGCCTGAACATGTGCGGTGCTGTACACTGCTCCGACATCGCTTGGGTTGGTATCCACAGAAAAATTCCAAGAGTAAATGATGCTGAAGTAGCAAACAGCTGCGAAATTCCAAACATCATTGCTTCTTGTCCAAAAGCCGCTATCAGACCAAATCCAAAAGCTAAGTCTGTAACAATCGACGAAAGCAAATGTATGTACTGCGGTAACTGCTTCTCCGTATGTCCTGCTCTGCCAATCGCAGACCCAGACAACGACGGTATCGCTGTCTTCGTTGGTGGTAAAGTATCCAACGCTCGTACCGCTCCTACATTCTCTAAATTAGTAGTTCCTTACATTCCAAACGAACCACCAAGATGGGATTCTCTGGTTAGCACAATCAGAAACCTGGTAGAAGTTTGGATTGCAAACGCTCGCAAAGGCGAACGTTATGGTGAATGGATTGAAAGAATCGGTTGGGAAAAATTCTTTGAATTAACCGGTCTGGAATTCACAGATAAACACATTGACGACTTCACATTCTCCGTTAAAACATTCCACACAGGCAACGGCTTCAAATTTACAAAATAATTTAGCTGCTTAACTGTTTGGGAAAACAAAATTTTTTATTGGGTGGTGTGCCAAACATGGCTGAATACACACAGGAAGAATTAATGGCTAAAGTGTTAGAAGTTTTGGCTACAAAAGACAAAATGAAAAACAAAGAAATCGCTACTATCTTAGACGTTAAGAAAAAAGATGTAGACGTAGCTGTTAATGCATTGGCTATGGAAGGTAAAGTAGAGTTCCTGTATCTGGGTACTTCCTACGTTACTTTACCAAAAGCGTAAGCTTTTTATCTGCAAGCCGGACAGCCATCAGGCTGTCCGGCCGCAGTGAAAGATAGGAGGGAAGTGCAGTGAGTTTGGTGGAAGAACTGAACGGGTATGTAGACTTCTGCTACGATTATATGGTGGAGATGCGTGATACCAAATCCAGCGAATATAAACTTGGTGTTGCAGATGGTCTGGCACAGGCATTGGAAATGCTGTACCCTTACCTGGAAGATTATCCGGAATTCATTGACCCTCGCCACAAGTATGATAAATTTAAAATGTAGAGGAGAAAGATTACTATGGCAAACATTGAAGTAAATGGTCAGGTTGTAGAACTGGACGAAGACGGTTTCTTAGTAAACTTAGATCAGTGGAATGAAGACGTAGCTAAATACTTAGCAAAAGAAGAAGGCGTTGATGAACTGGGTGAAGATCACTGGAAAATCATCAACTACCTGAAAGGCTATTTCGCTGAATACGGTATCGCTCCAATGGTACGTAAAATGACAAAAGAATCCGGCTACTCCCTGAAAGAAATCTATGATCTGTTCCCATCTGGCCCAGCTAAAGGTGCTTGTAAAGTTGCTGGTCTGCCAAAACCAACAGGTTGCGTTTGATTTATCGAACCAAGTAACCAAAACCCGGCTTTCGCAGCCGGGTTTTTTCTTATTATTTAAAATGATTATTTACGTATTTTACAGTAACAAACAGAATAGGCAGTTTGCTCTTTGGCTTTCCTTCAGCTCACCGGACACAGCTTCGTTGCTGTTTACCTTTGTCGAACCGTTGGTTCGCCACGGTTTGAACAGCGAACGAACGTGTCCGTTTCAATTCGGAAGGCGCCAATCGCAATTCTGCCTATTCTGTTTGTCATATCAAAAGCCAGCTGAGATTTTTCTCAACTGGCTTTTGACTGTGTTTTATTGTACTGCGTTTAACAGTGTGGTATTGATATCTTCGAAGTCATAGGTTTGTCCATTTACGGTAAGTTGTACCTGAATGTTGGTGATGCTGTTTCCCAGTACTATGTTGGCAACCTGATTGTTTGGCAGCAGAATGTTTACAACAGTGTCTAACGTTTTGCTCTGTCCTGCGGAGATGGTCTGGCTGAATGCAGTCTGATTTGCCACAACCTGAGCACCGGTGCTGTAGGTGACAATCACATCCAGATCTGATTCTGTGACGGTGATTGCATGGGCTGTCCCGTTTGGAACAGTCAGCTGCAGCGTGGCCTGTACATATTGTTCTCTAAGCGTATTATAGACAGAGTGCTGTATCTCTTTCACAATAATCTGATAGCTGTTCTGCTGGCTGGCTGTTACATCGGTACTGCCGCTTTCTGGTGTTAACGACGGTGTTTCCGGGTTCATCTGAGCAGGGCTGTCGGTATCAATACCCATCAGTGTCAGTAAGCGTACAATCATCACGCAGGCTTCAGCCCTTGTTGCTCTGTTGTTCGGACGGAAGGTGCCGTCTTCATAGCCGCCGACCAATCCCAGTTCTTTTGCCAGATACAGATATCCTTTATCATAGGATTTGATGCTGGCGTCATCGGTGAATCCGGTAGTCTGTCCGGAATATGCAGTAGCGGAATCGTTGAGCCCCATCGCGCGAATCAGCATAATCGCAATTTCCCGCCGGGTAATGTTATAATCCGGGCCATAATTACGCCCGTACTCAACTGGAACAATAATCTGGCTGTCTGCCAGTGTATGAATATCGGTAACGGCCCAGTGCTCAGCTGTATCTGCAAAATCGTTTCCGGTAACACTGGTCAGGCCAAGACTCTGCCGCAATATTTTAGAAAATTCAGCGCGGGTGATGCTGGCATCCGGTTTGAAGCTCCCGTCAGGGTATCCGCCTACGGAGCCGCGGGCCATCAGTTTGCTGACGTCGTCAGCTGCCCAGTGCCCCTGTAAATCGTATAACACGGCGGCTTGTACAGTTGGAATGCATACGGAGCAAATAATTATACATAATACAAGAATAGAAAGCCTTCGTTTCATATGATAAAACCTCCTGAAAAATCGATCAGAATAAAAGCCATTACAACAATTCTTTCTTTATAGAAACAATAACATTGTATCGGAAAAAATACAATTTTGCAATGGCTTTTGCAACAGTCAGTCTATAGACGAAAAAATGCTGGAAAAGTTTCAGTAAATTCATTTTTTCTATTTTCATTTATCGAAGAATATGATAAGATAAAAAAATATACGATGATTTATTATTTAAGGAGATGCATAAAAATGAGAAGTCATGAAGTTACCAAAGGCGTTGCCCGTGCGCCACATCGTTCCTTAATGTATGCCATGGGTTATCTGCCTGAAGATTTAGATAAACCATTGATTGGTGTGGTTTGTGCCCACAACGAAATTATTCCTGGTCATTCTCATCTGGATCAGATTGCTGAATTTGTAAAAAAAGGTGTTCTGGCTGGCGGCGGTACACCGATGGAGTTCCCTGCAATCGGGATTTGTGACGGAATTGCCATGAACCACAGCGGGATGAAATATCCACTGGCTACCCGAGAACTGATTGCCGACTCTATTGAATCGGTAAGCATGGGGCATAAATTTGACGGTCTGGTATTAATCGGAAACTGTGACAAAATTGTACCTGGGATGTTAATGGCGGCGGCTCGTCTGAATATTCCTTCTATTTATGTGAGCGGCGGCCCAATGCTGGCGGGCAGCTACAAAGGGCAGCCATCTGACCTGATTAAAGGTCCGTTCGAAATGGTTGGTCAGTGTACAAGCGGTAAAATCACAGAAGAAGAGCTGGAAGAAATCGCAAGAACTTCCTGTCCGGGCTGCGGCAGCTGTGCAGGGATGTATACAGCAAATACTATGAATTGTCTGGCAGAAGTTCTAGGCATGGCATTGCCTGGCAATGGCACTATTCCTGCTGTATACGGTGACCGCCGCGCTCTGGCAAAACGTGCCGGTATGGAAATCGTAAAAATGGTAGAAAAAGATATCAAACCAAGAGATATTTTGACACTGGAATCGTTTCAGAATGCGATTGCTGCCGACATGGCAATCGGTGGATCCAGTAATACTGTACTGCATCTGCTGGCAATTGCGAAACAGGCGCAGGTGGAATTATCGCTGGACGAATTTGATCGTATCAGCGGTTTTGTACCACATATCAGCAAACTGAATCCATCCGGCAAACACCATATCCAGCAGCTGTATGCAGCTGGTGGTATGGATGGGGTACTGAAAACTCTGCTGGATGGTGGTCTGATTAATGGCAGCTGTATTAATGTGACAGGTGCTACTTTAACAGAACGACTGGCAGATGCTCAGGTATTTGATAGAGAAGTAATCCGCACACTGGACAATGCCCACTCTGCTACAGGCGGTATTGCAATTCTCAGCGGCAATCTGGCTCCGGACGGTGCTGTTGTAAAAGCAGCCGGTGTAAAACCGGAAATGATGGTGCACGAAGGTCCGGCGCGTGTATATAATTCGGAAGAAGAGGCATTTGCTGCAATCACTGGCAATCAGATTAACGCTGGTGATGTTGTGGTAATTCGTTATGAAGGGCCAAAAGGTGGTCCAGGTATGCGTGAAATGCTGAGTCCGACTGCGGCAATCATCGGTGCCGGTCTGGATACTCAATGTGCGTTGATTACTGACGGACGTTTCTCCGGCGGTACTGCTGGTGCAGCGATTGGTCATGTTTCTCCGGAAGCAGCAGAAGGCGGTCCGATTGCATTTATCGAAGAAGGAGACATTATCGCCATCGATATTCCAAACCGCAAGATCAGCTTAAAAGTATCCGATGAAGAGCTGGCCCGCAGAAAAGAAGGCTGGACACCAAAGAAAGTGGAAACCTTCCCGAATTCCTATCTGAAACGTTATGCACATCTGGTTACTTCCGCAAGTACCGGTGCAACCATGCGCGATGATTTTTAATGTTTGGTTAATCTGAATCAGGTTTATATGTGGGAACCTTTTGTTTTGTGCAGAAGGTTCCCTGTTTTATAGGCTGAAACACAAGAACTATTCTTCTGAAAAATATCTGAAAAAAGATGTTGACAAAGTAGAGGAGAGGTGATAATATAACAAAGGTCGTCAGCAAGACGTCAACACTGAATTAAAAATTTGAAAAATAATTAAAAAAGGTGTTGACAAGAGGTTGACGGTGTGGTAATATATAAAAGCTGTCGCGAGGAACTCCCTCGAAACGGCACAAAGCAAAGCTCTTTGAAAATTAAACAGTTGA
>JAFYPD010000031.1 GCA_017547685.1 Peptococcaceae bacterium
AACAGTATTCGGTGCGCATCCAATCTCTCTGGTAATTCTATTGGCAGACCAGCCATCCTTCAGACGAATCTGGATAATTATTCTTTCATCATAAGAAAGGTGTTTCCCCTTTTTGTGTTCAGTTGTGGTATAATGTACATGATCCATAGTGATTGCTCCTTTGGTGATTGTTGATTTGACACCTACATTCTACCACAGGAACACTGCTATGGATTTTTTATTTAATTGCTCAACTTGATTATACAATCAACCGAAATTTCTTTTTCATTGTTTTTCACTCCTTTATTTACATGTATTTCTACTAATTATATAAAATGTTACAGATACTGCAATTAAAGCAATCATTTTAATAAACACCGAATGGTGTATCATTTCCATAAGCAGGAAAACTATAGTCTTTATTCGAAATATCAAAACCTACTCCAGCGGTAGTTCCATTTAACCCAAACGAAACATTGGTGATATTGCCTTTACTATAGGTATGAACATAATACCCTGTCGCAATTCCACTATATGAGCCAAAACGATAATCATAGGTACACGAACCATACCATTTATATCCAACATATTTATTATTATTTTTATAGTCTTGTAATCTAAATCCAAAACCTTTTTGACCGTCACCATCACTTCTAACATCAGTACGTACAGTTTCTGTTTGATTTTGGTCAGTAATATATGCCATAGCGTCTACAACATATGAGTTATAGGTACCAGATGTATTTGTATAGCCAACACCAAACGCATCAACACCACCAATATTACCATTTACAACAGCTTCATTCCAATTACCATTCTTCCAGTTACCGCCACAAGTAACGGTCCATTCTTTCAGAGCAGCTTCATAAGCTATTGTTGGTGCTAATACATTGACATCTGCTGTTTGACTCAAAGGTTGAACGTTTGCAGAAGCTCTTTCTGTCTCATATATATATACTCCGCAATCAGCTAACTCATCTTTTAAACGTTCTCTTTCAGTGCCAGTTGCAAAAGTAACTTCTTCTAGTAAAGAATCAATCTCTGATTCAGAAGTTTTCAGAATTTTACCCTTCGCAACGGCATTAGCATATACTTTATCCATTTCTTGAGCAAAATCAGTTTTTTCCACTGCTTCCATATATACCGCTGATGCTGATGTTTCATCAATAGCAACATCATCGTTTACCGCAAATGCAGGAATCCCCATTGACATCAGCATCGTTGCTGTCACAGCTGCTGTAATAATTTTCTTAAATCGTTTTCTCATAATGATTCGCCTTTCCTTCTTAATTTTTGACATCACTTACACTGTTTTTTCACTACTGTACACATACTGAGTTTCAGACTGGCTACCTTCCCACACAGTTGCAGTCGCCTTTACACGGTAAGTTTTTCCTTTCGTTACAGAATAGTCTTCATAAACACTTGCTCTGTAACTATTCTGAGTGTCAGTCCACGTTTTTACCGTTGTCCAGCTGCTTCCGTTTTTGTACTGCAATTCAGCAACAATTTTAGCTTTGGAGGCTTTTCCTAAAGAACCCATTGTACTGCAATCAACAGTTGCAGTAGTACCAGATACAGTCAATACACTTGTAGCTTTCTGAATGTACAGCATATACGGAGACGCAGTGTTTTGACTCTGATAATTAAATGGTTCCACGGCAGTTTCTGCCATAGAAACTGCCGGTGTTAACGTTAGCACCGCAGCCCCCATGCAAACTGTCGCAACTGCTTTTTTCATTTGGTTTTGCATCCTTTTCACCTCCTTCTATACATATAATCAATTCAGAAGGGCAAAGGCTGACAAAAAATATTAAATTTTTTCAAAAAAATTCTGTCAGCAATAAAACTACTGCTGACAGAGCGACTAATTTATTCTATTTGTATGTTTTTAAGTATCATTTCTATTTCTTCCACTGGCAAATTACTGATACCACTGATTTGATATTGATTATGCACCCAGAGATAATTATATACTCCTTCTTTTAAAACAAATGTTACCTCTTCTCCATTTATTTCTTTAATTGTAACAACTGCATTTTCTGTATCAACAATTTGTGTCATTTCACTTTCTTCTGATAGTTTTCTTTGTTCCATACAAAAATATAAATCCTCACCTTGATACAATACATAATACAATCTTTCATTCAAACTTGATTCACATTCATCCAATGTATCAGGCAAATATCCAAATGACACCTTCTTTAATTCGGTATCTATTGATTCGTTTGTTTCGTATCGAAATTCTGTATAGTCTTCAAAAACTGTTTCTATAATTTCAACTAACTTATGATATCCTGCTAATACAACCTCCGGTGCGGCAAGGAAGGTCAGAATAAAGCACAATAAAACAGCTGCCAATCCGTTTCGAGTATAATACTGCCAGCCTAGGGCCACCCGCTTCTGTCTGATTTCTCCCCGTTTTACCTTCTCAATCAGTTCCTGCATTTCCTGTTCAAATTCATCAGAAAAAGTGTGTACCGGACATTCTTTTTCATGTGGAAGCGCGTTCATTTTTTCATCCCGAAGCATGGTTGCCGCAAAGCGCAATATATCGTCATTCAGTTTCATGCGTCTACGCCTCCTCCAGTAAACCGGCCAGCTGTTTTCTGGCACGGCTCATCATTTTATCCACCTTCGCAACGGTATAATCTAAAATAAGCGCAATTTCCCGGTTGGTGTATCCTTCTGCATAGCGCAGAATCATCACCTGCTGATATTCTTCCGGCAGCTGTTTCATAGCTTCTTTGGTCTGATAAGCCAGTTCCATGTTAGACTTTTGCGCCATATCTGTCACCTCTTCCACGGAAACTGTACGGCTGTATTCCCGCTGCTGCTTTTTATACAGATTAATCGCCGCTCTGTCGGCAATCATCGCCAAAAGATTTCTTGTCCTGGTCGATTCTACATCACCAATCATCTGCATATTCTGTGCCACATACAAAAATGCATTGCTTACGGCATCCTCCACAAGTTTTTCATCATCCAGCCGTTTTCCGGCACAATAATACAACAGATTTTTATACTTCCAGTACAGTTTCTCAAATTTATGATGCTCTGCTTCATTATCTATGAATGAAAGACAGATAGAAAGTAGTTTCAATCGATTCACCTCTTAAATTGCTTTTCATACATTATATCAATCCAACTATATAAAAGCTGACAAAAACTTTTGATTTTTTTGATTATATCATGTACTAGCTATGTTTGGGCAGCTTTAAAATGAAGAGGGGACGAAAACCAGACAGTTTTCATCCCCTCTTCATTATTTATTTCACATGCTGTCCAGTTTTTCCGCCAGCAGCTTGTTAATCACGGCAGGGTTTGCCTGGCCTCTGGACTGCTTCATAATCTGGCCAACCAGGAAGCCCATGGCTTTTGTTTTGCCTGCTTTGTAGTCTTCCACCGATTTTGGATTTGCTTCCACAACATGAGATACCATTTCTTTCAGAGCGTCTTCGTCAGAAATCTGTACCAGGCCCTGCTCCTTGATAATATCGGCAGGGTCCTTGCCGGTTGCAAACATTTCCGCAAATACTTTCTTGGCAATTTTACCGCTGATGTCGCCGGAATCCACCAGTTTCAGCAGCGCAGCCATCTGTTCCGGCTGAATTTTCACTGCTTCCAGTTCCATGCCTTCTGCATTGACTTTGGCCAGCAGTTCAACCATAATCCAGTTGCTGATTTTCTTGGCGTCATCATAGTGGGCGCGTACACCGTCGTAGAAGTCAGCCAGCGCTTTGGATGCAGTGATAACACCGGCATCATATTCCGGCAGGCCGTCTTCTTCAATCATGCGGGCGCGTTTTACCTGCGGCAGTTCCGGCAGGCTGGCGCGCAGCTCCTCGATGTATGCATCGGTAACGATAATCGGTGTCAGGTCCGGGTCCGGGAAGTAGCGGTATTCGTCGGAGTCTTCTTTGCTGCGCAGGCTGAAGGTCATGCCTTTGCCATCGTCCCAGGTACGGGTTTCCTGTACCACTTTGCCGCCGCTTTCCAGAATGTCCGTCTGGCGGTCGATTTCATACTTGATAACCCGTTCCACAGCGCGGAAGGAGTTCAGGTTTTTGATTTCCGCACGGGTGCCGAATTCCTTCTGGCCAGCCGGGCGCAGCGACAGGTTTACGTCACAGCGCAAGGAGCCCTGTTCCATGCGGGCATCGGATACACCGGTGTATTCGATGATAGCTTTCAGGTTAGTCAGAAATGCCAGCACATCTTCCGCACTGCGCATATCCGGCTCGGATACAATCTCAATCAGCGGCACACCGGCACGGTTGTAATCGGCCAGAGAGCCGGCGGATGTGGTGATGGTTGCACCCTGATGCACCAGTTTCCCGGCATCCTCTTCCATATGGATACGGGTAATGCCGATTTTCTTTTTGCCTTCGCTGGTTTCGATATCGATATACCCGTTTTTACAGATTGGCAGATCAAACTGGGAAATCTGATAGGCTTTTGTCAGGTCCGGATAAAAATAGTTTTTCCGGTCGAATTTGCTGAAATGCGCAATTTCGCAGTTCATGGCAAGCCCTGCTTTGATGGCATATTCCAGTACTTTTTTATTTAATACAGGCAGAGTTCCCGGCAGACCCAGGCAAACCGGGCACACATGGGTGTTTGGTTCACCGCCGAAGTCTGTCGGGCAGCTGCAGAAAATTTTCGTTTTTGTTTTTAATTCCACGTGGACTTCACAGCCAATGACTACTTCATACTCCATGGTTGATTACAGCCCCTTTCCCTGATTTGGTTTCAGTCTGGTCAGGTTTGTATTCTGCTCCAGCGCATAGGCAGCACGCAGCAGGGCTGGCTCTGCAAAGGCTTTTCCTGACAGCTGCACGCCGATTGGCATACCGTTTCTGTCTGTGCCGTACGGCAGCGATAAGCCCGGAATCCCGGCCAGATTGGTCGGGATGGTGCAGATATCACTTTTATACAGTGCCAGAGGGTCCTGGTTGTTCCCTTTGCGCAGCGCAGTGGTGGGCGCGGTTGGAGTAATCAGGCAGTCGTACTGTTCAAAGGCCCTGTCATAATCCTGTTTAATCAGGTTGCGTACTTTCAGTGCTTTCAGATAATAGGCATCGTAATAACCGGAACTTAATGCGTAAGTACCCAGCATGATGCGGCGTTTTACTTCCGGCCCGAACCCTTTTTTTCGGGTATCGCAGAACATGCCGGCAACATCTTCCGCCGGTGCACGCAGACCGTAGCGAACACCGTCATAACGGCCCAGGTTGGAGCTGGCTTCTGCCGGAGCAATCAGATAGTATGCCGGCATTGCATAACGGGTGTATGGCAGGGAACATTCTTCCACGTGAGCGCCCAGCTCTTCCAGTTTTGCAGCGGCAGCACGTACCTGCGCCTCTACGTCCGGGTCAATGCCTTCGCCCAGATATTCTTTCGGCAGACCGATGCGCATCCCTTTTACATCGCCTGTTAAAGCAGCGGTATAATCCGGATAATTATAATCTGCCGATGTAGAGTCTTTTTTATCATAACCGGTGATGGCATTCAAAATCAGTGCGGTGTCGGTCACATCTTTTGCCAGCGGTCCAATCTGGTCTAACGAAGATGCGAATGCAATTAAACCAAAACGGGATACTGCGCCGTAGGTCGGCTTCAGGCCAACGAT
The DNA here is from genome assembly GCA_017547685.1 of Peptococcaceae bacterium. Lineage (GTDB taxonomy): Bacteria > Bacillota > Peptococcia > Peptococcales > Peptococcaceae > UBA7185. The sequence continues at coordinate 5,612 of JAFYPD010000031.1, forward strand.
ACCGCAGAAAGAAGCCGGCTGACGGATAGAACCGCCGGTATCGGAACCCAGCGAATATACGGCCAGGTCGGCTGCCACAGAAGCTGCGGATCCGCCGCTGGAACCGCCTGGTACACAATCGGCATTCCATGGGTTCTGCGTTGCAAAAAAAGCAGAGTTTTCTGTGGTGGAACCCATTGCGAATTCGTCCATGTTTACTTTGCCCAGCATAACGAAATCTTCGGCTTTCAGTTTCTCTACAACCGTTGCGCTGTACTGCGGTTTAAACCCTTCCAGCATTCTGGATGCACAGGTGGTTGGAATGCCTTCTGTACACATATTATCTTTTACTGCCATCGGGATACCGGCCAGCATGCCGATTGTTTCACCCGCTGCCAGTTTTGCATCAACCGCTTTTGCCTGTTTTCGTGCTAAATCGCCGGTCACTGTGATGTAAGATTTCACATTGCCGTCCAGTGCCTGAATGCGGTCCAGATGTTCCTGTACCAGCTCCGTTGCACTGATTTCTTTGCTGACCAGTAAATCATGCAGTTCATGAATGGTTAATCTGGATAATGTCACAACGCTTTCCCCCTAAACAATTTTTGGTACCTGGAACATGCCATTGGACTGTTCTGGTGCATTTGCCAATACGGTTTCCTGTGTGAAGCATTCACCCACTTCATCTTCCCGGAACACATTTTCAATCGGCAGTACATGCGCCAGAGGCGCTACCCCATCGGTGTCAATCTGCTGCAGACCTGCCATGGTATCTAAAATCTGGTTTAACTGGTCGGCATACTGCGCGATTTCTTCCTCTTCCAGATGCAGACGGCTCAGTTTTGCAACTTTTTCTACAACGTCTTTGCTAATCATTGCACATCCTCCCTTATATAGAACCAAAAATAAAAAGGCATCTTCAAAGGTGCACGGTACACCACTGAAAGACGCCTTTGCCTTTTTACCGATTAAATTTTATACGCATAACCGTGATTTGTCAAGTCTTTGCTTATCCATTAATGCATTCCAGCAGGATTACTTTTAACTGCTGAGGGTCACAGTTGCCTTTCAGTTCTTTCATGCATTTTCCGAATAACGCCATCAGCGCTTTTTCTTTCCCGTTTTTAAAATCGTTTACGGATTTCGGATCAGACTCGACTACTTTTTTAACAATGCCGAGAATCAAATCATCATTCTGTTCCCCAATCAGCATATTATTGGCTTCCGCGTATGCCTCTGGTTCGATTGCTCTGTCATCAAACATGGCACTGAGAATTTTTTTGCTGTTGGCACGGCTGATTTTGCCGTCCAGAGTTAAAGAAATCAGTTTCCCGAATGCTTTATTGTCCAGATTCAGCATTTCGTAGGTCATCTGTTTTGCATTTAGGATACGCATTACATCAGAAGTGATCCAGTTCACCACTTCTTTTGGATTGCCGCACGCTTCACTTGCCTCTTCAAAACATTCGCAGAGCATGATACTTTCGCTGATTCGTTCCGCATCATATTCGGTAAGACCAAGCGCAATATATTTTTCCCGTTTTACCTCTGGAAATTCCGGAACAGAATTTTTGATGGTTTCGTACCACACATCATCAATTACCACAGGCATCACGTTTGGATCCGGGAAGTAGCGGTAATCGCCGGCTGTTTCTTTGCTTCTCATCGCATAACTCTTTCCTTTGGCATCATCCCAGCGACGGGTTTCCTGAACCAGAACTTCGGTCCCGTTCTCAATGGCATTGATGTGTCTTGCTGTTTCGTATTCGATGGCACGTTTGATTGCCTCGATGGAGTTCATATTTTTCATTTCGGTACGAACACCCAGCACATCACTGCCCTCAGGTCGTACCGACAGATTTACGTCGCAGCGCATGGTGCCGTGTGCCATTTCGCACTCCGCAACTTTTGCATAGCGCAGTAAGGTTCTCAGACGCACCAGATAGGCTTCCACTTCTTCAGCACTGGAGAGGTCCGGCTGGCTTACAATCTCAATCAGCGGAACGCTGGTACGGTTGAAGTCAACATGGGTCGTGCCTTCGCTGATATCGTGAACGAGCTTCCCGGCATCTTCTTCCATGTGAATCTGTTTGATGCGAACGCTCTTTTTGCCGGCAGAGGTTTCGATATCCACGCGGCCATTCACTGCCACAGGCGCAAACCACTGTGTGGTCTGGTAGGCACCTGGCAGGTCAGGATAATAATAGCTTTTTTTATCAAAGGTTGTGACACGGTTGATATCGCAGTTCAGCATCATACCTGCTTTCATACCAAAGTCTACAACACGGCGGTTTACCACCGGCAGCATCCCTGGCATCCCGCAGCAGGCAGGACATACATGAGAGTTCGGGTCGGCACCGAAAGAATGGGCCGAGCAAGAGCAGAATATTTTGGATTCGGTTGCAAGTTCCACGTGAACTTCCAGACCAATGACTGTTTCGTATTTCATATTATTCTTTTCCCCCTTTACACAAGTTCTGCCAGGTCAAGGAGTAAATCCTCAGAGAAGGCATTTCCCACAAGCTGAACGCCTCCTGCAATAACAGCAGGAAGACCTGTGATAGATGCAGGAGCTGTAAAGAAGTTTTCCTTGTAAGGCAGATATTTATCACCCTCTACCAGAGTTCTGCTGTACGCCAGTGCACTTGCTGCAGGCATCAGCAAAGCATCGCAGTCGGCAAGCAGAGCAGCCATATTGTCGCGGATGACTCTTCTCACGCGCAGTGCTTTGTCATAAACTTTCTTGTAGTTTTCGGTAGAAAGGGTTTCGGAACCGAACAGAATGGCAGATTTCAGAAATTCACCGAATGCTTCTGTACGGGAATTTGTATAAAGTTCATCAATATTGGTATAGTTTTTGGTGCGGTATCCGTATTTAACACCATCGTAACGGGATACATTGTTGCAAAGTTCTGCAGACATCAGAATATTCCAGGCAGCACCTGCGTAAGCAACAACATCAGCATCTGCAACAACTACCTCAATACCGTTCTTAGTGAACTGATCGGTAACAGCTGCGATCCTGCCCTGCACCGCTTCGTCTGTGCCTTTCAGCATGGAGGACAGTACAACAACCTTGTTTTTCTTTGTCACAGCAGCTTTGCCCTGCTCTGTCATACTTTCCGGCAGAGAAGTGCCATCTTTGCTGTCATAACCTGCCATAGCAGTGAACACGTCCCGGCAGTCGGCAGCATTGTTTGCAATCACGCCCACAGTTTCACCAGAGCAGGCTACCGGAATAGTACCATAACGGGATACTCTGCCGTAGGTTGGTTTCAGAGATACCAGACCGTTCTGTGCAGCACCTCTTCTAGGAGCGCCGTTTACATCCATCACAACTGCAGCTTTTGCATCGCCGCTTTTTACAGCCGCTGCTGCAGGATACTGTAATGTTTCCCCTTCATACTCTGCACCGAAATAGCAGGTTTCGCCCAGCAGGTCAGCGCCAAATTCGCCGACTTTTGTTTTCCCTGCAATCACATAGTCTGCAGCTTTCAGGCGTGTCAGTACCTCCGCTTCAAACAGGCTGGTGTAACCTTCCAGCATTTTAGAACCTGCAGTGGTAGGCATATCTGTGGTAAGGAACATATCATCAATTACAATTTTATTCATACTTATACTTCCCCTCCTTATTCCAGCACACGAGGTACACACCAGTAACCTTCATCGGTTTCCGGTGCGCCTGCCTGCAGATCTTCACGGGAGAAAGGCTGGGATGCTTTATCCTCACGAACAACTGTAAGAACAGGCATAACATGAACCATTCTCTCTACATTTTCTGTATCAATCGCTTCCAGCGTAGCGGTATCCGCATCGCGCTCTGCGAAAAAGTTTATCACATCGTCTTTTTGTGTTTCTGTCAGACTGAGCTGGTTGAGCAAACACAATCTTCTCAACACGTCTCTTTCCATAATGACACCCCTTATCAAATAATTTTCTACCTAATTGTACATCTTTTTTACTAATCCTTCAACATCTGAAGAAACGTTTCTTCATCTATAATTGTAATGCCCAAATCCTGTGCTTTGGTCAGTTTTGACCCTGCACTTTCTCCGGCTAATACAAAATCGGTTTTTTTGCTGACACTGCCGCTCACTTTTCCGCCGGCCTGTTCAATCAGAGCACTGGCCTCTCTGCGGTCCAGCGTTGGCAGTGTGCCGGTCAGCACAACTGTTTTCCCCGTAAAGGCAGTATTTTGCTGTTTTTGTTCCTGTTCCGCACTGCCCAGTGATACACCGGCTTCCGCCAGCTTCTGCAGAAAGGCGATATGCCGCTGCTGCCCGAAATAGGCTGTGATACTCTCGGCAATCTTCGGCCCCACTTCATCAATTACCACCAGGTCATCGTAACCTGCATTCTGCAGGGCTTCCATAGTTGGGAACCTGCGCGCCAGCACTTTGGCTACATTCTGCCCTACCAGACGAATCCCCAGCGCATAAATCACCTGCGCCAGCGTACGTTGTTTACTGGCCGCAAGACTGTTCAGCAGATTATCGGCTGACTTTTCGCCCATGCGCTCCAGCGTCAGCAGCTGCTCCTTCTGCAGATAGTATAAATCAGCAGCGTTCTGAATCAGCCCGGCATCCAGCAGCTGGGTAATGACAGCCGGCCCCAGCCCTTCAATATTCATGGCATCGCGGGATGCAAAATGGATAATACCTTCCCGTACCTGTGCCGGACATGTCATGGAATCGCTGCAGCGCCATGCTGCTTCACCCTCCACGCGGATGAGCGGTGCACCGCATACCGGGCAGACCTGCGGAAATACATATTCCTGTTCTGTACCGGCTCGTTTTTCCTGCACCACTGACACCACTTCCGGAATCACCTCTCCGGCTTTCTGAATCACCACATAATCGCCGATGCGGATATCTTTTTCACGGATAAAATCCTCATTGTGCAGTGTTGCACGGCTGATGGTACTGCCCGCCAGAAAAACCGGTTCCAGATTAGCCACCGGCGTTACAGCACCGGTGCGGCCCACCTGTACCACAATTTCTTCGATACGGGTAATGCCCTGCTCCGGCGGGAATTTATAGGCGATAGCCCATCTCGGGTTTTTCGCCCGGTTGCCCAGCGTCTCCTGATCGGCCAGCGAATTGATTTTAATCACCATGCCGTCGATATCAAACGGCAAGTCGTGGCGGTGTTCACCCCAGTATACACAGTACTCGCAGATTGCATCAATATCACTGCTGATAAACGGCTCCATAGTAGTAAACCCTGCCTCTTTCAGCAGAGCCACGCACTGGCTGTGGGTGGCAGGCTCTGCCCCTTCCACATGCATCATTGTATAAATAATCGCTCTTAAATCACGCTGGGCTGTCACCTTCGGGTCCAGCTGACGAATAGAGCCGGCCGCTGCATTGCGGCAGTTGGCAAATAATGATTCACCGTTTTTCTCCCGCTGTTCATTGATTTTTGCGAAGGATGCCTTTGGCAGATACACCTCGCCTCTGGCCTCCAGCACCGGCAGATTGTTCTGCAGCCGCAGCGGAATATTTTTTACCGTGCGCACATTGGCTGTCACATCCTCCCCGGTAACACCGTCACCGCGAGTGACGCCATTCTGCAGCACACCGTTTTCATAGTACAGCGCAATGGAAAGCCCGTCAATTTTATATTCCACCACATATTCAATTTCTTCTCTGCCTAAATCATTACAGATGCGCTGATGAAACTCCCGCAAATCATCGGTACCGTAAGCGTTCATCAGACTCAGCAACGGATTTCTGTGCGTATAGCTCTCAAACTGTTTCAGCGCCTCACCGCCCACACGCTGTGACGGCGAATCTGCCGTCAGCAGATGAGGATATGCCTCCTCTATGGCCAGCAGCTCCCGCATCAGCTGGTCATACTGATAGTCGGAAATCTCCGGATGATCCAGCACATAATACATACGGTCATGGTGGGCAATTTCCTGTTTCAATGCCTCCAGCCGTTTTACTGCCTGCTGTTCTTCCACTGCCTTCACCTCCTGTATCAGGTTGGAATGTTCCTGCCATTCTTCGTTGTCATTTTACAATTCTGTTTCTATTGTTACACCTTTCTGATAGGTGCATACTTCACAAATAAATCTTTCATGCCCATTTCCGGGAAAATCACGCGGATAGATAAATCGTCACCGCTGCCGGATACACCGACAACCACGCCCTGCCCCCATTTTTTATGTTCAATGGTGTCGTTAATCTGATACTCCGCATTTCCTGCCGCACTGCCGGCAGTTCCGCCATCCGGTTTTCCGGCGGCTTTCACAGCCTGGCTGCCGAAAAAGTCTGCACCGGAACGTCCAGCAGAAGCAGCCGGCTTCCGTTCTTCTGCGTGACGCTTTTTCGTTTCCCGGTTCATATCCCACACCAGATGGGCCGGCATTTCTTTTAAGAACCGTGACGGCGCATTGTAGTTTGTCCGGCCGTACAGCATGCGTTCACCGGCTCTGGTTAAATACACCTGTTCTTTCGCGCGGGTCAGCGCCACATAGCATAAACGGCGCTCTTCCTCCATCTCGCCCGGCTCCAGCGAATATGCCGCTCTGCTGTGCGGGAAAACGCCTTCCTCCATGCCGGTTACAAATACAACCGGAAATTCCAGCCCTTTAGCACCGTGCATGGTCATAATAGTAACCGAATCTTCCGCGGTATCCATCTGATCTAAATCTGTAAACAGCGCTACTTCCGCCAGAAAGGCCGACAGATTCAGATTTTCCGCATCCTCTCTGCTGTCAAAAGCAGTGGTAATGGAAATAAACTCATTCAGGTTTTCGATGCGCGATTCGGCTTCCACGGTTTTTTCCGCCTGTAACGCCTGCAGATAACCGCTTTCCTCCAGAATCATCTGGGTCAGTGCCGTTACCGGCAGACTTTCACTTAAAATGCGGAAAGTATCCAGCAGTCGGCCAAACTGCGCCATAATCATGGCATATTTTTTGCCCACGGTACTTTCCTCGGCCCGCAGCAGCGCATCCGAAATAGTAAGATTATTTTCCTGCGCAAACTGCACCAGCTTCATCCAGCTGGTATCGCCTACCCCGCGCTTTGGTGTGGCCAGTGCCCGCTCTGCGCTGATGACATCCGCCGGGTTGGCAATGATACGCAGATACGCCATAATATCCTTGATTTCCTTGCGGCCATAGAACTTCTGCCCGCCATAAATATGATACGGAATGGCTTCCTTGATAAAGGTTTCCTCCAGTACACGGAACTGGGCAGTTGCACGGCACAGAATGGCAAAATCTTTCAGTTTGCGGCCTTCTTTCACACCATCGCGAATCTGCTTTGCAATAAACCAGGCTTCCTCCCGCTCGGTGTAGGCCATATAGCTGGCAATCAGGCTGCCTTCTTTTTTTTCGGTCCAGAGGCGTTTATCCTTGCGCCCCTCATTATGGCGCACCACACTGTAGGCCGCATCCAGAATGCACTGGGTAGAACGATAATTTTCCTCCAGCTTTACCACTCTGGCATTGGGATAATCTTTTTCAAAATTTAAAATATTGCGAATATCCGCACCGCGCCACTGATATATGGACTGATCATCGTCGCCAACCACACACAGATTTTCGTAACGGCTTGCCAGCAGCTTCACCAGCACATACTGGGCCATATTGGTATCCTGATACTCGTCCACCAGAATATAGCGGAACCGTTCCTGATACCGTTCTAAAACCTCCGGATAATCACGGAACAATTGAACAGTCAGCATAATCAGGTCATCAAAATCAAGGGCATTGTTCTGCTTGAGCCGTTCCTGATACATGCGATAAATCTCCGCATGTTTTTCCTCGGCAAAATCGCCCATAGCTTCCCGATATGCCATTTCCGGTGTGCGCAGCTCATTTTTATGAGTGGAAATACGGGCTGCCACCCCCCGCGGCGGGAATTTTTTCTCATCCAGATTCTGTTCTTTTAGAATCATTTTAATCAGTGTCTGCTGATCGGCATCATCATAAATTACAAAACTGGTATCATAGCCGATATAGTTGATTTCGTTTCGCAGAATCCGCACACAGGTAGAGTGGAACGTGCTGGCCCAGACTTTTTCGCCGTCCTGACCAACCAGAGCCACAATACGCTCCCGCATCTCCTGCGCCGCTTTATTGGTAAAGGTGATGGCCAGAATATTCCATGGTGCCACTCGTTTTTCGTAAATCAGATAGGCAATGCGTGTGGTCAGCACCCGGGTTTTCCCCGAACCGGCACCGGCCAGAATTAAAAGCGGCCCCTCGGTACATTCCACTGCCTCCCGCTGCGGCATGTTCAGCTGTGATAAATCCATTTCTGTCCCTCACTCTCTTTCCGCTCTTTTTTATCTCATAGTAATCACATTGTAATAATCAAATAAAGAACATTATAGCAAAAAAAAGACAGCTAGTCTAGTAACGGCATCGCTGTCTGTGAGATATTTTATTTATCCGGTTTCATTTTTTCAATAATTATGGCTAACTGTTCTTCGGTTGGCTCCCAGCTCATGCAGACGGATACAATCCGCTCCGGCCATAGCAGCAGATAGCCGTAGGCATCATCTTTTTCCGTGCTCTGTACGCGGAACACGGTTTCCCCATCCCATAAATCGCTTTCTATGTCCCGACATGTATGTGGCTGCGGTGTCGGATAGTCATCATAATAGCTGCGAAATGCAGAAAGATAAGAAACTCCCCCTGCAGTGTGCCTTACCAATCGGTTCCGACAGGATGTCAGGCAGCTGTCATACAGAAAACCAGCCTTCACATCCACGATCTCATAGCTGAATTCAGGAATATCCGCCTGATAAGGAATTGCCCACTGCCCTGCCAGCGTGCGTTTTAACAGAATCGTTTCCTGTTCTTCTGCTTCATACGAATAACGAATCCCCTCCACTGCTGTGCCCAGTTCTTCTGCGATTACCGGCAGCGAATCCGAATAGACGGCATAGACTTCATTATGAATTGTCACCTGTTCTGCTCGCTCCACTACCGGAAATAAAGTATCATCCAGATATCCCAGACCAAAAAGTACAGGAAACGACAGAAGGAAAACCATCACTGCCTGGCCGAATCGCTGCCGGGTTTCCATTACATGCAATTTTTTCAGCAGTTGCTGCGTACCCCACAGCACCAGACTATAGGATGTGATCAGAAGAAACAGCAGAATACACACCCGCGCTCCGCCGTCCAGCCAGCAGGCGGCAATATAGAGCGACATCAGGATTACGAATACAATCTGTTCCAGATTGTGCACACAGCGGTATCCTATACTGGCCGGTTCACAGGCCCCGCCAGCAGCGGCCACCTGTTTCATCTTTTTTCTCCAGCGCTGATAGGTGATCCAGTTTACCATCCCGCTCAGCGCAATACCAGCCCACAGCAACAGCATAGCCAGCTTCATATTCAACGTCAGTTCCCGTACCGGATTTTCCAGAATATCATGTACCGCAAACCCTTCCAGCACCAGTCCTGCCAGAATCAGCAAAATACAGGAGAGCATCACATCTCCGCCTTTGTACCGGTGCATTTCCTCCAGCCGTTCTGTTTCATCGCCGGCAATACTGCAGGGCTGTTCCTGTGCAGACAGATAAACCTCTGCCCCATTCCATCCGGATACCTTTTGCCATTCACCCTGTTTTATGTTTTTATAATATCGTTCCCGCTCGCTTGGCTTCTGCTTATCCCGGACAGCATATACCACCTCGTAATGCAGCTTTTGCGGCTCTATCTTCCGATATTTCCACAGCCGTGTATACATTTTCTGCGGCTGCCAGCCCTGCATTGCCATCTCTTCCAGATGCCGCTCCACACCAGCATAATCGTAAAACGGAAACACTTCCAGCCGATATAACGTATTACCCACAGGCACCCCTCCCCAGCAGAATCAGTAGTTTTATGAATATAGTATAATATAAGCAATATATATGTACAAGTAAAAAACATGTAAACAGCGATACAGAATCATCTTGACATGATTCTGTATCGCTTCTCTTTTATTACAGTAATTCTTTTTTCACCAGCTGTTCGCCCATTTTCTGCGAACCCAGCACCCACAGCAGGTCGTCGGTATTTAAAATAAAGTTTGCATTCAGATTCATCATCGGCATCATACCGCGCTGTATGCCTACCAGATAGGCTTTCCAGTCCGATTTGATGCCGGAGTCGCGAATACTGCATCCCGCCAGTCTGGATCCTTTTTTCACCGTTACCGCATAGGAGAATAACTGCTGTTCCTCCTGCAGATTATCCTGATTGGAGATAAATTCATGCAGCGATACATTATCACGTTCGCCTTCCAGCAGCAGATTTCGCTGTTCATTCAGCAGGTTAAAATTCTCCAGTGCTTTGGCAGTGCCTAGAAGATATAACCGGTCACCGGCCTGCACCTGTTCATAGCCTTCCGGAATATTGATGTGTTTTTTACCCCGGATGATTTTAATCACGTTCACCTGCCACATTTTGCCCCAGTGCAGATCTTTCAGTTCCAGGCCGGCAGCAGCATGATCTGCTGTACAGATATATTCGGCCACCTGCAGCTGTTCATCCAGCCATTCACTGGTTTTCGCATTATCGTCTTTTCGCATTTCCTGCAGTTTTTTCTCGTTGAAGTTCGATAAAAACCGCGCCTCCATTTCCAGATAACGCCCTACCATCCAGTCGGAACGGGAGATAACCCAAACCAGTGGTGCTGCTATAATAAACAGAATCCAGCGCGGCACGTGAAACATCATATACACAGGACGTACCGCCAGGAAAATAGTTACGGCAGTGCGCAGAATAATCAGCAGTGTCAGCGGCAGATGGTTGGCAAAGCTTTTCAGCCACAAGGCCGTAAAATATTTTTTACGGAAAATCATCATCGGCGGCAAAAGCGGCGCCATAACAATATAGCAGACCAGACAGGTGATCAGTGCACCTATCGCAGAATCTGGAAACATATCGGTCAGTGCCGGCCATATCATCAGCCGTCCGATCTCACCAATCCCCAGCAGCATAATTCCGTAAATCAGGAAGGTGGAGCCGTAGCCTTTCAGGAACAGTTTCCAGTCCGGGTCTTTTCCGTCATCCCGCACCTCGTTTTTCGCCGCACGGTACCGCTCAATCAGATTCTGCCATTTTACCGGCACTGCTTTTTTCAGGAACCGGCATATGCCATCGGAACTCTTGATGAAGAACGGTGTGGTAAACGTCGTAACCACCGACACCGCAACAATCACCGGATAAAGAAAATTACTGGTTACACCCAGGCTGATGCCCAGTGTTGCGATAATAAACGAGAACTCCCCAATCTGCGTCTGGCTCATCGCGCCGTACATGGAAGTCTGCAGATCTTCCCCGGCAATCATCATACCAGCTACCAGCAGAACCAGTTTCCCGATAATGGTAACCAGTGTCAGAATCACAATCGGCACCAGATATTCCACCAGCATCGACGGCACCACCATCAGCCCTACCGATACGAAGAATACAGCACCAAACAGGTTTTTACACGGATTCACCAGATGCTCGATGCGCTCGCCGTGAATGGTGCCCGCCATGATAGAACCGGCCATAAACGCCCCCAGTGCCGACGAAAAGCCGATGGCATCAGCCATCCACACCATACCGAAGCAGATACCCAGCGAACTTACCAGCAGCGTTTCATCGCTCATTAAATTCTGCGTCTTCTGCAAAAAAGAAGGAATCAGATAAATGCCCAGCAGCAGCCACACCACCAGATACATCATCAGTTTCATGATGGTAGCCGCCAGTTCCATACCGCCTACACCCTGGCTGACCGAAATGGTGGACAGCACAACCATCAGAAAGATGGCAACAATATCTTCAATCACCAGTGTGCCGATAGCCAGTTTTGTAAAATTTTTTTCTTTCAATCCCAGATCCTCAATGGCTTTGATGGTAATCATGGTAGATGACATGGATAACATGCCGCCCAGGAAAATGCTGTCCATCACGCTCCAGCCCATGGCAATGCCGGCGCCATAGCCCAGCACCATCATACCGCCAATCTGCAGCAGCGCCGAAACAATCCCTGTGGTGCCTACAGTTACCAGTTTATGCAGGCTGAACTCCAGCCCCAGGCTGAACATCAGGAAAATAACCCCGATTTCTGCCCACAGATTAATATTCTCTGCGTCGCCGATGGTTGGAATAAAGCTGACCACCGGGCCAATCAGGAAGCCCGCCAGAATATAGCCAATCACCAGAGGCTGATTGATTTTTTTACACAGCAGGGTTGTCACCCCTGCTACCACCAGTAAAAGCGCCAGGTCTGAAATTAACGTTGCCAAATGTCCCAAATTGTATCACCTTGATTTTCTGAAATTTCTAACTCTTTTTCAAAAAATATATTCGTGTCGCCGCTTCAAATATCCTGTCAAAATATGAATATTTGTACAAATTTAATCATTCCTGCACAGAATCTGTACAAATTTACAAAAAAACAATGCCAGATAGATACCTGGCATTAACATACAATCGCATCTCACTATTTTGTCTCTTTTTTCTGCAGCTGCTGATAGAACTTTTTCAATTCATCAAGGAAGCAGCGCTCTACGGTACTGAATTTACGTTTTTTTGGTGTCACCAGCACATGCATGGTATGCAGCTGTACATCGGTTAAACCCACCCGATGAATCAGGCCGGCTGCCACATAAGGGTCATCCTCGCGGGCAAAGGAGCTGGCCATCACGGCCACGCCTAAATCAGCGGCAATGGCCTGTTTTACGCTGTCTTTGTCCTGGAAGGTGATAATGCTGTTCGGGCAGATTTCATCCTCGCCCAGAATCATACAGTTTTCCTCATAGGAATGTTCCTGCTGAATAATCCACGGATAGGCGTAGGTTTCCAGCACTTCCACCGCCTCTTCCTGCGCCAGCGGATTGTCTTTGCCGGTATACAGCATAAACTGCTCGGTCAGCAGATGTTCCGCCTCAAAGTTGCGCACACCTAAGCTTGCCTGCAGACTTTTGAATTTCTCCACACCCACAAAAGAAGTCAGGCTGATGGTAGACATGCCCGCCAGCAGTGATGTCATGCTTTTATCCGGGAAGGTTTCCTTCACATGCACCGTAATACCCGGATAAGCCTGTTTGCAGGCGATAATCACTCTAGGCATAATGGTACTGCAGATGGTTGGCGACGCATCCACATACACATCTCCGTTGATATAGTCGCCGCCTTCTTTGGAGTTACGGATATTTTCCACTTCATTCAGAATGATGTCGATAGAGCCCATCAGTTTTTCTCCGTCTTCCGTCAGTTCTACCCCCTGATTGGAACGGCGGAACACCTTATAACCCACTTCTTCCTCAAAATTGTGAATGGCATTGCTGATCGTCGGCTGCGTCAAAAACAGCTGCTTCGCCGCTTTGGAAATGGAACGGCACTGTACCACCTCTTTGATATAACGAAACTGTTCCAGATTCATTGTTGTCACCTCTTCAAATTGTGTTGCGTAAATATCCTTCAGGTTCAGAATATTATTTCCAGAATGCAAACCATTTCTTTTTTCTGCCCTGCTGTCTGGTCAGCAGCTGATACAGCCAGGAAAACGCCTTTTCTTCAGATTTATGTTTGTATAACACTTTCATGCGCCGGTTTTTGTCGGTTTCATACACTTTCCATACCCCGTTTTCCAGATAGCAGCCCCGCTGCATAGCACCGTCAGACGGCGCATTGATGGTTACACGGTATGGTCTGGTATCCAGATGCCGAATGGCTTCTGCAAATTCAGTTCGATTCATACAGAACGCCTCCTGTATTATGTTCGTAATGAATGATTTCTTAATAGAAATTCGTAATAAGTATAACACAAATTGCAAAAGAATGATATAATATCATCGCGTAAGAATTTTATTACTATATTAATTATTTCGAGGAAAACACTATGAACACGATACGAAAAAAATCTTCTCTTATCAAAAAAATCAGCATCACCATCGGTATTGTTCTGCTGCTTATCGCCGCAATTGTGGTTTACCTGCTGGCTTCGGAATACAAACCGGCACCGGAGGAAACTGTATCGGTTGAAAGCAGCGCTGAAAAAACACTGTCCACCGGTCAGCCGTTCACCGTTACCAGCTGGAACATTGGATACGGCGGTCTGGATGCCACTGCCGACTTCTTCATGGACGGCGGCAAAACAGTAAATCAGAGCAGCGAAGCCCATGTGCAGAACACGGTGGACAATCTGGCACGGCAGGTTTCCGAATTAAATTCGGACATCTTCTTACTGCAGGAGGTCGACATCAACTCCAGGCGTTCGTTCTATATCAATCAGGCAGAACAGATTGAACAGCAGCTGGAACAGAACCACGCGGTGCAATCGGCATTTGCCTACAACTTCAACGTGAAATTCATTCCGTATCCGCTGCCGCCAATCGGCCATGTGGAATCCGGTGTGTTAACGCTGAACAGCTTCCCGGCAGCCAGCGCAACGCGCATCGGCTTTGACAGCTCCTTTTCCTATCCGGTCAGCGCCTTTCAGCTGAAACGCTGCCTGCTGGTGGAACGTATGCCGTTAGCAGACACCGATAAAGAACTGATTCTCATCAATCTGCATCTGGAAGCTTACGACAACGGCCAGGGAAAAGCCCAGCAGGCTGCGAAACTGGCACAGATTATGAAAGACGAATACGCCAAAGGCAACTACGTGATTGCCGGCGGCGATTTCAATTCCATGCTGCCATCGGTCAATCAGAATCTGTATCCGTTAAAAAACACCGAGCATTTTATGCCGGCTGTTATCGACAAAACACTGCTGCCGGACAACTGGCAGTATGTCACCGACGACAGCGCGCCAACCTCCCGCCTGCTTGACCATCCATACGACACTGAAAATCCGGACAGCAACCAGTTCTATGTGATTGACGGGTTCATCCTGTCGCCAAACGTGACACTGCATCATGCAGAAACCGTCGATTATCAGTTCCAGTGGAGCGACCACAACCCGGTCAGCATATCCGTAGAATTGAATGCGGAATAACTTCATAAAAACATAAAACAGGCTTTTTCTGTGATAAACGGAAGAAGCCTGTTTTTTTATTGTTTCCACTTATGCTCCGGGTATATACATTCCAAATCGTTTCTGAAACTGCTTCTGCAGAAATTGTAAAAATACCTGCACCAGCTGATAGTATTCGCTTTCAGGATTATCGTGATATACGACACAATGATTGACAGGAAGACAGTCTTCCACTAAAACGCTGGCAAACCCTTCATGTTTAAATTCCAGCTGATACGCCAGCTGCGGCATATAGGTTACCGCCACCCCTTCCATAATCAGTTTCTTGTGCAGTTCTGCATTACTGGAGTTGGAAATCATAGAGGTATAAACCTCATCTGTCAATCTCTCGGATAAAATCTGGTAAAAGGAATATTCCAATTTTTCTTTTTGCGCATAATGATACTGCGCTTCACTATCTGTTGTTTTTAACTTTGATAATGGATGATCCGGCCGCGTACACAATACTACCTTGTCTTCCATCAGTGATAATAATTTAATCTTTTGCGCTGAACGTTCGGCCAGTTCCTGCTCAATATAATCTTTGCTGGCAGAAAACAGTGCCAATTCACAATAATCATTCATCACATAAGACAGTAATTCTTCGTTGCCAGTCTCAATGATTTTAATTCTTGTATTGGGATAAATCTGTGTGAAATCACGAATCACTCCCGGTAAAAACAAATTGGTAAAAATGGATGCCGAGAATACTGACAGTGTCCCGTGCAGATTCGATTCTGCCGCATTAAACCGTTGTAATTCATGCACCGCTTCCTCATACTGCTGCACAATACTTTTTGCATATTCGGCAAAAATATAGCCCTGCGGTGTCAGAGTAACCCCTTTATTGCTACGGTTAATCAGTGGTGTGTCCAGCTCGGCTTCCATCTTTTTCAGAGAAGCATTGATTGCCTGCTGTGTCATGTAAAATTTCTGTGCTGCCGAGTTCATACTTCCCGTCTCCGCCACATGCAGAAAATAAACAAGCTGGTCTATATACATAATTACATCGCCCCCCATTTGCGAAATAATAATGATTTAAATTTATTATACCACACTTCTGTCCTCATAATTGTTTTTCACTCCAAAAATTTTTTACAACAAAGACCGATTTGGTGAAAACGTTGTCTGCTGGACAGTTCTGGAACAAAGCCGTTATATTAAATATATAGAAATACTTTATCACATTATCCTATCACTTCAATATCAACCGGAAAGGATGAAGACTATGTTAAGAAGCAAAGGCTTAACCGAAAAAGTAGTTCTGCTGGGTATCGACGGTATGGATCCAACCTATTCCCGCAGAATGGTAGACGAAGGCAAAATGCCAAACCTGAAAAAATTAATCGAAAAAGGTGCCGCACGTAAAGACTTGCGTCTGCTGGGTGCAAACCCAACCATCACACCGCCAATGTGGACCACATTATCCACTGGTGCGTATCCAATGACCCACGGTGTGGAAGACTTCAACATCAACCTGAAAGGTGAACTGGACGTTAACTTTGCAGGGATTTACTCCAAATATGTACACGCAGAACCACTGTGGAACATCACCGCAGATGCCGGCAAAAAAACTCTTGTTTGGCACTGGCCGGGCGGCGCATGGCCTCCAACCAGCGACAGTGAAAATCTGATGGTAGTAGACGGCTCTACACCGGGTGCACTGGGCTTTGGCTATGCAATGCGTGACAACGAAGTAACCGTAATTGCACATAATAATACAGAAAAACCAAGTTATCATATGTATTCTGCACCTCATTCCAAAGGCTATGAGGGGGACGGCAGCGATTTACATTATCTGGGCTGCGGTACACGCGATACCTCTAAAAAACCATATCATGACGAACTGTGGGCTGAATTTTCTGAAGGAATCGCATGCAACGGCTACAAACCAAAACGTTATATGGACTACCGCTTAATGCACAGCTTGCCGGGCGACAGCGGTATGGATACCCTGAAACGCTTCCCGCAGAATATTGCACTGTCTCCACTGACAGAACCACAGGGCTGGGCAGATGCTCCGGAAGGTGCAAAAGAATTTACCTGGCTGCAGGTGTTTGGCCATATGCCAGCCCCTTGTCTGCTGCTGAAAAATGAAGAAGGCATTTATGACAGAGTCGCTGTGTACATTTCCAAAGAAATGCCTCAGCCTGTAGCACTGCTGGTAAAAGGCGAATATGTGAAGAATGTACCTGGTATCGTGCCAAAAGGTCAGACCGGTGAAATGGAAAAAGTAATCCGCAACATGTGCCTGCTGGATTGCGCTGAAGACGGCACCTATGTACGTATGTGGGCTTCTCAGGCATTCTCTGCAGAGGACAACTGCGTATGGTATCCGCACTGGGTATTTGATAAAGTAGTAGGCAAATTCGGGCCTCCTGTACCAACAGGTCAGGGCTTCGGCGGCGACTTTGACATTATGGAATGTAACTTCAAGCAGTGGGAACAGGCTGCAAAATGGCAGGCAGACAGCATGAAATACATGATGCAGGAGGAAGGTGTAGATGTAGTATTCAGCCACTTCCACGGGCCAGACATGATGGGTCACTGCTATATGACATGGATGAAAGACAGAAAAGTGGCATACGACCCACGTTCTATCTCTCCTGCACCGGAAGAAGACATTCAGAAACTGCACGAACGCACCTACATGATTACTGACGACTACATTGGTGAATTCCTGCCTCTGATTGATGAAGGCTGGACCATTATTCTGTTTAGTGACCATTCCCTGATTTGCCGTAACGAAGACATGATTCACCAGATTGGTGACAATATGGGTGTTAATACAGGCGTTATGCTTGAACTGGGCTATACAGCTCTGTTGAAAGACGAAGACGGAAACCTGCTGCCTGAGATTGACTGGGAAAACACAAAAGCTGTTCAGCAGCGTTCCAATAGTATCTTTATCAACCTGAAAGGCCGTGACCGTTTCGGTATCGTTGACCCGGCTGATAAATACGAACTGGAAGAACAGATTATTACCGACCTGTATGGATACAGAGATAAAATTACAGGCAAACGTGTTATTTCCCTGGCACTGCACAAAAAAGATGCAAATCTGCTGGGTTTAGGCGGCGAACACACAGGCGCAGATATCATCTTCTTCGTACATGATGACTACGCAGTAGACCATGGGGAAGGTCTGTCCACCGCTACCGGCTATAACGATACTACCCTGAGCCCAATCTTTGTGGCTGCAGGTCCTGGTATCAAGGAAGGCTTTGAAATGGAACTGTTCCCTCGTGAAGTAGATATTGCTCCTACCGCAGCGGTACTGCTGGGTGTTCGTATCCCTGCACAGTGCGAAGGCTGCCCGAGCTACAGTATCCTGAGCGAAGAACTGTAAGATACAAAGTGCATCAATAAGTTGATATCGTTTCACATGATGACAGCGGGTGTATCACATAAAATTGCTGTGCACCCGCTGAATTTTTTAAATCTAATTGCAATATGTTTCTTTGTTTTTATATGTCTTGAATATACAATCTAAGTGCAACAAAAGATAATGACCCATAGTTCTGGTATAATGATGTTTACGAAGACAATCAGATACCAGGAGGAACTATGAGTCACTATAAACATCTTACACCAAAAGAGCGAGAAAAGATACTG
>JAFYPD010000032.1 GCA_017547685.1 Peptococcaceae bacterium
AACAACTTGCCTCGTAAGATTCTCGGCTACCGCACACCGGATGAAGTCTTTGAAGACGAACTCGACAGCATCTACTCCCTGCATACATCCTAATATGGATTTTCAGTTATCAATGTTCAACTTATTATTGCAATTTACGTTGAAAAAATTTTTAAAATTTGTCCGGAAATAATTTTTTGTTTCGTTATAGTATTTGGGAAGATAAAGTAAAAATTTCTTTCCCAAATAAAATAGAAAGGAGGGAATAATTTATGAAAAATACGAAGGTCAAAAAGGTGGTTAGTGTACTATTATGTTGCACAGTGTTAATGTTTATGCCAATAACTGCATTGGCAACAGATGTTAAGGATCAAGTAACAGAAATCCAACCAAGATTAACCTATATTGTAGATGCAGAAGCAGGATTATCTATAAATAATGGGATTGCCACGGTTGATTGCTGGGTGAAAGGTCATTACAATGATGCAACAAAAGCCAAAGTGATTGCAGAATTACAGGTAAAGGGCAACAATGGCTGGATTGCTTACGGTACCTGGGTGGATACACAGAATGATTACGAAGCAGCTGTGTATGAAACCAAGGGTGTCACAAAAGGCAATACCTATCGCGTGAAAGCGACAGTGACTGTATGGGAAGGCAATGCATCGGAAGAACTGTTTTTATTTACAGATGAAGTAAAAGCATAAGTGATAGGGCTTATGGGGCAGGGGTAAAAATATCCGGCCAGCCTGATAACAGGGGCTGGCCGGGTGCTCCTCCATCGTATTAAAGTTGTACGGTAAATTCTAAATTTTGAAAAGCATAAAGCAGGAAACGAATCATCTGCAACATAAAGCACAGGATGCAGCAGTGCAGAAGTTAAGAAGGGATGACTGCTTGGCTTTTCTAATAATAAGCGCGGAGGAAAAATCAGCTGGTGACTTCGCGGAGGCGAATGGGAATAAATAGAGGGGGAAAGGCTTTATGTACAGATAAGAGGCCTGTTTTATGCAGAAAAGGATATTGATATGCATAAATTAACAGGATTTTTTAAACCATATTTAGCAGAGATTCTGGAACAACACAGAAAGAAACTGAAATTAACACAAGGCAAAATGGCAGAACGGATGGCGATTTCCGCAAGATATTATCATGACTTAAAATATGCAATCTCCATGATTTCAGTGATTGAATTTATCTTTGTTTTAAAATTGCTGCCGGATGAAGAAAAATTAAATCTGATTCATGAAGTGGAAAACCTGACAGAATCGGAAGCATATAAAAATTATTTAGACAAAATCGATTTTATTTAAGTAGACCAGGCGGGAAAACCCGTCCGGGTGGGGACACATGTCCAAGCCCGGACGGGTTTTCTTTTTTTAAATATTTTTGAAAAAACGGAAGTATACCTCGTGGAAGCCGGTTTCATCCGGCGGTAAAATTTACCTGTCAACATAATTACACAGGAGGAATGCAATATGCATAACTACACATTAATTTTTCGTCCCCATTTAATCAGACTCTCGGAAACCTGTCGGGAAAAGATGCACTACACGCAGGAAAAGATGGCCGAATCGCTGCACATTTCAGCGCGGGCCTACAACAATGTGAAACGGGACCGGCAGTCTCTATCGGCTTCCACTTTAATATTTCTGCTGCTGATGCTGAGTGAAGAGGAAGTGCTGGCATTTCTGCGCGAGATGCGTACCCTGGTGGAGCGGGAACAGCCTGATGGATACGATGCGATTTATGAGGATACGTTAGAAATCGGGTAATAGAGAATATGCCAATCCCTTTCTGGTTAGAACAGCCGGAAGGGGATTTTTATTTACAGGTGTGCTGTGTATCCAGAATTCTTCCAAATAAATCGGCAGCAGCGAGCTGGTTCTGTATTGCACCTGAACGAAAAAGCGTTTATAATAAAGGCAGTATGAAATCTTGGAAGGATGCGATACAACTATGGCAAAAAAAACAATGCAGGACGTTGAATTAACAGGGAAACGAGTATTAATCCGTGTGGATTTCAATGTGCCAAGAAGTAAAACAACTGGTGAAATCACCAATGATGTTAGAATTCAGGCTGGTGTTCCAACCATCAAATATCTGGTGGAACAGGGCGCGAAAGTGATCATTATGACCCACATGGGCCGTCCAAAAGGTGAAGTGAAAGAAGAACTGCGTCTGGACCGTGTGGCAGAACGTTTAGCGGAACTGATTGGTCAGCCGGTAAAAAAACTGAATGAAGTGGTTGGCCCGGAAGTAGAAGCCGCAGTTGCTGCTATGCAGAACGGCGATGTTATCATGCTGGAAAACGTGCGTTTCCTGCCTGGTGAAACTGACAATGACCCTGAACTGGCAAAACAGCTGGCAGCTCTGGGCGATGTTTATGTAAACGATGCATTCGGCACCGCACATCGTGCACACTGCTCTACAGAAGGCGTTGGCCGTATTCTGCCCGGCGTGATGGGCTTCCTGATGGACAAAGAAATTTCTGTACTGGGCAAAGCGCTGAGCGAAGCGGAACATCCTTTTGTTGCAATCGTTGGCGGTTCCAAAATCTCCGATAAAATCGGTGTGGTACAGAATCTGTTAGAAAAAGTTGACTGCTTGATGATTGGCGGCGGGATGGCAAATACCTTCTTAAAAGCCAAAGGCTGCGAAATGGGTACGTCCCTGGTGGAAGAGGACAAAACCGCGCTGGCACTGGAAATTATGCAGCATGCGGAACAGCTGGGTAAAAAACTGTTAATTCCTGTTGACTTAACTGTGGCAGCTGCCATTGAGCAGCCGGAAACTGCACAGACTGTTAGCGTTGATGCTGTACCGGCTGACAAAATGGCGCTGGATATCGGGCCTGAAACTGTAAAACTGTATCAGCAGGCTGTTGCTGACGCAAAAACTGTGATCTGGAACGGGCCAATGGGCGTATTTGAAGTGGATGCATTTGCTGTCGGGACAAGTGCTGTGGCGCAGGCTGTGGCAAACTCCGGCGCTTACTCTATCGTAGGCGGCGGCGATTCCGTTGCATCCATTGAAAAAGCCGGTTTAAACGACCAGATTGACCATATCTCCACAGGCGGCGGCGCTTCTCTGGAATTTTTGGAAGGCAAAAAACTGCCAGGCATTGAAATTTTACAAGATAAATAAAAACAGGATGGGGGAGTTGCTTTGCGGAAACCCATTATCATAGCAAACTGGAAAATGTATAAAACGCGGGCGGAGGCCTCGGCCTTCTGCCGCGCTTTTCTGCCGCTGATTGACGGGCAGGACAGCGTGGATGCTGTTATCTGCGCGCCGTTTACCCAGCTGGACGTGCTGGCCGCGGAACTGGCCGGAAGCAAGGTGGGGGTTGGTGCGCAGAACTTCTATCCGGCAGCGGAAGGCGCTTTTACCGGAGAAGTGAGTCTGCCGATGCTGCAGGAGATCGGTGTGCAGTATGTGATTATCGGCCATTCGGAGCGAAGAGAGATTTTCTGCGAAGACGGGCCGATGATTCAGCAGAAAGTACAGGCCGCTTATGCAGCCGGTGTGCAGCCGATTCTTTGTGTCGGTGAGCATCTGGAACAGCGCAACAACGGTCTGACGGTGAGCGTATGCAGCGGCCAGATGTTATCGGCTGTAGAAGGACTCACAGAAGAACAGATGAAAACACTGATTGTGGCGTATGAGCCAATCTGGGCCATTGGCACCGGCAAGACTGCCACGGCAGCCGATGCGGAAGAGGTTATCGGTGCGCTGCGTCAGGCGGTTGCCGGGAAATATGGTTTGGAAGTTGCCGATTGCGTACGGTTCCAGTACGGCGGCAGTGTAAAGCCGGAAAATATTGCTGAACTGATGGCACAGCCCGATATCGACGGTGCTCTGGTGGGCGGCGCAAGCCTGGAACCGGAAAGTTTCAGTCAGCTGATTTTATACAAATACTGAAAAGAAGTTTTGATGAAGTATTCATGTCATTCTGAGAACTGTGCTCAACTGACATACTAAAACTGTTTGGGGGTACTGTTGTGAAAAAACAACTGCCTGTTGTGCTGATGATTCTGGATGGCTGGGGCATCAGCGAACATACAGAGGGCAATGCGATTGCCCAGAGCAATACAGAAAATATGGATCGTTTACTGGCACAGTGCGGGCACAGCCAGCTGTTCTGCTCCGGCGAATATGTAGGTCTGCCGGAAGGCCAGCAGGGCAACTCGGAGGTAGGACACCTGAATCTGGGTGCAGGCCGTGTTGTGTATCAGGAACTGACCAGAATCAATAAAGCTGTGCGTGAGCATACCCTGCAGGACAATGCAGCCTTTCAGCAGGTGATGGACCACTGCCTGCAGCAGAACAAAGCGCTGCACCTGATGGGGCTGGTGTCACCGGGCGGTGTACACAGCCACAGCAGCCATTTATATGGTTTGCTGGAGATGGCGGCAGCCAAAGGACTGACCGAGGTGTATGTACACTGTTTCCTGGATGGCCGTGATGTTGGCCCGTCCACCGGTCTGGGCTTTGTGCAGGAATTAGAGGACAGGCTGCAGCAGATTGGCATCGGTAAAATTGCTACTGTATCCGGCCGATATTATGCGATGGACCGAGATAACCGCTGGGAACGCGTAGAAAAAGCATATCGTGCTATGACAGCCGGTGCGGGGGAAACTGCGGCTAGTGCTGTGGAAGCTGTGCAGCAGTCTTATGAGAAAGGCGAAACCGATGAGTTTGTATTGCCGACCGTGGTACAGGCCGACGGCAAACCGGTGGCAATCATCGGCAAAGGCGATGGTGTTATCTTCTTTAACTTCCGCGGTGACCGTGCCCGAGAAATCACCAAAGCATTTGTGAATAAAGAATTCGATGGCTTTTCACGCGACTATCTGGGTGTCTGCTATGTTGCCATGACCCAGTATGAAGACGGGCTGGATATGACCGTGGCATTCCCGCCGCAGGATTTGCAGAATACCCTGGGTCAGGTGCTGGCAGCAAACCAGGTGAAACAGTTTCGTGTGGCAGAAACCGAAAAATATGCACATGTAACATTCTTCTTTAACGGCGGCGTGGAAAAACCAAACCCGCTGGAGGACAGACTGCTGGTACCGTCTCCAAAAGTTGCAACCTATGATTTACAGCCGGAGATGAGTGCCATTGAAGTAAAAGACAAATTAATCGAGGCCATCAACGGCGGCGAGTATCCATTCATTCTGGTGAACTTCGCCAATACTGACATGGTTGGTCACACCGGGATTCCGGAAGCTGCACAGAAAGCAGTGGAAACCGTGGACAAATGCCTCGGTGAAGTGGCAGACGCGGTGCAAAAAGCCGGCGGCGTATTATTAATTACCGCTGACCACGGCAATGCAGAACAGATGGTAGACCCTGTGAAAGGAACACCGCACACAGCCCACACAGCCAATCCGGTACCATTCATCGTAATGGGGCAGGAACCATATGAAGTAAAAGACGGTTCCCTGCAGGATGTGGCGCCGACTGTACTGAAGTTGTTAGGGATTGAGAAGCCGATGGATATGACCGGCGAAAGTTTAATTTAAGAAAAACACAGTTTTCTTTATGTGTACCATAAAGACATTATGAGCTTTCCCACTTTCATAGTGGAAACATAAAATTATTCTGCATTCTTTTCAAAAAAGCAAGGAGGAAACCCCAATGAGTATGATTACTGATGTATATGCAAGAGAGATTTTAGATTCCCGCGGCAATCCAACTGTAGAAGTTGATGTGTATCTGGAAGACGGCGCATTTGGCCGCGCTGCTGTTCCATCCGGCGCTTCCACAGGTGCGTTCGAAGCAGTGGAACTGCGTGACGGCGATAAAAGCCGTTACCTGGGCAAAGGGACATTAAATGCTGTTGATAACGTAAACACACTGATTGCACCAGCTTTAATCGGTCTGGATGCAACAGACCAGAGCGGCATCGACCGTTTTCTGATTGAATTAGACGGCACCGACAACAAAGGCAAACTTGGCGCGAATGCAATTCTGGGTGTATCCCTGGCTGTTGCAAAAGCTGCTGCTGATTCTGCCGGCCTGCCGCTGTACCGTTATATCGGCGGTGCAAATGCAAAAGTTCTTCCATCCCCGATGATGAACATTTTAAACGGCGGGAAACACGCAGACAACAACGTGGACATTCAGGAATTCATGGTAATGCCTCTGGGTGCTCCGACTTTCAGCGAAGCACTGCGCATGGGCACCGAAGTATTCCACAGCCTGAAAAAAGTATTAAACGGCAAAGGTTACAACACTGCAGTGGGTGATGAAGGCGGTTTCGCTCCAAACCTGGGCTCCAACGAAGAAGCACTGGCTATCATCGTAGAAGCAATCAAAGCTGCCGGTTATGAACCAGGCAGAGATGTATATCTGGCTCTGGACGTTGCTTCCACCGAACTGTACCATGACGGTATCTATGACCTGGCTGGCGAAGGCGTACAGAAAACTGCTTCCGAAATGGTAGACTTCTACGAAGAACTGTGCAGCAAATATCCGGTTATCTCCATCGAAGACGGTCTGGCAGAAGAAGACTGGGAAGGATGGAAAATGATGACCGAACGTTTAGGCGGCAAAGTACAGCTGGTTGGCGATGACCTGTTTGTAACCAACACCCGTCGTCTGAGCAAAGGGATTGCACAGGATACCGCAAACTCCATTCTGGTAAAAGTAAACCAGATTGGTACTTTAACTGAAACCCTGGAAGCTGTTGAAATGGCAAAACAGGCCGGCTACACAGCAGTAATCTCCCATCGTTCCGGTGAAACCGAAGATGCTACCATCGCTGATATCGCTGTGGCAACCAACGCTGGTCAGATTAAAACCGGTGCACCTTCCAGAAGTGACCGTGTAGCAAAATACAACCAGCTGCTGCGCATTGAAGAAGAATTAGATGAAGTTGCAGTTTACAACGGCATCAAAAGCTTCTATAATCTGAAAAAATAGTCGTTTCTCAGGAAAGAATCTGTAAAAAACGGAAAGTTTTCATTGCAATTTCAAAATGCATCTGCTAGAATAGATACATTGAGTAGAAGTTGATGAAGGAGGATTTACAGTGAATATTCTGGTAACGATTATCGTGGTTATCTCCGCTATTGGTTTAATCGCAACCGTTTTACTGCAGTCCGGTAAAAGTGCTGGTTTATCCGGTTCTATCACTGGTGGTGCAGAAACCTTTTTAGGGAAAAAAGGTATGGACGATAAATTTGCAACATGGTCTAAAATCTTTGCAGTTACCTTCATGGTATCTGTATTCGTACTCTCCATGCTGACGAAATAAGAGTAGGCGCCGACTTTGGTCGGTGCCTTTTTTATGCCCAAAATATGCTAAAATACAAAGAGAATATAAAGAAGTTTTACGGATAAAAACGATATCAAAAAATCAGATGATATTGACAGAAAATAAACACTACTTTATAATGCAATTGTATCCAAAATACACTTTTTGTAAGTGGAAAAACGAGGGGGATAAAGTAACATGAAAAAGAAAATTGCTTTACTGTTAGTCATGTCCATGGTATTTATGCTGTGTGCATGCGGCGGCGCTCAGAATGCTGAGCAGAACGGTCAGGAAAATGCAGAAGGTGCATGGCAGCCAGATGGCCCTGTAACCATGATTGTTTCTTACAAAGCTGGTAACGGGACGGACCTGACTGCACGTATTTTAGCTCAGTATGCAGAAAAATATATTGGGCAGACAATTGTTATTGAAAACGTAGACGGCGGTTCCGGTTCTATCGGCTGGTCTAAACTGGCTGAAGCGGAAGCAGACGGTATGACAATCGGTTTTATTAACCTGCCAAACTTCAACAGCTCCATCGTAAAAGGGTTAGGTACCTACACAACAGATGATTTCACTGCAATCTGCAACCATGTAACTGAAACATCTATCGTAGTAGTACGTGCTGACGATGACAGATTCCAGACCATCGAAGATCTGGTTGCTTACGGTCAGGCAAACGATGGCAAATTGATCGCATCCACAAACGGTGCACAGGCTTCCAACCACATCGGGGCTCAGGCATTTGCCAACTCCGCAGGCTTTACCTACATTGACCTGCCACAGGGTAACACTGCTGACGAACTGTTATCCTTACGCGGCGGCGAATCTGATTTCTGCGTTGTTAAAGTAGCAGATATCTCCGGTATGCAGTCTGAAGTTCGCGTACTGGCAAGCTTCTCCGAAGAAAGATTAGCTGAATACCCAGATGTTCCAACTTTAGGTGAACTGGGCTACTATGACCAGTGGCTGGGATCCTCCCGCTGCATCGCTGCACCGGCTGGTGTATCTGACGAAGTAGTTGCCTTCTATGAAAATGCATTCAAACAGGCAATGGAAGATCCAGAATACCTGGAAGCTGCTGCTGAATTTGCAACCGATTACAAAGATGCTGCTGCCACAGCTCAGCTGATGGCTGACCAGCAGGCGTTTACAGAAGGTCTGAGTGATGGTTTCTGGTATGAATAATCGGTAAGATTATCTGAATTAGAGAGACAGGATGAGAAGGGCAGAATTGACTGCCCTTCTTTCGTGTGGTGCGCTCGGCATGTGAGTAGTCTAAAGGGTGAAAGTCCCGAAACCGCCCGGCAGCGGGAAGGTAATAGTGAACCTCAAGGGTGTCCATCGAGAGGTGGAATCTGAAGGAAGAGGCTAGCAAATCTCCGGTCTGACG
>JAFYPD010000033.1 GCA_017547685.1 Peptococcaceae bacterium
AGTATCGCAAGTTCAATCATCAGAAAGAACATGTAAAATAGCTTTCGCAAATACCATATGCTGCGTAATGATGATTTTAGCATTTATTAATGTATGGCTAAGTTACTATAGCAGCCTCACTGTGATTTTGCTTTATATGAGTATTTTTGTGGGACTGTTGTTATCACTTTACAATTTGTCAGTTGTTGGCTTATAGGCGCTCAAGATAGGGCGCCTTTCTTTTTATCGTTATAACTTCGCATAATCATTGTTATGTAAACTTGAAAAGATTATTTTGTATATGATATGTATAAAATCGTTTTTGTTTTATGTATGTAAATTTATAATTCTTTTATAAAAAATCGGTTCATCATATCCAAAGGTTTTCTTTCCGTTAACTTCCATACTCTCACTAACCTCTAAATATTCTTTTGAAAATCGTTCAAACAAAATAAATTTCAGTACTGGCGAAAACATACTTATGCTCCCGCCTTCCCATACTCCATCTTTCTCAATATATAATGCCGGAGTAAACTTTTCGGACAATTTTAGCTTATTATAATCTAATTCTTTGAGAGCTTTATAAGTAAATGTATTTTTATCATATCCATCTGGTATTTCATAAGAAGTTAATTTAATTCCACTTTCTTCTTCTGTGAATAAAAACAAGTGAGGTGAGGCATGCGTATTTCCGTTTACTGTATAATAGCTTTCTTCAACCATAAAAATCCCTTTAAAATCTTTCGGTAAATTTGTAATTTTATCATTACAAATTGTATTTACATGTTCAGCATAAGGGAAATCTAAATTATCTTGTTTCATTTTTTCAAACTGTTCAGAATTATTAAAACTACCTGTCAATATGTTCATAAACGTTTTTAAATTGTTCATTTCGTTTTCCTCCATCTCTTTCATTTAATTTAAAAACAAGCATTTTCATTAAATCTCCAGCCAATTTGTATTACCCTCTGTTTTTCACTTCTTCCGGCACAACCAGACCATATAACGTCGGCAAGAAATGAAATTCATCCATCAGATGATGCACTTCCTGCAGTTTTGTTTCCCGGTGACGCTTTGGTGTATTGTCGCGCAGCGTTGCGCGAATCAGAATATTCTTTGGCGTATGGGCAAAATCGATAAATTCCAAGAGCTGTGTTTTATAGCCGCAGTATTCCAGCAGATTGCCGCGGATGGCATCGGTGGCCAGCGCCGCAAACCGCTCCTGGATAATCCCGTAATTGGACAGAATCGATAAGGTTTCCGCCTTCATCTGATGATTCAGCTCATGCTGACAGCATGGAACCGAGAAAATCATCTTTGCCTTCCACTGAATGGCATTGTACAGCGCATAATCGGTAGCCGTGTCACATGCATGCAGGGTAATCACCATATCCACATCAAATGGCGCCTTATAGCCATTGATATCCCCCATTTCAAACTGCAGACCGTCATAGCCGTATTTCTGTGCAGCTGCATTGCAGTTCTTGATGACCTCCTCTTTTAAATCCAGCCCGATAATCTCCGCATTGACTTTGCGAATCTCGGTGAGATAATAATACAGAATGAAGGTCAGATAGGATTTTCCGCAGCCAAAATCAATCACATGCAGGGTTTTCACATCCAGGTCGCGCACCGCATCATCAATAAGCTCAATAAACCGGTTAATCTGGCGGTATTTATCGTACATAGAGCGAACAACCTTGCCTTCCTGTGTAAAAATACCCATATCCACCAGCGGTGCAATCACATTGCCTTCTTCCAGCAGATATTGCTTTTTACGGTTATGATTGTCCCAAGCACAGGTTCCTGTCTGACACTCGCCCTGCTGTTTCTGCGGAATCTTTTTAAAAGAGCATTTGCCTTTTTTTGAAATCAGCAGCGCATATTCCATGGCATCGGTCCAGGCATTCACCTGCAGATACTGGTCGTCTATCAGTTCCACACAGCGGGTAAGCAAATCCTCCGGCTGCACATTTTCATGGAATACCTGTTTATCGGTATATTTTTCAATCTGAAAGAAGTTCTTCTTCTTACTGATGCTGATTTTTTTATATGTTTCACTTTTGGATTTTGGATGGCTGATGACCACCTTATTCACCGGTGATGCCAGCATCTCTTCCACATATTGTTTCCATTCACTCATCCAGCAAACTCCTCACTAAAATACATCAAGCAAACTGCTTTTCCTGTATCGTTCCATTTATCATTGCTCTTTTATTATAGTACAGCTGCGGCAAAAAAGAAATAAAAAATCGGCAGACGAAACCATCTGCCGAGACATGTATAGTTCTATTTTGCATACCGATGATTATTTTGCCTTCAGCACAACATTCTGCAGCAGATATGCCACAATAACAAACATACCCTGGATAGCTGCATACAGCATAAATGTCATACGGAACGAACCGCCCGGCATAGCGCCAAGCACCGCCAGAAACAGCATTGGCCCCACAAACTGCAAAACAAATGTAAAAATATTCAGCCCAGCAGAAGCTGTGGTAAACAGATGAAGCGGAAGCGCACGGGATAACTCATAATTGATGACACAGGCCACCAGCGCCGAGAAAAATCCCATCAGAAACGATGCCACGCCCACAACCAGAAGCGACGGCGCAATCCACATAAGCGCAAGGCTGACTGCCGACCCCAGAAAAATCCCCGCCATAGAAAGGCTCTTCATTATACGGGTGTACTGGCCTAAAACCAGCCCGGACAGCATCGAACCAATCATGGATACACTCATAATCAGGCCACTCTCTGCCGAGCCGCCCAGATTTACATGTTCCAGATAAGGTGCAAGCTGCGAGCCCAGAATCGAAAGAAACAGGTAACT
Source organism: Peptococcaceae bacterium (assembly GCA_017547685.1). Lineage (GTDB taxonomy): Bacteria > Bacillota > Peptococcia > Peptococcales > Peptococcaceae > UBA7185. The sequence goes on from JAFYPD010000033.1 coordinate 2,813, forward strand.
TGCAATCATCAGGAAATAATACACAAACAATACCAGTCCGTAACAGCTCAGTTTTTTCTGCGCTGCAGATATATCAGTCTCCGACTGCGTCCCAGCCTCTGTATGACCAGTGTCCAGATGTTCCGGCAGGAATACAAAGGCCAGAATCAGCCCGATTGCATTCACCAGATACAGATAAAACACATTATGCCAGTTTCCGCTGGCAATCACCCCGGAAAAAGCCACAAATACCGCCGCAATCAGACAGCCTACCGTAGCACTGAGCCCCATCAAAGTTGCACGCTCCTTTTCCGGATAGGTAGCAATAAAGGTAGCCTGCAGCGGAAGTACCAGCCCGCATCCTATACCACTCAAAGCCCGCAGAAACAGCACCAGATAAAAATTACTGCACCATACCGGCAGAACACTGCTGATGGTAAACAGCCCCAGCCCGGCAATCACCAGCTTCTTGATGGAAATATACCGCAAAAGCACTGGCGCCAGAACCAGCCCAACCATTACCGTCAGGTTTGGTATCGTCAGTATCATAGTTACCGTGCTCTCACTGTATTGCGGATATTCTGCATAAATCTGCAGCATTGATGCCGAAAGCAGTGCAACCATCATAGAGCTTGGCATTGGAAGCAAAAGCAACGTTAGTTTTTTCAGGAACTCTCTCACAAAAGAAAATCTCCTTCCCTTCTTTTCTTCCTGTCACAAAAAGAAGCCGCTATAAAACAAAACGGCTTCTTTTTCTATCAATTATATATCATTAGCTGTTAGAACACAACTAGAAGAAGAATTTTGTTATCGGTATAAACAGTACAATGGTCAGAAGCCAGCTGAATACAGCCATCAGAATACCATATTTATACACCGATTTGGCTTCCACAAATTCGTTCCCGTGAATCATTGCACCATAGAAACTGGATGCTGGTGTCACGAAACCGAATGTTGTAGATACGATAACAATCAGAATTGCCAGAATCGGATCAGCTACTACGCCCTGCAGATACAGGCTGGCTACGATAGAAGACATCATAATCGCCATTGCGTTGTTATTCAGCAGGTTGGTTAAAATGACACCTGCAGCTGCCAGAATAATATAGAATGTAGTTTCTCCCATAGATGCAAGTGCAGGACCTAATAATCCGCCAATCCATTCAGATACACCGGTACCTTCGCCAACAACAGCCGACCCAAGTGTAACCCCTACGCCAATCATCATCAGCAATGGCCATGGGAAATTAGTTGCGAGCACCTTCGGTTCTATCGCCTTTTTATTTTTATAAATCGCAATGTGGTCATATACACCCGCTTCGTTTTTCAGAATCAGACAGGTTCTACGAATAAAACCATAATTGAACAGTGCAACAAATTCTTTTGCATCTTCCGGTGCATTGGCCCAGCCTTTTGCATCTTTAATCGGAGAAAATGCAATATTGTATGGAGCTGCACTCAACGCATGTTCCCCGTCTTCCGGATTTAAAATCAGAATAGTGTGTGTCAGATGCCCGCCATTTTTGAACGCTTCGCCAACCTCAACCTCTTCCAGATCTTTTACAACACATGGCACATTGCCATCGGTGGCAGCCATTGGTTTAAAGGTGATTTCATCCGTTTTTACGTCAGCCAGAATAATTTCCTCCGAATCAATAATCGGCAGCATATTGATAAAAGTTGGCTGGGTACCATCAATTAGAATCAGATTTTCATCATCTTTGGTTGGAGGCCAGGATGCGCCAGGCCATTGACAAACCAGGGTTTTCTTACCTGCTTCTACAAAGCAGTCCCATAATTGTTCTGCCTTGCAGGAGTCAGATCCCATCCCATACACCAGATCCGCAATGTCATTGCCCTGTTTTTTAAAGCAGGTAATGCCGTGGGTTGCCGGATAAGCACCGGTGGACAAGGTAGTCCAGCATGGAGGTGTAATGGTTGGCTGTGCACCCATCAGCACCAGGTCCTCACGGTAGGAACCATGCTGCATTAATTTTTCCACGTTTGGCATCACACCTCTGGCCATGTATTTACGTGTCAGACATGGATCCATACCGTCAATACCAACTACAATAATTTTGTCGGAAATAGCTTCTCTTGCCATTTGTATCACTCCTTATGTCTCTGTTCTGATTTGATTTCTGCAGAAATCTTTTTTACGATTTGAGTTTATCATTTTATATAATATATAAAAAGCAGTTATAATTTCATCGTTTTTCAAAAAGATACAAGCAATGATTGACACCCTAAATGAAAATGATTATACTGAACTTATTCATTGCGTATCAATTCTCTGTTATGCTAACGGACAGGATGTGACATTATGCAGCTCCATCAGCTTTTATATCTGAAGACTGTTGCCGAAACCAGATCCATTCGCAAAGCCAGCGAAAAACTGTTTGTTTCCCAGCAGGCCATCAGCCAGTCATTACACAAATTCGAAGAAGAATACGGTGTCCAGTTGTTAAATCGCAGTGTCCACGGGGTTACACTCACAGAGGCTGGAAATTATGCAGTATCCATAGCAGAACAGATTCTGCAGCTCAGCGATGAACTGGAAAACTATTTTTCAGAACAGGCTGCTATCAATCAGAGCGGAGAATTAAAACTGTCTACTATCAACAGTATTAAAAACTTTGTTCTGCCGGAAACACAGTTTCATTTTGTAAAGCAGCATCCTTCTGTTCAGCTGACGGTACAATCCTTAGGAACCAAACAGGTCATTGCATCTGTTGCCTCCAGAGAGAGCGATATTGGTTTTTTCGGAAACCCGTATATCAACGATGTGCCGCTGTTCCATATTGAACCGCCTCTGCATTTTGTGGCGTTATCCCGCTATGAATATTGTGTAGTCATCAGCCCGAAATCACCACTGAATAATTACAACACCCTTTCCGTCAAAAGTATCCTCAAATATCCGATTATTTTTTTGCAGGAACAATTGCAGAATACATTAGAAGACTATATGCCTTATCGGGTATTATCTCAGTTTGGCAAAGTGGAGGTATTGATGGCTGACTCTATTCGGTTTATGAGTAAACTGGTAGAAGCCGATATGGGTATTGCAATCTCCACTGACGGCATTTTTACCGAAGACCAGGAACAGCAGGGCGTTGTGAAACCATTGCGTGATAATATTTACGGTTATTTTGGATATTTGCTTCATGAAGATGCCATGGATAATCCAATCGTGATGAATTTTTTGGATATTTTGCAGCATACTATTCCGCTGGATAACTGATAACACAGAAAAAAACCAGCCTCTTCTCTCAGCAGAAAAGGCTGGTTTTGTAGTTATATCGATTTTTCTCTTTCTATAAACTTTTGATTCAAATAAGTTTCAATTAAGTCAATTACCATCTTTGCTGTTTCTACCTGCTCCGCAGCTTCTGATTTGGTTGCAATGTAAAAATCATCATAATCACTTGCCTGACGAATTTCCTGTGACACGGCAACCCGATGGCCTATTTCTCTCGGGAAAATATCATTTTTCACATATTCTTTATTGAAATGCCCCAGTGTATCTTTATGTCGCTTGAATGCAATCCGGTCTATGGCCAGAACTGCCGTGATGGCATGATAGATGGCATAGTACGCCCGGTTGTTGGCACTTCTATACTGTTCATGCTCTAATGTTAAGACGGCTACATTATAATCTTCTTTCGCCTTTTCAAGGCGATACAATGCCAGATGCTTTACATAGTCGTATTCCTGTTCAGGCAGCAAATAAGCTCACTCCCTCGTTCATCACATTCTGATAAAACGGATACACAGGAAGCCAGTCCTGAAAATGTTCTGCATTTACAGTAACAGGGGCAATCATTGTGTCATATTCCAGATTGATGTCAAATACTTTACGCATCAGACGTTTACGATATTCCTTCATGTCGTCCTGCGATAAATCAACCAGTATCATAATATCCACATCAGACTCTGCGTGATAATCACCGCGCGCATAAGAACCATACAGAATTATCTGTTTGATATGTCCTTCATAAATCTGTTCAGCCTGCGTAATAAATTCATGCAGTGCGCTTTTTAGATTGTCCTGCATATTTCTCCCGCCTTTCCTGTGAACTTTTACATATTATATTATATCCCATTTTTATTTTTCCTGCAATAAATACAAAAAATGTGTTTTCTGTTCTGGTTTATCCTCTCTGCATCTGCAGTCTTGGCTGATAGGCGGGCAGTTCCTGTGATGTGGTTATCATCTGATTCTGCACATACTGAAATCCGCCACCCTCCTGCAGCCGGATGGTTACCTTGTGGCGAAACAGGGAATCCTGTTTTAAGCCCACGCACATGGCATCCACAGTCAATGTGATGGTGCCGTCGCTGTTCTGCTGACAGGCTTTCACTTCCGGCGTAATCAGCGGAAAGTAGCTCAGATTATCATAAGCTACATCCAGCCACGGATAAGTATTGCTGTTTTTATCATAACAGGTTTTCTCCCGGAAAGTCTGCAGGGAGATATCAAAATAAGGCAGGATACTTTCTTCAAACATTACAGCAGGAATCTGATAATAGAACGGGTTTTCCTGACAGGGCAATGCACTGATATCGAGAATCTGCTCTGTGTTCATGCGATAGCAGAATTCCAGCAAATCATTGAAGCAGAGTGCACCATAATCTGTATGATTCCAGCTGCAGGTAAACAGGTTATTGCTCTGATATCCCACAGGCTCGATATAGGCGGCATTCAGGTTATATAAGGTTCTGTCGGTTTCTTTCAGCCGAAGCAGGGTATAATCCTCAAAGGCCGGAGAATGAGCCTCATAAAGCTTGTAATAGAAATTGCCGTTTTCCGTTAAATCCCAATCCAGCACCTCTCGCTTGTACAGCTCGGTGATCTCTATTTCGTTCCGTTCGTTCCACTGCGCCGCGGCTTCCAGAAAATACGGCCCGTCGGCTCGTGTCTCCAGAGAGCAGTACTGGAACCCTCCGTAGGGCGAAATCCAGATATAATCCTGACGTCCGTCCAATCCATTCTGCACTGCATCCCAGAAGTGATACATCCCGTCAGCATTCTGCAAAAATGACGGATAGGTACTGTCAGTGTCCAGCACAGTATATCCCTGATGAATCAGACGGGTTTCGATTGCATCTATGGACGATTGCGCCAGCACCAGCTGGTCAGGCATATACGGAGAAGGCACTTTCTCCGCAGTCTGGAATAAATCCCCACAGATACTGGCGATGTTCTGGCAAATCTGCGTAATCCGGTCCAGTTCATCGGCGGGCAGATCTGCAAAGATTCCAGACTCAGCAGATACCGGTACAATATCAGGTGCAATATCATACAATGGCGCAGGTTTTGATGCTGGCTGCCGTTCCTGCATGGTTGCAATCTCATAAAGGACAGTGCCTTTCTGCGTAAATTCGTTTATCGTCTGCTCCGTGACAGGAATGATACAGAGATGCAGAGATTCCCCTTCAGCGAAGTAAGGATACAATCCAATGCCATCCTGATAAAACAGCGCACACGGTACAATACCGCTGCCGTATCCCTGTTCGTTTGGGAACATATTGTCATAAGCCAGGCGGTTCAATGTCTGATAAAGGGCAATGATTTGCGCCTCTTCCATGTCCGGGAAAAATACCTGCAGCGTGTAAAAACAGAGTTCCTCGTATAAATCATAGGTTGCCTCGGTATAGCTGTGGTCGTCAAAATCGATGGTCAGCTCCTGGATCTGGTCACTGTCGGCAGGGACATAAATCGATATGGTCGGCAGAGACCATTTTGTTTCGTCCTCGGTAAAATCGTAGCAGATGGCTGCATGACTGGAATGGATGGCTGTATCGTATCTCTGGGAGCGCCATTCCGAAGCTGGCGGCAGATAACGGGTTTTATAATCCTTCCAGTAACCATCATTGTAACGGTCAATGTAGTCCGCAAGCGTCATGGAAAACACAAGCTCTCCCTCCCGGTGGGGCAGAACTTCAATATCAGATGCTTTCTCAGCCTGCATGCCTGTGATAAGTACCATACCAAACAGGAACAGCAAGAGCAGAATCCATTTCCAACAGGATTTCAACAGGTGTTTCAAATTTTTTCTCTCCTTTCAATTCTTACATTTGTAATATTTCATGCTGAAAAAAGAAGCTGTCGTGGCCGGAGCCCAGCGTCCAACAGCTCTCTTATATTTATTTATGGTGCAGAATCCCCATCCGTTCCAGAATGGATTCGGTTATCTGAACCGCAGCATTGCCGTCTGCATGCTGTGTATTCTGTATCTGTACGGCAAAAAGCCAGGTATTCTCTCCTGTTTCGGCATAGCCGACAAACCAGCCGCTTATATCCTGCCCGTCTTTTCTGCCTGTGCCGGTTTTGCCGGAAAGACGCACATCATCAGTTTCCCGGATAAATATGGCATCTTTTACCGCATTGACATTAGCTTCCGCAAAGCCGAAGGTATTATCGTAAAAACAGTCCAGCAGCATCACCTGTTCCAGCGGAGAAATGTTCAGACGGCTGCCGTTCCAGTAATAGGCTGTGTCATCACCAACAGAGCCGTTTCCATAACCGATGCGCGTATAAAACTGCTCCAGCTTTTCCGCTCCAGCCGCCCTGTCCAGATACTGAAAATACCAGTTGGCCGAATATTGCATGGCCGAATCAAGGTTCAGGTCACTGTTCCAGGCCGGAATATCACGGGATACGGCATCCCAGCGGACTGTGTTTTGCTCTGGCGTAATGATGCCCTGTTCCAGCGCATGGACAGCGCTGTATATTTTAATCGTGGAGCAGGGCGCGATCCGCTTTGCGGCAGCCTGCGGATGATACATATAATACACATCTGCATTCTTATCGTAGATAACCGCACTGCCTTCCGCATGGCCGAACAGATCTGAAAAATCCTGCTCCACCACAGAAATCGGCTGTTCCGGATGAAAGGTTAATCCAAAATCAGAGGAAACTGCGGCATAAACCGGGGCCTGCATCAGCCCGACAAAGAGCAGTGCTATCATCAGACAGCAGGCAGTCAGCTGTTTCACTGCCGATTCGTTCTGAAAATGTGCGATTTTTTCAATGCGATAACGAAGCTGTTTTTTGCTGTCTGTCAGACTGCCAGTCAGATTGCTGACCAGACCGTTCGGTACAGAATGCCTCCGCCTTGCAGCGCGCAGCAGGGTATCTCCGTAACGCAGCCGCTCTGCATCGGTATGATACAGGTTCAGCACCGCCCAATCACACCATACCTCCCGGTCAAGCCGCATGCGGGAAAACGCCCGCCAGACAGCCGGATTGCACCAGTACAGCATCTGCACAGTACAAACCAGTCCATTTACCCAGAGGTCTTTGTGTCTGATGTGCATCAGCTCATGCAGCAGCACATGTTCCAGTTCCTCCCGGGCGGCATTCGATATCATGCGGCCCGGCAGAATAATACAGGGATACAGGCACCCGAAACTGAACGGCGAATCAATCATATCGGAACATCGTAAAGATACCCGCTGCTTGATCGAGACAGCACGGCAGCAATCAGAAAAGATGGTCTGAATCATCTCCGGCAGCGGTTCCGCCAAACGCCTGATTTGCCTGAGTTTTCGACTGCCCATATAATATGAACCCATAATACACAGAACACCGCCTGTCCAGATGAGCGCAAAGGCAGAACTTAACGGTGCCCCGTCTGCTGTATCCATCAGGTCAGCAGCATTGTATCTCCAGTCTTCCGGCATATCCGGTGCAGCTGTTCTGCTGCTGTGTGTGTGATAAGCAGGTGCCGTCATCTCCTGGGCAATTCCGGAAGCTGCCGGAAAAAACGAAACCGGCAGAAACACAACAGCGAGCGAAAACAGAAGCGAAAACCATATATCATGGTGAAATCTTGCCGAAAGCCGGTCATTCCCCGCTTTTTTCAGAAACAGGATTCCCCCGGCCATGGCAGCGCCAAACAGATTACTGAAAAGAAACCGAACCAAAAACATAACAATCGCCTCTTACTGTTTCCGTTTTTTATCTAAAATGGACTGTAAATCATCAATCTCTTCATCCGTTAATGCACTCTGTTCCAAATATCGAACTACCATCCTGCTGCATGCACCATCAAAAAACCGATCGACAAAAGCATTCCCTTCGGCATACAGATAAGCCTCTTTGTCTATCAGCGGCGAATACACAAACACGCGGCTTTCTTTTTCGTGGGTGATAACGCCTTTCTTTTCCAGACGGGCCAGCATCGTCTGAATAGTTTTCGGCCTCCACGCTGTGTATTTTGACAGCGCTTCCACAATCTCATTGGTGCTGACCGGTGCATGGCCCCAGATGACGTTCATGACTTCGAATTCTGCATCAGAAATCTGCGGTAGCCTTTTCATTGAATTTCCCTCCTCTTTCTTCTATTATGTAACTAATGTTACGTTTTTGTTAATCTTACATTTGTAAGATTAATTATACAGACAACACCCGACCTCTGTCAACCTTCTATACGGAACTAAAAAACCAGCCCGTTAAAAGGCTGGTTTCTGATCTGTTCAGCAGTTATTTCCGGATGTTGTCTGACTGCTGATGAATTTATTGTAGTATTCAATGATATACGTTGCCAGCTGCTGATTCACGGCATACATATCCTGTGTCATGGTTTCAATACGGGTTAGCTGGTCACTCATTTTCTGCAGTTTATAGGCACAGTCATCATAAAATGTGGTAGTGCCGCAGTCCTGCATTGGGTGATGAGGCGGTCTTGGCGGTTTCGCCGCATAAAAATTATCGTTACAGCAGGTATTACTATTGCAATCATATACCGGGCAGCTGCTCACCGGCGGATTGTCAGCGCCGCTGCACGGGTCATAAAAATGATTGTGTCCGCCGTGCCATGCTGGACTGCTCCCGCATTCACAATTTTCCCAGGAGCTCGCATATACACCGCGCATCTGCTCTAACAGCTGGGCGGCGTAATTCAGATAGCTTTCCGGCATATTCTGTTCCTGCTGAGGCTGTTTGGCTGCCTGCGGCTGAATCGGCTGCTGATACTGACCGCGGTTTGGCATCACTTCATGGAACTGCACAGAATCTTTATTCAGATTCTGCAACGTTGTCCCGTCAATTCTGGCACGATGCCCAGCCTGCATCTGTTCCATAATATCCTCTCTGGTTACTTTACTCTCATCGCTCATATCCATTCTCCCCTTCTTTTGCATATCAATTATGCGGGAAAATAATCTTTTCCTGCTCTAATTTATGCAGTGTGGGGAGATTGTGTGCGTATATTATACAGCATCAGGGCAGGTGTTTCACTCTTCTGTTTAATGCTGGACATTGTCCCACTCAAATAAATATGGATACAGCTATATTTCATGCTCGATTGTTTCGCTTTGCAAGACTTCGTCTTTCACGCCTGAAACAATCTTCGCAAATGTCCATCGTAAAGCAGAATTCGTTCTAACATCCAGCCCTGCTGCAGAAGAATTATCATTCACTGATAACTTTCCAAATCAGAGGCTCCATATGCGCTGCCCCATCGCCAATGATATAGGACTGCTGCAGTTCACGAGCTGCTTCCTCCACCCTGTGGGCAAAGGCATCATTGTAATAAAGCACAGCCAGCGGTTCACCTGCCTGCACAGTATCGCCTGTTTTTTTCTGCACCAGAATGCCGGCAGATAAATCGATAGCCGATGCCTTTGTCTCGCGGCCTGCCCCTAACAGCATGCTGGCATGGCCGATATCTCTGGCTCTGATTTTCTGTACCACACCGGATACCGGCGCTTTCACCGCATACTGATGCTGTGCCTGCACCATGCCATTTTCCAGGCTGCCGCCCTGTGCATGAATCAGTTCCAGCAGTTTTTCATAGGCCCGGCCGCTCTCCAGCATCTCTTTTGCAAGGACATAGCCATCCTCCGCTGTAGAGGTTTTGCCGCCCAGATAGATCATCTGGCCGCCCAGCGTCAGGCATAATTCCTGCAAATCAGCAGGGCCATGCCCCTGCAAGGTATCAATGGCCTCCTGCACCTCCAGCGAATTGCCCACCGCATAGCCCAGCGGCTCTTCCATGGAGGACAGCACCGCTGACGTTCGGCGGCCTAATCCATTGCCGATTTTCACCATAGTCTGCGCCAGAAGCTCTGCCCGTTCTTTTTCCTGCATAAATGCACCGGATCCAAATTTGACATCAAGTACAATACTGTTGGCCCCGGAAGCCAGCTTTTTGCTCATAATACTGCTGGCGATGAGCGGTATGCTTTCCACCGTTGCGGTGATATCCCGCAGGGCATACATTTTTTTATCTGCCAGTACCAGACTGGAGGTCTGACCAGCTACCGCAATCCCGATTCTGTTCACCTGCTGTAAAAACCGCTCTGTCGGAATACTGGTCTGAAAACCGGGAATGGCTTCCAGCTTGTCGATGGTGCCGCCGGTAAAGCCAAGCCCTCTGCCTGATAATTTTGCCACCGGCACACCGGCCGCGGCCACCAGCGGAGCCAGAACCAGCGTGGTTTTATCACCCACGCCGCCGGTACTGTGCTTGTCCACCACGATACCGTCAATACCGCTTAAATCAATCATCTCGCCGGAATGGAGCATCAAATCGGTCAGAATAATGGTTTCTTCCTCGTTCATGCCTTGAAAATACACAGCCATCAGCCAGGCGGCCATCTGTTCATCGCCGATATCCCCTTTCACGTAACCGTTGATAAAATACGCCAGCTCATCACGGCTGTGTGCAAAGCCATCCCGCTTACGCGCAATAATGTCACATGCTCTCATACAAAAACCTCCTCGGCAAAACTGCATCCGGCACCGGAATACGCAATGGAGAAATAATCGGCCAGTGTGGCTGCCAGGTCAGCAAAGCTGCTGTAGGTAGCAGTATCCTTGCCGTTCTGAATCTGTTTTCCGCACATCAAAAGCGGTACATATTCGCGGGTATGGTCTGTTCCTGTATAGCCCGGGTCACAGCCGTGATCTGCAGTGAGAATCAGAATGGTATCGTCATCCATTGCCGTCAGCAGTTTCCACAACTGGGCATCAAATGCAGACAGCGCAGTTCCATATCCTGCACAATCGCGGCGATGCCCGTATTTCATATCAAAATCCACCAGATTGACAAACAGCAGACCCTGTTCCAGTTCCTGATAAAAAGCCATGGTCTGTGTCATACCGTCATCATTGCTTTTTGTATGCACAGCCTTCGTGAATGAAACATTGGCGAAAATATCCTGAATTTTGCCCACCGACATCACCTGATACTGCTGCTTTAATAAATCCTGCAACAGGTTATGATCCGGCACCATCAGCGAATAATCATGCCGATTGGACGTGCGCTGATAATTTCCCTCCTCACCGATAAACGGACGGGCTATCACACGCCCCACTTTATACGGGCCGGTACGGGTCAGATCCCGGGCAACTTCACAGATATGATACAGTTCATCCAGCGGAACTACATCCTCATGGGCTGCAATCTGCAGAACACTGTCGGCCGAGGTATATAAAATCGGTTTGCCGGTGCGTACATGTTCGGCACCCAGCCGGGCAATAATCTCTGTGCCCGATGCTACTTCATTGCCGAGGAAGGTTACACCGCAGGCATCGTAAATCTGCTGTAAAAGTTCATCGGGAAACCCATCGGGAAAGGTAGGCGACGGCTCTTCTGTGATAATACCGGCCAGTTCCCAGTGACCGGTGATGGTATCCTTTCCTTTTGACAGCTCGGCCATGCGGGCCGTATAATGAGGCAGGCTGATTTCCGCCCGCTGACGACCAGCAAACTGCGGTACGATTTTGTGCAGACCAAGCCCGTTCAGATAAGGCAGTTCCAGCTGCGGCAAGGCATCGGCGATACGCTGAAAGGTATTGCTGCCAGCATCTCCATACCGGGCAGCATCGGGCAATGCGCCGATACCGGCACTGTCCATGACAATTAAAATTGCTTTTTTATGGTTCATCGGTTTCATAGATGTTCACCTCAGTTATGTTAAAAATGTTTCACGTGAAACATTTCATTGATGTACGTTTCTATCAGGCAGCAGCGCAATGATATACTGCATTATTTTTTTGCCTTTTTCGCTCTGGGATGGGCTGCCTGGTACACATCCAGCATCTGGCCGCCCAGCAGATGGGTATAAATCTGCGTGGTGGCAATATCGGCATGTCCAAGCATTTCCTGAATGGCACGCAAATCAGCGCCGTTGAACAACAGATGGGTGGCAAAGGAATGGCGCAGCACATGCGGTGTCAAATCTGCGGTAATACCCGCTTCCTGCCCGTATTTCTTGATAATCTTCCAGAACCCCTGGCGCGTTAAACCCTTGCCGCTCTTGTTTAAAAACAGAATATCGGTCTGCCAGTTATTTGCCACATTGGGGCGGCACACATTGATATAGTGCTCCAGCGCCTGCAATGCATAACTGCCCAGCGGAATAATCCGCTCTTTGGCGCCTTTGCCGAAACAGCGCACATAGGCCATCTCAAAACTGACATCACTCATCTGCAGCGTAATCAGCTCACTGACCCGCAAGCCGGAGGCGTATAACAGCTCCAGCATGGCCTTGTCGCGGCAGCCGTTCGGCGTGGACACATCAGGTGCCCGCATCAGCCGATCCACTTCCTCCACGGTCAGATATTTGGGCAGTACTTTCTCTTTACGGGGCCCGTCCAGCAGTTCTCCAAGGTTGCTGTCTGTATATTTTTCCAGATAGAGAAACCGGAAAAAGCTCTTCATGGCTGCCACATTGCGGGCTCTGGTTGTGTTTGTCACGTTCTCCTGCTGCATGTGGGCCAGATAACCGCGTATATGGTACTGATCCACCTGATTCCATGTTTTGAGTTTCTCTTCGCTCAGATACTGTGCCAGCTTACGCACATCATTGCTGTATGCTTCGATGGTATTGCGGGAAGCCCCTTTCTCCACCGTCAGATAAACGATATAATCATCAATGGCCTGATCAAGCATTCTATCACATCCTGTCTGCATCCAATACGATATTAATTTGATTATTTACTTATCAGTGTAAAGGTTTTGCAGAGAAAAGTCCAGTGAAAAACACCATTGTTGCTTTTACGAAAGATTCTGCAGATAATGACAGCAGCCCAGCCCGTCCACATAGCTGAACAGCAGCGCAAGAATCAGAATCAGTCCGAATGCGATTGTATACTCCAGCAGTTGTCGGGCCGGGCTTGTAAGCCTGTTCTGAATCAGCAGAAATGCAAATCGGACTGCGAACCCGACTGCAAGGATGAAAACCGGTAAATACAGGAATCGCGTGATAATTAACAAGGGAGAGTGACGAAGTAAAAAACAGGATACAAACCCGAAGGTAAAGCCTTTCAGAAACAGAAACAAAAACAATATCGGTAACCCCAGCAGGCAAATCCCGGCAAAATATACACGAACCATGTCCATGGCGTTGGCACGAAAAATTCGGCTGGCTGTTTCCGCCAGTGTGGCTGCAGCCGTCAGATTCTGTACCTGTACTGTGAGATACTGCTGCAGGGCCAGCACCTGCTCGTCCGGCAAAGCAGCATAGGCAACGATGCCGAACACAATGCCGCTGCAGAGTAAAATACCTTGAAAGATAAGCAGTTTTTTCAATGAAGATACTCCTTTCTGATTCCTGTTCTGTATCAGCCATCCATATCGGCAGCGTCCAAATTCATGGTATCATGAGCGAAATGCAGCGGTGCCGAAATATCTATATATTTATAGGGAAAAAAGTTTCAACTTCGGGCATCAGCACAGGAATATGCGCTAATGCCCTTCGTTGCCTGTAACATTCCGGGCATTATTTCTGCAAGCCGCCTAAGCCCAGTGACTGCATTAAATCAGCCAGTATCTTCTGCCCCTGTGCTTCATCGTGAATACCGCCGGCGGCCTCAATCTGCGCGATGGTATTATAAATCACATTGCGTTTATCCTCTGGCAGAAACATCTCAAACTGCTGCACTAGCAGTTTTAAATCATTCAGGCTGCCGGGCATCATCTGCTGACCTGTCTGGTTCTCCATCTTCTTTCCCCCCTTTCCGAAATTTTTGCAATTTTCTTTCACCCTTTTTCAATTTCCACATAGGATATTAATGTGAGTGAGCAAGACACTCCATACTTCAAGAACATCAAAGGAGGAAACAATTATGTCTGAAAATTATGGTTGGGGCGGCAACTGCTGCTGCGAAGATAACTGCAATTTTGGCGGCGGATGCAATGCCAGCTTCTTTGAAACATTAATCATGCTGATTATCATCATCTGGTTATTAAGATGGCTGTTCAGCTGCGGCATCTTTGGTAACGGCGACTGTGGTTGTGGCTGCCATACCAGCTGCGGCTGCTAATGAGCGAAGAACGGGCAGCAGAACCGCTGGTCCGCACTGTTGACCATCTGAAAAATACCACAACCGATATGCGCGGTTTCGCAGACAGTGTGGATCATCTGTTGAGCGCGCTGGAAGAATTTTATCCCTTTATTGAAAAAATCGCTTCCAGCACCGAACGACTGCGGCATCAGATGCATCGGCCTCCACGCAGCATGTATCGGCGGCCACATGGCAGATTCTGATGGACTGCAACACGAAAGGATTGATTCCAATGGGGGATTATTACGCTGCAAGGGCGATAAGCTACTACTACTTTGAAAATATACTGATGTTAATCATAATCCTCTGGCTAATCAAATGGTTATTTGCATATTGAGGAGGTTTTCACCATGAATGAACAGATTTCCCGCGATTGCAACTGCGGCTGCAATGAGTGTGACAACAGCACATGGAACAACAACAACTGGAGCAATTGGAACAACGGCTGCGGCTGCAACAACTGCGGCTGCAATAACTGCGGCTGCAACAGCTGGGGCACCTGGAACAACAGCAATAACGGAAGCTGGAGCTGGATCTGGTGGATTATTATTTTTGTAATCTTCCTGTTCTTCATTAATGGCTTCGGCGGCAACGGCTGGTGCTGCTAATCCATTTGTAACACTGTATGCCGATAACGCTGGAAAAATAACCAGATAAAATTGCGCATACAAAAAGCCGCCTCTCCGCCATGGAAAGGTGGCTTTTCTTGACTGTATCTCATTGTTTGAAATATATATGTTAGTTTAATATCAAGTAAAACAGGCAGCAACAAATTTCTGCCACCCTCGTAAAATGTACATCTGCTTGCGCTGTCCATTTTAATCTCGACAGCGCAGAAAATTGTTGCTGCCTGTTTTCAAGTATCTTTCTGCTACACAGTCTCTGCTGTTTCAATGATGCCGCCGCCGATTAATGCATCGCCTTTATAATAGGCTGCGCACTGTCCCGGTGTAATGGCGCGCTGTGCATCAGCAAAGGTGACAGTGGAGGTACCATCGGCATGGCAGATTAACTGTGCCGGTGCCGCCTGTGCCCGGTAGCGGATTTTTGCTTCAATCTGGACCGGTGTTTCTAACGGCAGCTCCACAAAATAATTGTTCTGGCTGGCTGTCAGCTGATTGTGCATCAGATGTTCGTTATCGCCTAAAATAACAGCATTGCGTTTTGCATCCAGATCCACCACATAGGCCGGTTTACCCAGTGCAATCCCCAGGCCTTTGCGCTGCCCGATGGTGTAATTCTGAATGCCGTCGTGATTGCCTAACAGGCGGCCGTCGGCGTGGAACACTTTCCCCTTTTTGAACGCTTTCGGCGGCAGAATCTGTTGTAAGAAGGCTTTGTAGTCGTTATCGGGAATAAAACAGATTTCCTGACTGTCACTTTTTTCAGCCACGGGCAGACCGATTTCTCTGGCAATGTCGCGCACCTGGTCCTTGGTATAATTGCCCAGCGGAAAAATACAGCGGTCCAATATCTCAGGCGACACCATCGATAGAAAATAACTCTGGTCTTTTTTGGAATCCATCGCTTTATGAAACAGTTTCTTTCCATTTTCATGTAATTCTGTTCTCACATAATGACCTGTACTAATAAAATCAGCATTTATTTTTTTTGCATTTTCTGCAAAAAGTCCGAATTTAAGCTGTTTATTGCACAAAATGCACGGATTTGGTGTTCTTCCGTTTGAATACTCTTTTACAAACTGTTGTATAACAATATTTTCGAACTGTTCTCTGACATTTAGCACAGAAAGTTGAATTTTAAGCTGTTCTGCAACAGACCTGACATCGTTCACAGCAGCGGGATTTGGATGAAATTTCTCCGGAATCATCAGCATGTGCACGCCGTGCACTTCATATCCGGCCTGCTGTAGCAGATGAACAGCAACAGAACTATCCACGCCGCCGCTCATGCCTAACGCAACCACTGGCTTTTTCTGACTCATTTCCCTCTCCCCTTTTCTGGTCTGGTGAACCCTTTATAATCCCGCGGATTTTCACGATAAAAAACAGCATCGGTTAAATTATTTGGCAGATACTGCTGCGGCAGCCAGCCGCTCGGGTCATCATGCGGATACTGATATCCAACACCGTGTCCCAGCTGCTTGGCACCAGCGTAATGGCTGTCTTTCAAATGGTCTGGCACGGGACCGTTTTTTCCAGAACGTACCTGCGACAGCGCAGCATCAATAGCACAGATAACACTGTTGCTTTTTGGAGCCTTTGCCACATAAATTGCAGCCTCCGCCAAGATGATACGGCCTTCCGGCATCCCGATAAACTGCACAGCGGATGCGGCACTCTGTGCCACCTGAAGCGCATGCGGGTCTGCGAGCCCCACATCTTCACAGGCGTGAATGACAATACGGCGCGCGATGAACATCGGGTCTTCTCCGGCATCCAGCATACGGGCCAGATAATAAACTGTAGCATCAGGGTCGGAACCGCGCATACTTTTGATAAACGCCGAGATAATATCGTAGTGGTCATCACCGGTATTATCATACACAACTGCCGGGCGCTGCACCGATTCCTCCACAACCGATAAATCGATAACCCTTACCCCGTTTTTATCAGGCCGGCTGGACAGCACCGCCAGTTCCAATCCGTTTAAGGCAATGCGGGCATCCCCCTGGCTGCAGTTGCACAAATGATCGATAGCGTCCTGCGTTACATGCAGTTTATAAGTGCCAAGACCACGCTTCACATCTTCGCAGCTGCGGCGCAGAATCTGTTCTACATCAGCTTTCTGCAGCGGCTTCAGCTCAAACACCATAGAGCGGGACAACAGCGCAGGATTTAAACTGAAATACGGATTCTGTGTGGTTGCTCCAATTAATACAATCAATCCTTTTTCCACAGACGGAAGCAGTGCATCCTGCTGTCCTTTGTTAAACCGATGGATTTCATCGATAAAAAGGATAGTCTGCCGTCCGTACATAGACAGATTCTCCTCGGCAGCGGCTGTCACTTTGCGCAAATCCGCCACGCCATCGGTTACAGCGTTGAGGCTTGCATAAAATTTATTGGTTACATTGGCAATCACCGACGCGATGGTGGTTTTCCCGCAGCCCGGTGTTCCCCAGAAAATCAGCGACGACAGCTTGTCCGTCTCAATAGCGCGGCGCAGCAGCTTTCCCTGCCCGATGATATGATCCTGACCCAGAATCTCATCCAGTGTCTGCGGCCGCATTCTTTGCGCCAGCGGCGCATTTTTTTGTAATGTATCTTTCTTATTTACATCAAATAATGTCATAATTCATCACCTGTCTGTTATTGTAGCATGTTCAGAGACCATCGTCCAGTGGGAGCATTCTGTGCTTTTCATTTAGCGGTATAATGGCAGGCAGCTACCTTGCTTACCCCGCTAAGGCCGGACATCTGCTTGTCTGTCCAGCGCGATTTGGACTAATGTCCATCGCGCATATGACAGCCTGCGCATCTGTTCCGTTTTAATGCGGACGAATCAGCAATGGCAGCTGCCTGCCACATATAGATGCTTCATAAAATATCCTGTTAACAAAGCAAGAAATGCGGGTATAAAATATAATAACAGACTACGCATTCATTCTAAGGAGGAACGATATATGGATTTTGAAGCGTTACTGGCAATGCTTGGTGATCATTATACGGGTGTGACATTATACAGTGTAGAAGACCGGGACATGACTGACCACGAAACAGCGATTCTGTATTATCAGGAAAAAGCAGATGCTATTGCAAAAGCAGAAGAAATCTGGGACAATGTCAGTTCAGATGACCGGGACTACCGGGAAATCAGTGTACACCGCGGGGAGATTGAGTACAAAGAACAGTCCGGCAGTTATCGGTTTGTAGTATTGCAGAAGCTGTACAAGGCCCACAAAAAAGTTTATGTATGCGAAGATTTTGCTAACGCCTGCCGCCAGCAGCTGAAAGAAAAGCATCTGGCAGCCGGTATGCGTGAAGCCGACGCAGCGGCCCAGGCCAAAAAAGAGTTTAATGAACGGTATGCCGTACAGCCGGTTGTCAAATTCGGTATGTTTGCCGGATACGATTACGCACCAAAACAGATATAAGGACTAATATCAATTCCGGTTTCAAGAAAATTCAGAGGCAGCGTAGAATGCAGAACGATTTCTGTTTACGATGGACATTTGCGAAGATTGTTTCAAGCGTGGAAGACGCAGTCTTACAAAGCGAAACAATCGAGCATGAGGCATAGCAGTATCCATATAACTTTGAGGTAATCAATGTCCAGCATTAAACAGAAAAGTGATTGCATCTACCTTGCCTCGGAATATTGAATATCATAAAATTATAACCATTAAAAAGGATGACCGTCGGATATTTCCGGCAGTCATCCTTTTTATGTTTTTCAAAAGCTTCTACGCTTCCACCGCAATACCGCTGCTGACCAGATAGAAATAGGCTTCCTTGACCGGCTGGCCCAGAATATTTTCTACTGCATAGCGGTAGAGCTGCATCTGACCGCTGTATCGCTCCAGAATAAGATGGGTCTGCCCTTGGCTGATGCGGTCGCTCTTATAATCCACCAGCACCCACTGGCCGTCGTCCTCCTGCCACAGGCAGTCGATAACCCCCTGTACCAGCACGTTTTTCTCACCCTGCGGCAAGGTTTCATCCAGCATGTGACTGTCCAGTGCAGTGATAAACGGCAGTTCCCGATATCGCTTCGTATCATCGGCAGCCAGGAATCGTTTCCCCAGCGGGCTGTGGAAAAAGTCCAGAATGCCCTGCAGGGAAATGCCTTCGGCAGATCCGGCTGCAATAAACTTTTTCGCCTCCAGCTCTGCCACCAGCCTGTTCAGATAATCCATCGTAATGTCTTCGTGCAAATCCACGCGGCTCAGCAGCAGGTGCAGCAGTGTGCCTTTTTCGGCAGAGGTCAGCCCTTCTTTGGCAATTACCGCTTCCGGTCTGCTGTCAAAGCTGAATTGCAGCAGTGAATCGTCTGATTCGGCGTTGAATTTCTGTTTCAGTTCAGTTACTGATGATTGCGCTTTCACGGTAATAAACTGCGGTTTCTCATACTGCCAGCTGAGCTGCCGGTCAATCTGCTGTGCCCACCGGCCAGAAGCAGGCAGCGGTTTCCCGTCTTCCAGTGCCTGACGCAGCGGCGGCAGCTTTTCGGTATCATTCACATCACAGTTGACCGTGCCGGCTGTGATATACTGCACATCCCACAACGGCTGACTTAACTGCATCGGGAGCAGCCAGTCCAGATAACAGGCTGCCTTATCAATAGAGATATCCAGTTTTTTCGCCGGGTCGGCACAGCTGCCGATGAGATACAGCCGCTCTCTGGCTCTTGTCATGGCTACATAAAGCACCCGCTTTTCCTCCTGCAGTGCTTCCAGCCGTTTTTTCTGGCTGATGACCCGCTGTGCGATTGTGTGATATTTGATTTCCAGTTCTCCGTCCACTGCCGAGAATGCTAATCCGTAATCTTTATCCAGTAAAAATTCCTGCTGGGTATCCCGCAGATGAAACCTGCGTCCCATACCGCCGATGAATACCACCGGAAATTCCAGCCCCTTGCTTTTGTGGATACTCATAATGCGCACCACGTTCTCGTTGTCGCTCAAAATGCGTGCCGGCTCTAAATCGGCATTGTTATCCTGCATCTGTTCCAGAAACCGCAGAAACAGAAATACGCCTTTAAAGCTGGTTTTCTCGTAGGCCCGCGCCCGCTCGTGCAGGGCCCGCAGATTAGCCTGCCGCTGCACGCCGTCGCGGAGCGCCCCCACATACTCATAAAATCCGGTATCTTTGTATAACTGCCAGATTAGATTGCTCAAATCCAGCTGCCGCGCCAGTTTGCGCCAGTGCTGCAGCTGTTCTAAAAAGCCAGCAGCTTTTTGTTTTAACGATTCACTGCACAGACAATCCAGTTCTGCTGTTTTTTGCAGACAGCCGTAAAAATAACCCTTCGGCATCAGCAGACGCAGCTGTGCCAGTTCCTCCTCGCTAAAGTGGAAAAACGGCGCTTTCAGCACAGCCAGCAGCGGTAAATCCTGCAGAGGATTATCAATGATGTGCAGCATAGACAGCACAATCTGGATTTCCCACGCGGAAAAATAACCGTCGCCGGTATCCACAGCCGCCGGAATACCGGCTTCTTTCAGGATACGGGCATACACGGTACCTGCCGCTTTTGGTGCGCGCAGCAGTACAACCATATCCCGCCAGGTGACATCCCGATACTGCTGCAATCGCTTATCGTAAACCTGTGCCTTCTGCGCTATTAACTGCTGCATCTGCTGACACAGCAGCAGGCCTTCTTCCTCCATGGCAGATAACGGCTGCTCCGCCTCAAAGGGCGCTTCTTCGATGTCACTGTTCTGCGTTAGAACCAGCAGATGAATCTGTTCGGGAACAGGCTGCTGCCCTTCCAGCACATCCGGATACTCTGCACCATACACAAGCGCTGCTTTTTCATCGTAAAGCAAATCGCCGTCCTGGCCGTTCATCAGTCGGCTGAACACTTCGTTTACGCCACCTACCACATTGCTGCGGCAGCGGAAATTACGGTTCAAGTCCAGCCGCTGGCAAATCTCATTTTCTTCCGCTGGAAA
Source organism: Peptococcaceae bacterium (assembly GCA_017547685.1). Taxonomy (GTDB): domain Bacteria; phylum Bacillota; class Peptococcia; order Peptococcales; family Peptococcaceae; genus UBA7185. Next base: position 23,668 of record JAFYPD010000033.1, read on the forward strand.
GGCACTGTATTTTTCTGCAAACAGCTGTGGATTTGCCATGCGAAACCCATAGATACTCTGTTTGATATCGCCAACCATAAACAGATTGTTTTCTCTGCTGACCGCCTGCAGGATGGATTCCTGCAGGTCATTGATGTCCTGATACTCATCTACCATCACTTCATAATATTGCGTCTTCAGCTGCAGCGCCAGCTCGGTATTCTGTAATCCATCCTCTGTTTCCTCGTACAGCAGATTGAAACAGAAATGCTCCATGTCATGAAAATCCATCAGATTTTTTTCCGCTTTTTTCTGCTGGAACCGATGCATCAGTGCCAGTACCAGCTCAACCAGCAGCGCCCGTACTGGCTGCTGCGCTGCCAGCTCCTGCAGCTGTTCTTCCCTGGAACGGCTGAAATAATTTTTGCGCAGGGTTTCTATCTGTTTTTTTGCCCCGTCGCGGTAAGAGGTAACCTGTTCCTTGGTTTCCTCATCAAATGTACCTTTTTTGGCAGATGGCAGACGGTCAAAACCGCCCAGCTGCAGCTGCTGGGCCAGATTGTCCCAGCCCTGTTCCATGGCCAGCAGCAGTTCACAGCTCCAGTTATATTCTTTCTCAATATGGAACAGATAACCGCTCAGCCCTTCATCGGTACTTGCCAGATTGACCGCCTTGATTAACAGCCGCTGCACAGACCGCAGCTGGCGGGCAACATCTTCTGCAGCCAGCGCAAACCAGTCAACAGACTGCTTTGCAGCAATCTGAGAAAGCCATCGTTCCGGCTGTGCCATACTCTGCGCCATATGATACAGCCGCAGCAGCACATCGCGCAGCTGTTCATCCTCCCGGCCGCCGTACTGGTCCGCCAGCTGAATGAATGCCTCCATTTTCGTTTCATCGCTGTAATAGTCCTCTAATACCTCATCCAGCGCTTCCGCCAGAATCAGCTGATTCTCCGTCTCGTCAGCAATCTTCAGCTGCGGATCCAGCCCCAGACGAAAAAAGTTCTGACGCACCAACTCCAGACAGAAGGCGTGCAGTGTGATAATCTGCGCTTTATGCAGCAGCATACTCTGCTGATACAGATGTTCCGACATCGGGTTTTCCAGCAGTTTATTCTGAATGGCTGCTCCAATGCGCTCTTTCATCTCGGCAGCTGCTGCATTGGTGAACGTCACCACCAGCAGTTCATCCAGATTGACTGGATTATCTTCATCACTGATTATCTGAATGATGCGCTCCACCAGCACAGCCGTTTTCCCCGAACCGGCCGCAGCAGCAACCAGAAGGCTTTTGCCGCGCAAATCGATGGCCTGCTGCTGTTCTTTTGTCCAAGATGGCATATCACACGCCTCCTTTCTGCTGTTCTAACCGCTTCCAGATTTCATCCCGCTCCAGCAGCGGCAGCTCTTCCAGTGTTTTTTCAAAATCCATCGTCTGAATCTGGCAGATGGCCTGATAACTGCAGTACTGGCAACCCGTAAACTGGCGAATGCGGCATGGCCGCACTGCAATAGTTCCTCTGTGAATCTCATCTCCCAGCGATGCA
>JAFYPD010000034.1 GCA_017547685.1 Peptococcaceae bacterium
TGCCTGGTACAGCAGACTGTAATCGAGTTCCTCCAATTCATGGCTGAGCAGTCGGACAGACTCATCATTCGGAATTAGACCTTCCAGATTTAATGGCAAAACCAGTTGATAAACATCGCCAAATCCGGTATAATCTTTGTGGTATGTTTTGTATTTGTTCATACTTAATAATACCACAGATTGCGGACTCTTCGGAGTCCGTTTTCTGTTTTCCGGCATAAAAATGGAGCCGCTGCTCCATAGATGATTTCTCAATCTATTTTGCAACAGCCCCCATTACAACCAAACATAAACAGAAGATTATTCTTCTTCAATTGCTAAGCAGAAACCTGCAACTTCACCAAAACCTTCAGTGCCTTCTACATTTACCAGACGCCGGAATTCTTTGCTCTTCGCGTTTGGCAGACGAAAATCTGTGTTGTCTACTGGAGCAATTGCTTTTTCTTCCGGTTTCGCAGCCTGTGGGCAGTATTCATATGGATAACGATATGCACGATATGTCATATTCGCCAGCTGTTTGCCGAAGTATGGGCTGTGATATTCCCAAACGATTTCATGATCTTCGGTGATTTCAATCATACGACCGTCAGAGCCTTCAACAATTAATGTGTTGCCGTTTGGCAGTCTCTGTGCACTGCTAATGTAGCAGCTGTAGAAATGGTCTGCAATGTGCGGCTGGCCATAGCCTAAATCTACCGGACGGCACTGCCATACGATTTCCATTTTTACTGGATCAATTTCGATAACACGAGAATAGTCACGCGTCGCATTGTTTACACCTGTCAGAGATGCAGGGTTTGGAGCACCGTAACCTGCCCAGCCACCATTGTCATAAATCAAAATGTTACCTGCCCCCGGCAGACCCTGCGGAATCATATGTGCATGGTGCTGACCAACAATCTGACCAATTTCTTTCGCTTTTCCTTTGGTGTAATCCGGACCTAATTTCCAAACCAGTTTACCTGTCTGTTTGTCTATGATCGCGATTACGTTTGTCTGACGGCCGTCGATGATGATGTTGTCCGGATGGAACCGTTCATCGCCTGCATCATACCATTTATTCGGACCCAATGTGCTCATGGAGTTAATGTGCATCCAGTCGCCATTGCCGTTGCCTACTTTGTTTGGATTACGGTAAATAACAGCTTTTGCGATTTCATCAAACTCCATTTCATCGAAATGTTTATGGCAGTTCCATTCCCATACGATGTTGCCTTCCCAGTCTACTTCGATGATGCGGTCATCACATAAAGTGTGCAGGGAGATGTTTGGATCTACTAAATCATTGTGAGTCAGAATCAGTGTGTTACCGCTGTCTACTTTGCATTCCATGCCTGGTACATAGTAACCAACCGGGTTGCCTTCACGCTGATAGTCATGGTGCTGACGCGCCATCCATTCCGGTTCATAACCAGGGTCTTCAATATACTGGTTTTTGTTGAATTTCCATACGATGTTGCCGTCCCAGTCAACCTGTACTAAGTCTTTCTGATCCTGCCAGCCATATTTGGTGTTCCGTTCGCCCAGAGAACCCATCATATAGCCGCCTGGCAGCAGTTTGTTCGGAAATCCCTGCAGATGATGCCAGTGATTTACTACCCCGCCGTTCATATCAATGATAGTAGCACCTTCATCTCTCGCCTGAAATACAGTATAGCCATTAAAGCATTTTTCCGGCTTGTAAATAATTGTCCCCATTGGGTGTACAGATGGTTTCCCCATAGTAAATTCCTCCTTGAAGTATGAATATAGATAAGCAGCAGCATCTCCTCTTGTATATATAGTATCATCTTTTTTTATGGATAGGATATCCATAAAAAAAGATACCCTATCACGAAATCACGATAGGGTATCTTTTCGTATATCATTTTTACAGCATAAAGTCCGTCAGAATCTCACGCAGCAGTTCCAGTGTTTTCTGCTCCAGCAGGGTCAGTACCCGTTTGCCGGAATAAATCAGATAATCCACACCCTGCGCAAAGTTTTCGCTGCCTTTAATGGGAATCAGCTTAATCATGCCGCGATCACAATACAGGTCATGCAATGCAAAGGTATCCGGCAGCAGCGCGATGGCCTGTCCGGTGCTGACCATCCGTTTGAGATTTTCCCGGTCGGTCATGATGAGTGCTTCTGTATCCGTCTGGAGCATTTTATTGGTTTCCGCCCAGAAGCTGGAAGAATAGGCAAGGAATTTTTCACCGAGCAGTTCCGATAATGCCACACTCTCATTTTCTGCAAACCGGTTATCCTGACTCACATACGCCATCATAGAGTGCTTGCCGAAGGTTTCAAACTTAAACCCGGCATCCCTCAGCATTTTCGGCGTATATTCCGGAAACATTTCCCACAGTGTAACCGCGATATTCACACTGCCGTTTGTTAATTCCTTAATAACATTATCAAATGTCACAACACGAATATTCAGGCTTGCTTTTGGATACTTTTCCTTAAACGCAACCATAATTTCAGAAAATAAAAACCCATAGGCCTGTGTCAACAGAATACTCACATCACCGTATAATTCCCGGTTCTGTTTTCCATAGGTTAAAATCTGCTGCTGACAGTCCATCATCTGTTTTGCAAGCTGCAGGATATCCTTTCCCTCCGGGGTAGCCACCACCCCGCTGGCATTGCGCTCAAACAGACGCACTCCGATTTCCTCCTCCAGACTGTTCAGGGCGCCGCTCAACGCAGGCTGCCCCATATACAAAGCCTTTGCCGCTTTTGAGATGGACTGCTGCTTTTCAATTTCAATAATCTGCTGTAACTGTTCCAGTTTCATTGTCGCACCTCATTCATCAAAAACACAAACTCTGAAATCTTAAACAAACTGCTTTATAGTTACTCTTTACCTTTTCTTTATTGTTACTATATCAGTATTTTTATGGTTTGTCCATCCGGTTCTATCTATACCCCCCTATTGATACTGTATATGACCTGACATTCCTCTAAAAGGGCAACAGGCTGTCCTCATACAAAAAGACTGCTTCTATGATATGTACCCAGAAAACTTAATGACATTTCCCTTTTACTGGACACCCAGCAAAAGGAGGGACATATCACTATTCAGAAACAGTCTCGTTTATCGAATCGTTTATTCACCTTTCAGCACTGCCATCTGTTCGCGCACACTGGCTTCGCAGTCACGCATGGCCAGGATGGTTTTCGCGAACAGCTCGTTCAGTTCCCAGCCTAACCGCTCTGCACCAGTGCGAATCACGTCGCGGGAACAGCCTGCGGCAAAGTGTTTATCTTTGAATTTGCGTTTTACGCTGTCGGCCTCCATATCCATGACAGTTTTGGACGGACGCATCAATACACCGGCACCGATTAAACCAGTCAGTTCATCCACTGCAAACAGCACTTTCTCCATCTGATGTACCGGCTCCACATCGCTGCAGATGCCGTATGCATGACTGCAGATGGCATGTACCAGTTCGTCGCTGGCACCTAATTCCTGCAGCAGTTCCGGTGCTTTTTTGCAATGCTGATCCGGATACACTTCAAAATCAATATCATGCAGTAATCCGGCCATCCGCCAGAAGGTTTCGTCTTCACCATATCCCAGTTCACGGGCATACCAGCCCATTACCCCTTCCAGTGTATAGGCATGTTCCAGATGAAATGCTTCTTTGTTGTATTTGTGTAACAGTTCCAGTGCCTGTTCTCTTGTAAAATTAATTTCCATTCCTAACGCCCTCTCATTCGTTGATGATTTCCAGCAGCATTGCTTTCTGCTGCATACCCAGCATCCGTTCTTTCACCTGTCCCTGTTCAAACAGAATCAGATACGGCACTGTACCGATTTCATAATTTTTTGCAATCTCTGCACTCTGGCCCAGATTCACTGTCACGATGTCCAGATTCTCAGCGTTTTTGGCCATTTCTTTCAGAATCACTTTCTGCATTTTGCACGGCCCGCAGTTGTCCAGAAAGAAATCTGCCAGCACACGCTTTCCGCTGGCAACCAGTTCCTCCAGTTCAGCGCCGGTTACCTGCTTTACTTCCGTCATGTCGTTCCCTCCTGTTTATACCGAAATCTGCATCCCGGTGTGATATTTTTTATCATCAATTCCAATACAGATTTCGTACTGGCCAGATAATCCTTCCAGCGATACTGCGTAGGTGATTGGCCGGTCAGACCCTTTCGCCCAGGTCTGCACCCCTGCTGTGAGATACGGCGCTCTGGTGGTCTGCATATACAGCTGCACGGTGCTGTCCCCTTCCAGCAGCAGAAGCACCATTTCCCCCTGCTGAAAATTGCCGGATAAAATCAGCTGTTCGCTGGTAAGCGTCGCTGTAATCTGATAGCTGTCATCAATGAGACCGCCATCCTCCCATTCCAGTTCCAGCTCATACACGTCATTTCCATGCCAGCGTCCCAGCACCTTGCCATCTGCCTGCCAGTCATGGGCTGCAAAATCTGCCACGGCAATGCATCGGGCATCGTAAGTGTTCATCGGCAGCTGCATACGGCAAATTGTCTGCCGGCCTTTCTGCAATAAGATGACCGTCTGCATTTCCACATCCGAAGCATCCTTCTGCAAAAAGAAGGCTGGCGGCTCTGCCACATTTCCCTGCAGCCATCCAATACCGCCGAAATTCATCAGGCAGCGTTCAGCTGTATCCATAAAGCAACTGCTCAGATACGGGGAATATAGCTGATTGCCGGCATCTTTGCCATAACTCCACACTTCTTCCACCGTTTTCTGCACAGCATCCACCGTATAACACACCACACGGGAATACCGCTGTTCTGCCGGAAGCGGTGTGCCGCCCCGTTTCGTACGCAGATGTCCGTTGTCAAAGCAGAGAATCTGATGATTCGGCAATACCTGCACACTGCCAGGCTCATAGCTCCACTCCATATCCGCCTGCACCGGCTGCAGAAAATACTGCTGTACCAGATCTTCCGGCCATCCGGTCGGGTCGCCCAGCATCCAGTTCAGCTGCCCGGATGTATAGCTGATATTCACAAGGATATCCTGATTGGTTCCTGTAATTGTAATGCTGTCTGTCTCTTTTTCATACCAGACACTGCTGGCATGAAGCCAGTCGCTGCCGTTCTGGCTGGTAGAACCGCCTTTAGTCATCGGCAATAATTTGCGAAAATCCCATTCTTTTATGACAGCGCCTGTTACGCGATTTATCTGCACACACATATCGGCGGCTGTACCACGGTTGAAATGCTGATGCAACGCCAGTAAGTCACCGTTTTCCATCTCAAAAAATCCATTGCACACGCCGCCCGGCACCCGATATTCTCGATACAACCTGCCCAGTAGATCCAACTCTAAAATAGCCGCTGCACTGTACGGCGGGCCAAGCAACGCAGGCCCGCATGTCAGGATACGGCCATTTCCAGAAAGAGAAATCTGAAAGGCCAGTTCTTCTGTGAGATACCAGCGGCAGGCTCCTGTTCCATCGTAGGCGGCAGGAAGTGAACTACCGGAAACCGGTACAGTAAATACCCATTCGCCAGCAGGCAGGCTTCCTGTTACAGTACAAGATGCCAGATCAGACGGAAGCGGATCAGTGACAATCTGCAGCATACAGCTCTGTCCATCATCCAGCTGCAGCTGCACCATATTGTTCTGCCCGGCATATAAACCATAGACAGGAACCCTGTGTTGCTTTTCTGATTTGCAGGTATATTTCAGTGCCGCATCGCCGCACCGTCCTGAAACTGTAACCCGCACAGCGGTTTCAACTTCTGTCTGAAACAATACCAGCGCTGTCAGCGGTGCAATCTCATAGGGATTTACAATCACCTGCGGATTTTGAAACGACGCGGTCTGGCATTCCAATTCACGCAAATTTTGCTCTGTCTTCTTCTGGCGTTCCATCCAGGTTGGTTTTACTGGTAACTGACCCATATTTCTGCACTCCTTTTGCTTTCATCTAGATTTATTATAGCAGAAGCCCTGTCAATAAAAAAGACCTTGCGGAGGAGTTGATTTTCTCTACAAGGTCTTAAATTTCAATGGTTACAGTTCAGGCCAGTCGGCAGAAAACGATGAATGGTTTCGCACAAAACAGGAGGAACGGTGGTGGCACTGCGACAAAACTGATTACTCAAATTCTATCGTCGCCGGCGGTTTACCAGTGCAATCGTACAGCACGCGGTTTACGCCTTTTACTTCGTTGACAATGCGGCTTGTCACTTTTTTCAGCACGTCCCACGGCAGTTCGAAGGCATCGGCTGTCATAAAGTCCGATGTTTCTACGGCACGCAGGGCTATGGCATAATCGTAGGTGCGGAAATCGCCCATAACACCCACAGAGCGCATATTGGTCAGTGCTGCAAAGTACTGACCGATGCTGCGGGATAACCCGGCTTTTTCCACTTCTTCACGGTAGATGGCATCGGCATCCTGCACCATACGCACTTTTTCTGCGGTTACTTCGCCCACAATGCGAACAGCTAAACCCGGCCCCGGGAATGGCTGCCGGTACACCAGATATTCAGGAATACCCAGTTCCAGCCCTGCTTTGCGAACCTCATCCTTAAACAGAGAACGCAATGGCTCGATGATTTCTTTAAAATCCACACAATCAGGCAACCCGCCCACATTATGATGGGATTTGATAACTGCCGATTTCCCCAGCCCGCTTTCAATCACATCGGGATAGATGGTGCCCTGCACCAGGAAATCCACAGCGCCGATTTTTTTTGCTTCTTCTTCAAACACGCGAATGAATTCTTCGCCGATGATTTTCCGTTTTTCTTCCGGTTCTTCCACGCCAGCCAGTTTATCGTAAAACCGCTGCTGTGCATTCACACGGATAAAGTTTAAATCATAGGCGCCGTTCGGGCCAAATACAGCCTCTACCTCGTCGCCTTCTTTTTTGCGCAGTAATCCATGGTCCACAAACACGCAGGTCAGCTGCCGGCCAACCGCTTTGGCCAGCAAAACAGCCGCCACCGACGAATCCACCCCGCCGGATAACGCGCACAGTACTTTACCGTCTCCCACTTTCTCACGAATCTGTGCGATGGTGCTTTCTACAAAGGAATCCATGTGCCAGTCACCGGAACAGCCGCATACCTTGTACACAAAGTTGGACAGCATTTTCATGCCTTCTCTGGAATGCATCACTTCCGGATGAAACTGTACTGCATACAGCTTCCGCTCCGGCGCTTCCATAGCCGCTACCGGGCAGACCGGCGTATACCCTGTGATAACAAATCCCTCCGGAACCTGTGCAATATAATCGGTATGGCTCATCCAGCACACCGTTTTCGCCGATACATCGCCAAACAATACCGAATCCTGGTGGATATCCACTTCTGTGTGACCGTATTCGCTGGCAGGTGCCGTTTCCACGCGGCCGCCCAGCATATGTGCAATCAGCTGAGAGCCGTAGCAGATGCCAAGAATCGGAATGCCCAGTTCAAAAATTTCGGTGGAGCAGAGCGGCGCATCTTCGCCGTAAACACTGTTCGGACCGCCAGTGAAGATAATCCCTTTCGGGTTTAATGCTTTCAGCCTGTCCAGAGGCATGGTGTATGGATGTACCTCGCAATACACATTGCATTCTCTGACCCGTCTGGCAATCAGCTGGTTGTACTGACCGCCGAAATCTAACACAATGATTGTTTCATGTTTCACAGATGTTTCCCCCAACCTGTTAAAATATATAAGTTATGTTCTGAAACATTTTATTTTACATTACAGTCTGGCCAATGGCAATGTATTTTTGTTATTTTATCGCTTCCGGCTTAATAACTCCCACATAAGGCAGTTCCCGATAACGCTCGTCGTAGTCCAGCCCATAGCCGATTACAAATGCGTCTGGAATATCATAACCGATGTAATCCGGATCATAGTCTACCTTACGACGCGCCGGTTTATTCAGAAATACACAGCTTTTTACCGATTTGGCGCCGCGGTCCTGCAGATTTTTCACCAGCAGACTCATAGTCAGACCGGAGTCAAATACATCATCCACCAGCAGTACATTGCGATCGGTCACGTTCTGTTTCATTTCTTTTTTGATTTTCACTTCGCCGCTGCTTACTGTACCGCTACCATAACTGGATGCAATGATAGAATCCATCACAATATGCCCGTCCATTTTGCGCATCAGGTCACAGGTAAACGGCATCGCGCCGTTTAATACACAAACAACAATCACTTCTTCGCCAGCATAGTCTTTGCTGATTTCCGCACCTAATTCAGCGACACGGTCAGCAATCTGTTTTTCATCTAATAAAATCTCTTTTACGTCAGGATGCACCTGTACTCCCCCTTAAACACGACAAGGTGTTACAAAAATAGATATTAGAATTATAGCATATCTATCACAACTTGGACAGTACAAAATGTCGGTATTGCAGATCGGAAAAAGAAATTGCACGAAAAAAGATTCTTCGGCGTCCGGCACTTTTCTGCAGGACGTCAAAGAATCTGCTTTGTTAAACTGGGGCCTGAATCTCTTCCACGGTGGTTTCCCAGTCGAACACTACATCCAGCTTCAGCTGTTCAGCGCGTGTCTCGTGGTCACCGGCAATGATTTCGGCCTGCTGTAACCGGTGCTTGCGGTCAATCCACACAGTGTAATAAAATTCATTCCACACCGATGTCATATAAATGCTTTCCCCGCTGCTGCGCACCTGAAATTTGCGGCACTTCACACCATTTATCTTTTCTTTGTCCAGTTCGGTGACTTCTGCATTGGCATTTAAAATCAGGCAGCCCAGCGGATTAATCTCCTGCAGCAAACGCTCTGTCGCCTCGGCATTCTGTCCGGTCATGGCCATCCAGCTGCCGCTGACAATATCCTGCCTGTAAAAAGTATCGCCAATCTGATACACATCTACCTGACTGTCCACCGCATCCACACTGCCGAACAGATGTACATTCTCGCCGTTTTTCTGCCCTTCCAGACGGCTGATAACCTGTTCCTGGCCATCCATAACCCGGCTGGCTTCACTGTCATACCGGTACATCGGTGCCTCCACGGCATACATCAGTGCTTCGCCCACAATCTGTTCCGGCGGTGTACGCCACTCCTTCCAGGCATCTCGGCCCAGCGACACGCCGCAGATACCCATCGCAAAAACAAGAATGGCCAGCAGCAGATATTTGATTCTGCCGCCCAGCAGCCGTTTGATTCCATCCATAATAAAAAACCTCCCCGCAGTTATCTTTTTCTATACTTACGACTGCAGAGAAGTTTTTATGTGTTTATTTTCAGATTTTACAGCCCGATGCCAGAGACCCCAGCATATCATCCAGCCCATACTGCCATACAGCATCGATAGTAACAGCTTTCAGCGCTGCATAAACCGGAATGCACTGGTCAGCGCTCAGTCCATCGCCGCTGGATGTTTTACGGGTTACCTTCCGCATCGCGATAAATTGTGGCTTTTCCGGAAGGAGCGCAGGACACATCCACAAATACCTGACTGGCCAGCACGTTAATCAGAAAGTGTCCATGGGTGTCAATGAAGCCCGGCATCACTGTTTTGCCCTGCAAATCAACGCATTCCGTATTCACCGTTTTGCGGCGCAGCACTTCCTCGTCTGTGCCTAACATTACAATGCGATCACCGCGGCAGGAAATATGGCTATACAGTATCTTTCCCGTTTTTCAGTTTCTCCAGCGGAAGAATGGTATAAGCGGCATTGCCCAGTAAATCCTTGTGGTCATAGTCAAACAGAATGGCCGTCGGGGTATCATCGCCGAACACTTCCAGATGGGTGACACGAGCCACCACTTTGTTCTCGATACCAGTATAATGGGGCAGATACATCTGAATCTGCTCTGCCGAACAGTAAAATGCAAAAATATGCTGATGCCAGATTTTATCATTGCTGACCGTGAGCCAGGCCGGCAGTTTCTTTGGCTTTTCATGCAGAGCCAGATCGAATTTCAGCAGCCACTGGAATTTACGCAAATCCACGGAGTTATTCTGCTGTACAAAGCGCCACAGCAAATCACACAGCCCTGTTTTGGACTGCGACTGGTGATGACAGTTCTGCGCAATCCAATACTGCGACAGCTGTTCAAAGAACGCAAACGGCGTGTCATACAGCGGAATCAGATAATCCAGCGTGTTCAGGAATTTTCCGCTGTTGTAATAGGTCTCCACCATCTCTTCAATATATTTCAGCCGCAAAGTGTCAGCATAAGACAGTTTATGGGTGGTGAGTATCTCATAAGGTGCCGTATCGTGATACACAATATCAAACTCATGCTGCCGGTGATAAATCATAGAACCTTTCAGCACTTTCAGAAAACCCAGCTGCAGCTGTTCCGGTTTTAATGCATACACATCATCGAACGAACGCCCGAAAGACGCATAATCCTCGTAAGGCAGCCCTGCAATTAAATCCAGATGCTGGTGGATATTGCCGCCCTGCTTAATTTGTTTCACAATGCCAGACAGTTTTTCAAAATCCACATTGCGGTTGATGGCCGCAATGGTCTGCGGATTGGTGGACTGTACCCCGATTTCAAACTGGAACAGCCCTTTCCGCACCGTTTTCAGAAAATTGATGGTGTCCTGGTCTATCAAATCGGCAGTAATCTCAAAATGAAAATTGGTTACACCGTTATCGTGTTCGTGCAGATAACGCCAGATGCCCATGGCATGGCTTTTCTTACAGTTGAACGTGCGGTCAATAAACTTAACCTGTTTCACATTATGGTCTAAAAATTTCTGCAAATCTGGCAGCACTTTCTCCAGCGGCACAAAGCGCACGCCCTTCTCAATAGATGACAGGCAGTACCCGCAGCTGTACGGGCAGCCTCTGGACGATTCATAATAGATAATCTGGTTCTGTACGTCACTGAAATCATCTTCATAGGGAAATGGCAGCAGTGCTAAATCCAGAGGCTCCTGCTGCGGAGTAGAGATAATGTTATCGCCGTCACGGAACGTCATACTTCTGATTTCATGCAGCGAAGCCGGTACCCCGGTATCCAGATAATCAAGATAATCGGTAAACACCAGCTCCCCTTCGCCGCGCATCACAAAATCCACCGACGGATTCTCCCGCAGAAAGGTTTCGCTCTCATAGCTGACCTCCGGCCCGCCAAAGCCGATGGCAGCGTCCGGCATGATTTTTTTCAGCAATGGACACAACTGTTTCAGCATCTCCACATTCCAGATATAACAGGAAAACAGAATCACATCGGGCTGTTCCCGGAAAATCTCATCGGCAATATAATCCAGCCGTTGGTTGATGGTGAACTCCATGGTCTGAATATTATGTCTGTCTTTATTATCATTGAATCTGGTCAGATAGCGCAGCGCCAGACTGGAGTGAATAAACTTGGCACTCAGTGCCGCAAGCACAACTTTTTTCATCAGCTAACCCCTCATTTGTCGTCACACATGGTTTCCCATGCCGCATATTCTCTGCCTATTATTATACAGGGTCTGCGACAGAAACACAAACACAACAAAAAAGGATTACCGTATTCACAAGCGATACAGCAATCCCGATTTTCTTATTTGATATTCCGAAACGATGAAAAATTTTCGTAATACAAGGCGGCTTTTGATTTTTGAGCGACGCGTACAGACGGTACGCAAGGCGAAAAAATCAAAAACAACGCAGTAATACGGAAAATTTGCGCGTTTCCTTACATGTTTTCGCGAATTACTTCCGCCAGCGCCTTTACCCCAATCACAATTTTATCCGGTGTGGCGTTAGAGAAATTGATACGCATCGCATTGTGCGGTTCCCCTGCTGCGTAGAAGGAATCACCTGCCACGTAGGCAACTTTCTTTTCAATGGCTTTGATGAACATATCGTTGGTGCTCATGTGTGCCGGTAATTCCAGCCACAGGAACAAACCGCCTTCCGGATGGGTCCAGGTAATGCCTTCCGGCATGGTTTCTTCCAGCGTCGCCAGCATCAGGTCGCGTTTGGCCATATATTCCGCATTGATTTTTTTCAGATGATCCGGCATCAGGCCGCGTTTCAGATATTCTGCCATGATAGCCTGCGTGAATACAGAAACGTTCAGGTCACAGGTCTGTTTCCCGATAATCATGCGGGATAAAACTTCTTCGGATGCTACAGAGTAGCCGATACGGAACCCTGGTGCCACTGTTTTGGAGAAACTGCCGAAATACAGTACCTGATTGGTGGTATCCATGGATTTCATGGATGGATATACAGCGTCTGTGTATTTTAAGTCTTCGTATGGTGCGTCTTCAATCAGAATCACATTATATTTCTGAATCACTTCCATGATTGCTTTTCTGCGTTCTGTTGTAACGGTACGGCCGCTCGGGTTCTGGAAGCTAGGAATCATATATACTAATTTTACGTTTTCTTCTGTGCTTAAGATACGGTCCAGTTCTTCTGCAATCACACCGTCAGCGTCAACCGGTGCTTCGATAAATTCAGCACCGTACATGCGGAATGTCTGCAGCGCTGCCAGATAAGTCGGGCTTTCCACCACAACTTTATCACCCGCGTTCAGGAATGCTTTTGCAACCAGATCCAGCCCCTGCTGGGAACCGGAGGTGATCAGCACATTATCCATTGTAACGTTCACGTTTTTGGCTGCCATGAATTTTGCAACTTCTTCACGCAGTGGTCTATACCCTTCTGTCTCCCCGTACTGTAATAACGCTGGAGTCAGGTTTTCTGTAATATCATGCAGGATTTCTTTTAAATCTTCCATTGGGAAAGAATCGGCCGATGGTAAACCGCCACCAAAAGAAATCATGTCCGGCTGCTGTGTCAATTTCAAAATTTCACGAACGGCACTGCCCGAAGCGCCTGCCATTCTGTCTGCATAAGATGGGATACCCATATCTTTCACCTTCCGTTTAGTATAGAATGCGACAACATTATCGTCATCTATATATAATAACAAGTTTTACCTGCCTTGTCCAGTACATAATGATGCATAAACATGCGCCAGTGCAGCGGACGGCTCCAGTGCCAGCCCTGCCCCTCTTCCACATTCAGGCTGCGCAGAAATGCCGCCTGTTCTGCCGTTTCCACACCTTCAGCAATCACTTTTACTTCTGCCGCCTGCAAAAGCTGTATAATTTTCAGAATATAATAATGCGTTCGCCTGTCGTCTAAATTCTTTTGCAAAAACCGTTTATCCAGCTTTACATAATCCACGGGCAGTTCCAGCAGCATGGATAAAGATGAACTGCCAGCGCCGAAATCATCAAGGCACACTGGAATCCCGGATGCGTTCAGCTGCTGTAATATCGGTACAAGATCTGGCTGCTGCTCCATCAGGCAATGTTCCGTCAATTCCAGCTCAATCTGCCCCGTTTCCAGATGATACTGCCGCAGAATCGATGTGATTCGATGCACAGCATCGGGCTGCAGCAACGTATCTGCAGAAAAATTCACCGACACAGGAATGATGCTGTCGCACTGGTGCAGCCACTGATGCTGGATACGTGCTGCCTGCTCCAGCATATAATAATCCAGTCCTGGCATCAGCCCTATCTGCCGCAGGGCAGGCAAGAACTCATCCGGCAAATGCCAGCTTCCGTCAGGCCAGTGCCAGCGAGCCAGTGCCTCTGCCGCACACACAGTCTCACGTTTCAGATTGACTCTGGGCTGCAGAAACACCTGAATCTGCTCTTCTTCCAGTGCTGTCTGCAGCTGCTCTGCGATACGCTCCTGCAGATAAGGATTCCTCTGCCGGGAATAACAGATGTATTTCGCTTCGTGAAACGCCAGCATCTGCGGTTCCCGCACCATACTGGCTCTGTCTTTTGCACATTGTGAATAAATATACGTTTTCATCATGCAACGCTCCCTTCTGCCTGACAACTGCTAGAAAAATCTGTAAACTGTCATTGTACTGTTATCTTACGCAGGTAGTGCCATTCTGTCAATCAAAAGCCTTCGACACCGAGAGAACGGTTCTGCTGTTCCTCGACAATGGCAGTTTTGTATGGTTCCACGCTTCGACAATAGAAGCGCCATTCCGGCAAAGAAAAATTTCGCGAAACACAGCTTCCATTGCCTGCAAACCCGTACAGAATACGGCTTCCACAGCATTTTAACCGCTCCTCCGGATTTTCGTTTCTGCTGAATTATTTTTATCCATCAGCCTTAGATTTCTTTATCCCGTCTGCCTTTATCAATCCGCTGCAATGTGGTAAAATAGAAACAGACAAGTCGGCGTGTTTAAAACAGAGGAGCGTGATACCCATGAATGCAACAAAACCGCTGAAACTCTATACGCTGGAAGAATTTCAGGCAATGCCAAAAGAAGAAGGATGGAACTACGAACTGATTGATGGTTTTGTATTGATGTCGCCAAGCCCGTCCCGGGAGCATCAGAGAGTCGGTTCCCGAATTCTTATTAAAATTGGTAATCAACTGGAACATACCCCTTGTGAACCTTCCTATGAGCTTGATGTTATTTCTAATGGCTGTGTCTTTAAGCCGGATTTACTGGTGTTCTGCGATGAAGCTGCCGAACTGCCTGAGATTATCTTTGAAATTCTGAGCCCGTCCACCCGTCACCGCGATTTGCGGATTAAACTGGTGAAATATGAACTGATGGGTGTAAAAGAATACTGGATTGTAGACCCCAAATCCAAAACCATTACCATTCACGATTTTATAAACAACACGGCTGAAATCTATTTAATCAATGACATTGCCAAATCGCTGGCACAGCCTGAAATCCAGATTGCTCTGGCAGAAATTTTTGCATAACAAACAAGCGACGAAAGGAAGCGGATGAAACACATCTTCCTCTCGTCGCTTTTATTTTTGTTTTGATATGTTATGTTTCGTCTACATCGGCAATGAACATGGCGTCACCAAAGGAAAAGAAGCGGTAGCGCTCTTTTACAGCCTCTTCGTATGCGTGCAGAATGTGGTCTCTTCCTGCCAGGGCACTGACCAGCATCACCAGTGTGGATTTCGGCAGATGGAAATTGGTAATCAGGCCGCTGATAATCTGGAACTGATACCCCGGATAAATAAAGATTTCTGTATCGCCTTCCCCGGCCGCTACACGGCCGTTTTTCGCCGCACTTTCCAGCGTACGGGTGGACGTGGTGCCAACGGAAATTACCCGGCGGCCTTCGTCCAGCGCCTTGTTAATCACAGCGGCAGCCTCCGGTGTGATGCGATAGTGTTCACTGTGCATTTTATGGTTCAGCACATCATCCACCTGCACCGGGCGGAACGTGCCAAGCCCTACATGCAGCAGAACCTCCACAACCTCGATGCCCTTTGCTTTCACCTGTTCCAGCAGTTCTTTGGTAAAATGCAGACCAGCCGTTGGGGCAGCGGCAGAACCGCGCTCTTTGGCATAGACGGTCTGGTAACGCTCCTGGTCATCCAGCTTAGCCTTGATATACGGAGGCAGGGGCATGGTGCCCAGTTCATCCAGAATCTCATTGAAAATACCGTCATATTCAAACTTCATAATCCTGCCTGTGTCGGTGTCCGCAATCACAGTGCCAGTCATCCGGCCTTCACCGAATACCACCTTCGCGCCGATTTTCACCCGTTTCCCCGGACGCACCAGCACTTCCCAGCAATCCGGCTGATTTTCTATCGGTTTCAGCAGCAGCACTTCAATATGAGCCGTGCCGCCCACTTTCATGCCAAACAGGCGGGCCGGAATCACCCGGGTGTTATTGACAACCAGCACATCACCGGGCACCAGATACTCCAGAATATTGTCAAATCGTTTATGAGCAATGCTGCCGCTGTGTTTATCCAGCACCAGAAGGCGGGAATGGTCACGCTGTTCCAGCGGATGCTGGGCAATCAGCTCCTCCGGCAAATCAAAATCAAAATCATCAGTACGCATATGTATATCTCCAATCCATGATTCGCTATATTTAACGATTTAGTATATCACATTTTGTTATGAATTACTATCTATGATTTCCAATATTCTATACCCGACACCAATACTTCAGATATACGCACAGCAGCCGGTTATACATAATTATAAAAAGCAGAATCAGGCAGTATTGCGAGCGGCGCCTTCCGAATTGAGGCGGATATTGACGCCGGCTGTTCGACTGTGACGGATTGGCGGTTAGGCCAAATCCGGCAAAAGCGAACAGGCAAGGAAATGTCCGAGGAGCTGAGGGAAAGCCGTCGAGCAAACTGCCTGATTCTGTTTTTCTAACGTCTACGATATCATTTCACTTTCTACATTGTAGCCGCTCCATATCCCCATTTCCGGCCACACTGCTGAACAGTCGGAGAAATAATATGCACCCAGCGGCGTGCGCCATTTCATGGCATTAAACTGGATAACGGGCAGCGAGTATTGTTCCGTCCCGCTGGTTCTGCCGGTAATAGAAAACAGGATACCGTTCTCCCATGCATAATATTTACGCTCTTCCGCATTGATACAGCAGCCGTTTCCAGTCAGTGGAAATTCCGTAAAATACCCTTGCTCTGCCAGTTCTTCATAGGCTAATGTCAACGGTTCTACATCATGTTTACCGGCAAATATCCACGCAACAGCTGCTTTCTCGCCCTCGGTCAGTTCGCCGGGAGCACTGTCTAAATCCACACTGACATACTCCGCGCCGCCATTCAACCCGGCATCTTTTTCCCACAAATCATCCAATACCTGCAGATACAGCCCGCACAAATCATACAAGCCGCCGCCCGGATTTTTCTCACTGCCCAGGCTGTACACATCAATCCACTGCACCTTGCCGAAGGTTGCAGGCCAGGTTTCCTGCATATCTCCGCTGTGCATAATCTCCGCCGTCATACCGTCCTCCAGTACCGATGCATCCGCTTTCTCACCGTCCAGATACACCATGACATCATCCGCAGAAAGCGTAAACACATCTCCTGCACCCTCACCAGCCAGTACCAGATTGCCCGATTCGGCCCCATCCACAATACGCAGCGTTATCACTTCCCCCGCCGCCTTCTGCTGACAGCCGCACATCAGCAATAAACTGAACAGCATTATCATCATCACAGATTTTTTCATCGCAAACGCCTCCTTCTGCCTGATACCTGTATAGACGAAAACTGCCGGAAATGGTTGCATGATTTTTCCACGGCATGAAAAAAGAGCCCGATAAACGAGCTCGCTGGAAATTTTATTTTTCTCTTCTGATTCCTAAAAAATAAATCACACCGCCAACCATACCGCCTAAAAATGCAGTCAGAATCCGCACCGGAAGAGAACCCTTCTGTTTTGACGGACCTACCTTCATGGCCAGAGCACTGCCGGCTGCCACCCCGATGGCTGTCGGTACCGATTTTTTCAATACTTCTGTTACATCCTGTTTCATTATAAATTCCTCCTCACTGTTTCACTGCATAGTTTGCCGGATTGTTCTTATCATAATACACCGTCAGCTTCGCACCCTCCGCCGGACAGCGTGTATTCCAGTTCACATAAAACTTGCCGGTATAGGTTTTGCCATCTGCTTCATATTCAAACGAAACAATATGCGGAAAAGCCACACCATCGGTACTGTACAGACGCACCGCCTTTTTGTTCACCTTCAGCCACCAGCACGGGTTGGCCGCTGTCACTCTGCCAACCGTTTTTTCACCGCCAGCAATAATCTTTTCCGCGCCAATGCCCAGCAATCCTATAATGTCATGCAATCCCATACAAACACCTCACTTCAATCGCCAGCATCAGAAACTTGCCTCGTAATAATACCAGTTATCCATGATTTTTTCGGTATATCCGTGATTATCACTCTCCGGCTCCTGCCATGCCCATCCATTGCCATCAGCAGTCAATTTCTGCATAACACCCTGAAACGGAATCGGCTCATCATTTTCAGAATAATAAAAACCTTTATATGTGCTGGACGGCACCAGCCCCCAGCTCCAGCACCAAAATTCAACCATATCCGGCCGATTCACACTCTTTTGGATTTTAATCAATCCTTCACTTTGCCGCACATAACCGGCATCCTGTGCTATCTGTTCCAGTTCATCGGCATGGCTTTTCACATAGCCGGTAATCAGCGTCTGATTAAACAAAAACGGGCCGAACATATTCCACACAAGCCCGATCATCAGAACGATGACCAATATCGTTACTAGTATCTTATTTCGCGTTTTCATGGGTATCTCCTTCTGTCACTTTGCCAGAACTTCATCCAGCAGCTGATAGGTGATTTCTACTGTACCGGTTCGCTGTTCGCCGGTTGCTTCATCCCGGATATAATATTCATTTGTCAGACTGTGACCGTCCTCTTTGTAACTCTGAATACTGTACGATACCAGATCATCTTCCGTATAATCACCGCCGTCATAGTCTTTATAATCCCTGTTCTCTATCAATCTTCCCCGGTCATCATAATATCGCACCATATAATACACATAACCCAAACCCATGTCAGAGCGGCTTATGCTTTTCTTATCTTCATACATGTATGTTGTTTCCGAACGCTCTGTCTTTTCCCGAATCATCCGGTTCTCGTTATCGTACTCTTCTGTCCATTCTTCCAGTACGTTTCCCTCTGCATCAGTGCTAATAACAGTGGCAAATGTTTTATCACTGCTCCAGTTCCAGACCTGCCTGAAAGTAACACCTTCCATTCTTTTTGACTCTTTCAAGAGCGGACGGCCATCGGCATCAAATTCGGAAATAGTCTGTCCAACCAGTCGGTCTGTTTCCATGTAACTCGATTTTACCGTTTTGCGTTCATCGCCCTCCTGTACCACATAGGCAATCAGTTCGCCAGACGCATTATAACTATCCACCCGATAATTATATTCGTCTTTCTCATACTGATAAACGACTCTGCTAAACAACTCTTTATTTTCATCATAAGTAACCTGTTCTGTTATCACCCATACAGGCTCTGTCTCCGTTTGCACATCATCTGCATGATTGCAGCCAGTTACCAGACACAAAACAAGAACACATAACAATATCCAAATTCGTTTCATCAGCACTCCCTCTTTTCCCGACACGCAATATTTCCACTTGTTAAAATTAAGATACCACAACCTGAAACTGACTGTCAATCTGCAATAAGAATACTGCTATCATTTCGTGTTTATTGATGCAGCGTAACTATGATGATCTGCAGCATCCCATGACAAAACTATGACGACTTTATGACAGAAATTCCGCTCAACCATAGGATTTATGACAACATGACGATTTTCTCCGGAAACTTTTCTGAAAAAAATAAAAATATGAAAAGTTCAGAAATAACGTCATAGTTGTCATTCTGTCATATTATGCTGTATCGGTGCTGTATTTGATGCTGTTTTTTCGTGTCAACGAATATGGTTGTGCTGTATATGCTACATTTCTATACAAAAACTACTAAAAATAAATGATTCCAGAAAAAGTTTTGTAGAATGCAGCAGATTCAGCATCACAGCATCAGCGTTTCATTTTACGTGCATGGCTGTGTACCTCTTGATGCACCCATTTTTCTCTCAACCAATATACCGTGAATAGTATGTATACTTTAGCTCTGGAGATTATAAAAATTCCCCGTCGCCGGATTCTCTGCAGCAGAGCGGAACCAGACCGTCAAGGGCCTTGTGCCGCAGGCATGCTGCGCACCCTTGACTGGCTGATTCCAGCTATGCTATCAGAAAAGCAAGCGACGGGGATTATATGATTCTCCAGAGCCGTTTTTTTGTTTTTATTCTTTCTACTTTTATTCTAATTCATGTCCGCATTCCGGATAGAAATTCGGCACCTTCCGTTTCCGCAACCCAAACCGCTGTTTGCAGTATGGACATTTGTAATAGGCCAGTTTCAAAACTTGTTTTGTAATCCATGACAGACCTCCCTTTATCCATGAGCATTTTCAACATCCACATAATCTTTCACGCATAATAACACCGGAAAAACGGAACAAACAGTTTGCTCAACGGCTTTCCCTCAGCTCGTCTGATACAGCTTTGTTTTCTGTTCACCTTAGCCGAACCTGCGGTTCGTCACAGTCTGAACAGAAAACGCTGTATCCGCCTCAATTCGGAAGGCGCCGTTCGCAATTCTGTCTGTTCCGTTTTTATTTCTTTTCAGAAATCAATATAATAAATTATTGAACTGGCGTATCTTTTGCATAAGACGTTTGTATATTTATTTTCCACATGCCACCGCAGGCGCAGGAAAATTTTCCGAAGCGCGTTTTTCTGCGCAAGTGAGCAAGGCAGCTTTCAAATTTGTGCCGCGCCGTGTACAAATGGTACGCAAGCAAACAAATTTGGGAGCAACACAGCTATACGGAAATTTAACGTGTCTGCCTATCTGTTGAATAAGTTTAGGATAAAACTCAGTACCACACTCATCACAATACAGCTCACAATCGGGAAGTAAAAGCCTCCGCCGTTTTCTCCTTTGATGACAATATCGCCGGGCAGATTGCCCAGGCTGATGAAGCGGCTCAGAATGATAATCACCGAACCGATTAAAATGGCACCCAGGCCAAGCATAATCAGCATTTTTCCTAATTCGGTTCCGTTCACAGGTCTTCCCCCCATAAGGTTTCAGATGGTGCTGCTGTTTTCTGCTGCATCGGAATTCCCAAATGCTGATAAGCCAACGGCGTACAGATACGGCCCCGCGGTGTACGGCTCAAAAAGCCTCGCTGCAGCAAATAGGGCTCGCATACATCCTCGATGGTGCCGCTGTCTTCATTAATGGTGGCAGCCAGTGTCTCCAGCCCTACAGGGCCGCCGTTAAACTGCCGGATAATGGTGGTCAGCACGCGGTGGTCGATTTTATCCAGCCCTTCGGCATCAATTTCCTGCATAGTTAAGGCTTTATCGGCAATCTCTTTTGTAATCAGGCCGTCGCCTTTCACCTGGGCGAAGTCACGCACACGGCGCAGAAGCCGGTTGGCAATACGCGGTGTCCCGCGGGAGCGGCGGGCAATTTCCAATGCGCCGTCTTCTTCAATCGGCACTGCTAAAATATCGGCGCTGCGGGTGACAATCTGTTTCAATTCCTCCACCGTGTAAAACTCTAACCGCTCGATAACACCAAACCGGTCACGCAGCGGTCCGGTCAGCATACCGGCTTTTGTGGTGGCTCCGATTAAGGTAAACGGCGGTAAATCGATGCGCAGTGAGCGGGCAGCCGGGCCTTTGCCAATCATAATATCCAGCGCAAAATCCTCGATTGCCGGATACAGCACTTCCTCCACGGTGCGATTGATACGGTGAATCTCATCAATAAACAGCACATCATGCGGTTCCAGATTTGTTAAAATAGCGGCTAAATCCCCGGCCCGTTCGATAGCAGGGCCGGATGTGATTTTAATCTGCACATTCAACTCGTTTGCAATGATATTGGCCAGCGTGGTTTTGCCAAGCCCCGGCGGGCCGTACAGTAGCACATGATCCAGCGCTTCACCGCGGGCTTTGGCTGCCTCCACATAGATACTCATATTTTCTTTTACTTTGCTCTGCCCGATGTAATCGTTCAGCGTTTTCGGCCGAACTTTGTTGCCTTCCATGTTGTCGTCAGACATCGCGTGTGGCGTAATCAGGCGTTCGTCTTCAAAATTCACACTAATCCCTCATTCCGTTGCGAATGGCCGCCTAGATTCTGGCCAGCAGCTGCAGCGCTTTTTTGATAATGGTCTGTTCATCCGCGCCCTGCATCTTTTTCAGTTCCGGATAAATTTTGCGCACTTCGCTTTCATGATACCCCAGACTCAGCAGTACATCGGTAATATCATCTTTCATCATAGCCGGTGCCGGCGTGATTTCCGGCAGTTCCATCCCGGCAGCCGCAAATTCTTCCAGAGCCGAGGCGGGCAGTTTATCTTTCAGCTCTAATACCAGACGCTGGGCGGTTTTCCTGCCGATGCCCGGCACTTTGGTTAAAAAGTCAACATTTTCACTGGAAATGGCCTGATACAATCCACTCAGAGTACTCTGCCCGATGATGGCAAGTGCCCCTTTCGGCCCGATGCCGGATACATTCAGCAGTGTCATGAAAAATTCCCGCTCTGCCCAGCTCTCAAAGCCAAACAGCTGCACGGCATCTTCCCGCTGATGATAATAAATGTAAAATTCACAGGTCTGCTGCTGGCTGTAACGCAGTAACCGGCTGGCCGGAATCTGCACCTCGTAGCCCACAGCACCACACAGCACCATGATGCTGTTTTGGGTTTTATGTATAATAGTTCCTTTCAGATAACTAATCATCGCTGCGTACTCCTTGTTCTGGTCTGATGATGATGGGTGTGGCAGATGGCAATGGCCAGCGCATCGGCGGCATCGTCCGGCTTTGGCACTTCCCGCAGGCCCAGAAAGGTTTTCACCATAAACTGCACCTGCTGTTTTTCGGCTCTGCCGTTGCCCACCAGCGCCTGTTTCACCTGAAGCGGCGTGTATTCATGCACCTGCAGCCCTTTCTGCGCGCAGGAAAGCAATAATACACCGCGTGCCTGTCCCACGGTAATGCCGGTTGTAATATTTTTATTGAAAAACAGTTCCTCGATGGCCACCTGCTCCGGCTTCCACCGGTCAATAATCTGATTCATCTGCTCATAAATCATAACCAGCCGCTGCTCCATCGGCACACCGGCCGGTGTGCTGATGACACCGTAATCCACCGGCTTGATAGAGTTTCCCGCCACACGGATAATCCCGAACCCGGTAGTGGCTGTGCCAGGGTCAATGCCCAGTATAATCATAACGCGTTACTCCTTGTTCTTTCGCTTGCGGTACAATTTCCTCTGTTTTGTATCGAAACAGAAAGCATGTTTGCTTTTTATTATATAGTAAAACAGCCCGGAAGAAAAGGAAAAAGTCTCATTACAGCACATTCCTTTCTGCGAATTTTGTTATAACCTTCTTTAATCGTGTATACAGTATCTCTTATTATGATAAATAATTCATATACATCATTTCTTTTGATGTATCCCACTTGCGAAAATTCTGATTTTATGCTATCTTTCTGCTATCAGTATTAAAACTTGTATTTCAAGGGGGATTTTCAAAATGAAAATGAAAAAAGTATTAGCTGCCGCATTAATCGGCGCTATGGCTCTGACCGCATTTGGCTGCGGTGGCGGCGATGCTGAACAGAACGCAGAAAGCAATGAACTGCGCATCGGTATGGAATGCGGCTACGCTCCATTCAACTGGACCCAGCAGGATAATTCCAACGGCGCTGTGGCAATTGATGGCGGCAATGGCTATGCAAACGGCTACGACGTTCAGATTGCAAAAAAAGTAGCGGAAGGTTTAGGCAAAGAATTAGTAATTGTGAAAACAGAATGGGATGGTCTGGTACCAGCTGTTCAGTCCGGCTCCATCGATGGTATCATCGCTGGTATGTCTCCAACGGAAGAACGCAAAAAAAGTATCGATTTCTCTGACAACTACTATGTATCCGACCTGGTAATTGTAGTGCGTGCTGACAGCCCGTATGCAAGCGCTGCAAACATTCAGGATTTCGCCGGCGCTAACATCACCGGTCAGCTGAACACCTTCCACGACACTGTAATCGATCAGATTGAAGGCGTAAACCATGTAACCGCTATGACTGACTTCCCGTCCATGCGTGTAGCACTGGAAAGCGGTATCATTGACGGTTATGTTTCTGAACGTCCGGAAGGTATCTCCGCTGCTGCTGCAAACAGCAACTTCGTTTATGTAGATTTTGATGTTGAAAACGGTTTCCAGTACGAAATCAACGATGCAGCAATCGCTATGGGTATTGCAAAAGATTCCGAACTGACTGCACAGGTAAACGAAATTCTGGCCGGCATTTCTCAGGAAGAACGCAACCAGCTGATGGAAGAAGCTATCGCAAATCAGCCGACTGCTGAATAAGTTCTGACAATAATTTATTTTGATACACAATTAAAAATAAAAATATGAAAAGAAATTGCCGATTTCGGCAATTTCTTTTTTTATCCCTTGTAACAGCAGGGTTTTTTGTATTATAATAATATAACTATTGTTTGTATTTCCGAAAGGAGGACTATTGTCTTGGAATTTTTTCATTGGGTACAAGTAATTTTAGATAATTATGGTATCCTGCTGTTAAAAGGTACTGGCGTTACCGTATTACTGGCTCTTGTGGGTACAGGGGTCGGCTTTGTGATTGGTCTGTTAATCGGGGTATATAAAACCCTTCCGATTCGTCCGGAGGATCCTGCTGTCAAGCGGATTCTGTATAAAATTTTCAATTTCCTGTTATCTGCCTATATCGAAGTATTCCGCAGCACACCAATGATGGTACAGGCTACCGTTATTTTCTACGGTGCGGCATTCCTCTTCAGCCTGCGGTTAGACCCTGTGATGGCCGGTATGTTCATTATCTCCATCAACACCGGTGCATATATGGCTGAAATCGTGCGCGGCGGTATTATTTCTGTGGACAAGGGGCAGTTTGAGGCAACCCACTCCATCGGGATGACCCATTTCCAGTCCATGCTGTATGTTATCCTGCCGCAGGCCATCCGCAACATTCTGCCGGCAACCGGGAACCAGTTTATCATCAATATCAAAGACAGCTGCGTACTGAGTGTAATCAGTGTAACCGAACTGTTCTTCCAGACAAAATCAGCTGCAGGCGCAACCTTCCAGACATTCCCGGCTTATTTTATTGCCTGCGTGATTTACTTTGTACTGTGCTTCAGCATTACACAGCTGCTGCGCTATCTGGAAGAAAAAATGGACGGTTCCGACACCTACACCATTTACGGCACCGAGCCGGTTATCAACGGTGCTGACACACTGAAACGGGGGGACAAATAATGGACCAGCCGATTATTCAAATTAAAAATCTGAAAAAAGCATTCGGTACACGCGAAGTACTGAAAGATATCAATTTTGATGTACACAAAGGCGAAGTGGTAACCATCATCGGTTCTTCCGGTTCCGGGAAATCCACCCTGCTGCGCTGCATCAATCTGCTGGAAACGCCAACCGGCGGCAGTATCCTCTATCACGGGGAAAATATCATGACAACCGGCAAAGTGCATCAGTACTGCGCCAAAGTGGGCATGGTATTCCAGCAGTTTAACCTGTTCAATAACCTGAACGTACTGGAAAACTGTGTGGTTGGCCAGATGAAAGTGCTGAAATGTGAACGGCAGGAAGCAGAAGAACGGGCCAAAAAATATCTGGACCACGTAGGCATGCTGCAGTACATCAACGCCCGTCCGCGCCAGTTATCCGGCGGCCAGAAACAGCGTGTGGCCATTGCCCGCGCGTTATCCATGGAACCGGATGTTCTTCTGTTTGACGAACCTACCTCCGCACTGGACCCGGAAATGGTCGGCGAAGTATTAAAAGTTATGAAAGACCTGGCAGCCAGCGGTTTAACCATGATGGTTGTCACCCACGAAATGGGCTTCGCCCGCGATATTTCCGACCGTATCGTATTCATGGCAGACGGCATCATCCTGGAAGATTCCACCCCGGAAGAGCTGTTTAACAATCCAAAACACGAACGCACCAGAGCTTTCTTAAACAGAGCCATGGAAAAATAAGAAATTCTCTACTCCGCAGACCACTTGCCTGCGGAGTATTTTTTGCTGTGAAACCTGCATAAACAATCCAGGATGCAGGAAATATTAACGCTTCCTGATATCAAATACCGCAATCTCCGGCGGAACCCCAAGCCGAAACCGCATATGAGAAGTGCCGAGGCCGGTGTTCACATACAGTTTTAAACCGGTCTCCTCGTTTAACGTATAAAAATGCCGTATGTAGTGCTGGGCCAGCGCTGTCTGAAAGCCGGGACAGAATGGCAGCCGCACCTGCCCGCCATGGCTGTGCCCGGCCAGGATAAGCTGAAAAGATGAATGACTCCAGAGCTGTGCCGCATCAGGCTCATGCAGCAGCAGAATCCGATAGACATAATCGTCGGCATCATGCTGAAAGAATGCGGTGCCGTCCGGTTTTCCAAACAGGCTGTCATCCAGACCGCAAAGCAATATCTTCTGCCCGTTTTCCAGCGGGAGTTCCGCGCTTTCATTCCGCAGCAGTGTAAAACCTGCCTCTTTCATCACCCGCCGATATGCCTTCTCTGCTCCGCCGCCATAATCCCGGTTTCCCCAAACGGCATATTTGCCCAGAGGCACCTGCAAGTGGCTCAGGCATGCGGTTACTTTCGGTTCCATATCCGCACCGCATACCTTGTAATCCTCGAACAAATCACCGGTAAATACAATCACGTCAGGCTCTTCTTTCTGTATCATCCGCACAACCTTCTGCAATTGTCTGACGGAATAATGTTCTCCCAGCTGCAAATCAGAAATCTGTACCAGGCGAACTGATTTTGCAGGCTCTGTTTTTTTATCCGCAGCAGAATCGGGATCGGCCTCCAATGTATGATGTCGCACCACCAGCAGATCAGGCTCTACACAAAACCCGTACCAGAGCAATACTCCTGCCAGCAGAATCACAGCTGCACCAATCCGCAGACGATGTTTTCTCCGATTGTTCTTCATCACAGCATCTCCATTCTGTCTTCTCCATCAGAGTATGCATTTTTTTGAAAAAACATGCGGCTTTCCCGGATTCACAGCAAAGAAAAAGAAGCCGCCATGCCCAATCAGAGCATGACAGCCTCTTAAAACTATTACTGTTTTGTTTAGCCTGCAACGATGTTCACCAGTTTGTTTGGCACAACAACGATTTTTTTGATATCTTTGCCTGCGATGGCTTCTGCAATTTTCGGCTGAGCCAGAGCCAGTTTTTCTGCTTCTGCTTTGTCCAGATTCATCGGCATTACCACTTTGTCTCTCACTTTGCCGTTAATCTGTACAATTACAGTTGCTTCTTCGGCAACCAGCGCTTTTTCATCCAGAACAGGCCAGTTCTGTTTGTGTACACTGCCTGCATGGCCCACTTCCTGCCACAGTTCTTCGGTGACATGCGGAATAAACGGAGCCAGCAGCAGAATCAGCGTATCTACCGCTTCTGCCATAACCGCTTTGTTGTAGTCCTGTTCTTTGTACTGGTACATACCGTTTACCAGTTCCATAATGGCACTGATAGCCGTATTGAAGTTGAACCGGTTCCCGGCATCATCGGTCACGCGCTTGATGGTGGTATGCGTCAGACGGCGCATATCTTTATCTTTGCCGTTCAGTTCGCCGAAGCTGCTGTAATCCATTACACGGTCATCGTTCTGTACATAGTCATATACAAAACGCCATACACGGTTAATGAAACGATAGCAGCCTTCCACAGCGGAATCGTTCCATTCCAGATCACGTTCCGGCGGAGCCGCAAACAGAATGAACAGGCGGGCAGTATCGGCACCGAATTTGCCAATGATGGTTTCCGGGCTTACAACGTTGCCTTTGGATTTGGACATTTTGCTGCCGTTCATCAGCACCATCCCCTGTGTCAGCAGGTTCTGGAACGGTTCATCCACACTTACCAGACCCATATCGTACAGCACTTTGGTGAAGAAGCGGGCATACAGCAGATGCAGAATGGCATGTTCTACACCGCCGATGTACTGGTCTACATTCATCCAGTGGTCAACGTTTTCTTTCGCAAATGCTTCGTTTGCATTCAGCGCATCCGTATAACGCAGGAAATACTAGCTGGAGCACACGAAAGTATCCATGGTGTCGGTTTCACGGCGAGCCGGTCTGCCGCAAATCGGGCAGGTGGTGTTTACGAATTCGTCCATGTATTTCAGCGGAGATTCACCACTTGGCTTAAAGTCTACATCCTGCGGCAGCAGCACTGGCAGCTGATCTTCCGGTACCGGAACAGTACCGCAGTGGTCACAGTAGATAATCGGGATTGGAGCACCCCAGAAACGCTGGCGGGAGATCAGCCAGTCACGCAGACGGAAGTTTACTTTCAGTTCCCCGTTGCCTTTTTCGGCCAGATCATCCACGATAGCTCTCTTTGCATCGGTATTTTTCATGCCGTCGAATCTGCCGGAGTTTACCATGATACCGCTTTCTGTATAAGCGGCTTCCATATCTTCCAGGCGCAGTTCTTTCTCTTCCGGCTGTACAACGATGGTGATTGGCAAGTCATATTTTTTCGCAAAGAAGAAGTCACGTTCATCATGGGCAGGTACCCCCATAACAGCACCGGTACCATATTCATAGATAACATAGTTACCGATTAAGACTGGCACAGCCTGTCCGTTTGCCGGGTTGATGGCATGCGCGCCAATATACAGACCTTTTTTCTCCAGTTCGGTGGAGGAACGGTCCACTTCACTCAGCTGCTGCACTTCTTTGATGAATGCATCTACATCCGCTTCATATGCGGTACCTGCAACCAGTTTCTGTACCAGCGGATGTTCCGGTGCCAGTACCAGATAGCTCACGCCGAAGACTGTGTCAGGACGAGTGGTGAATACTTCTACGGTATCACCGGTTTCCTGCACGTTAAAGCGAAGCAGAGCACCTTCACTGCGGCCAATCCAGTTTTCCTGCATGATACGCACTTTGTTTGGCCAGCCGCCCAGTTTGTCTAAATCTTTCAGCAGACGATCTGCGTAATCAGTAATTTTAAAGAACCACTGTTCCAGAGATTTTTTCTCTACAACGCTGTCACAGCGTTCACACTGACCTTCCACAACCTGTTCGTTGGCCAGCACTGTCTGACAGCCAGGGCACCAGTTTACGGATGCGCCTTTTTTGTAAGCCAGACCTTTTTTATAGAACTGCAGGAAGAACCACTGGGTCCATTTGTAGTAATCCGGCAGACAGGTGGTTACTTCTCTGTCCCAGTCGTAGCTCAGCCCCATGGAATGCAGCTGACGGTTCATATTTGCAATATTTTCAACGGTCCACTTTGCAGGCGGCGTTTTGTGTTTAATGGCTGCGTTTTCCGCCGGCAGACCAAAGGAGTCCCAGCCGATTGGATGCAGCACATTGTAGCCGTGCATGGTTTTAAAACGGGCAACCACGTCACCGATGGAGTAGTTCCGCACATGACCCATGTGTAAATTACCAGATGGATACGGGAACATTTCCAGACAATAATATTTTGGTTTTGTTTTGTCTTCTGTTACTTTGTAGGTTTTTTCTTCAGACCATTTTGTTTGCCATTTGCTTTCAATGCTGGCAAAATCGTAGCGTTCGTTCATGATATTTCCCCCTATCATATAAAATTCATTATAGTACAAAGTAATTTATCAAGTCAAACAAAAAAGGCGAATTCCTAACGCAATTCGCCTCTTTTTTTGTAAGAATTTTTTTAGAAATCAAAAGCCCGGCGAGTCATCCTGCTCCAGCACTTCCACCGCAGCAAAGGTGAACTGAATCTGGCCGACAAAATCGGCATTTCCAAACAGAACCTGCAGCACATAACGGCCTTCCCGCTCTGCATCGGCAGTGATTTCATCCACCAGCCACCAGTTGGCATCATCCACATGCATGCGGCTCATCCAGCTGTCTTTTACCTGTGTGAATTTCAGCGTCACAATTTTGCTCATATCCCATGCAGGATACAGCTTCATGGTGACAGTATCCGTGTTCATACCGGATACTTTGCGGATTTCACTTTCCGCCAGATTCATGTTTAACAGCGTGCGCAAACCCGGCTCCGCCGTTTTCCAGAGCTGCTGTTTTGTCTGCTGTACTTTTGTGACAGCTTTCATCCACTCTTTTTCGGTTTCCGCACGGAATGCCGCGATTTCCTGCAGCAGTGTATCGTCGGTTTCCTGAAAACTGATTTCGCCTCGCCCGTCAAACAGACGACTGTGCAGCGGTTCCGGCAGATACTTATGATACCATTCCTCATGGGCCAGAAGCTCCTGCAGCAGAAATTCGTCCAAGTCCAGCTCAAGTTCCTCCGCCAGTTCCTCCAGCGTCATATTTCCTTCCATTGGAAAATGAAACAGCTGGGCTTTTTTATACAATTCCCCGGTCAGATAGTTCATTCCGCCTTCGCTTCTTTCGCTTCGCGCAGCAGACGTTTGATGCCTTCAAAGGTGCTGTCGCTCACCACATGTTCAATATGACAGGCATCATGGTCAGCCGTTTCTTCCTCCACATGCAGCACAACCATCAGAAATTCACGGATGACTTCATGACGTTCATGGATTTCCAGCGCTTTCTTTTCCCCTTTTTCTGTGAGAAAAATCATTTTATTCTGGTCCATGTAAATATAATCTTCTTCTTTTAAGATTTTCACCGCACGGCTGATGCTGGCCTTGGTGTAATTCATTGCATTGGCAACATCCGTAGAACGCACATAGCCCTGTTTGCGATACAGCAGCAGAATCGTTTCTAAATAATCTTCACCGGATTCATGGATTTTCATATGGAGGTCCTCCTTATTTTATCTGCAGAAACCTGCAGTTGTTTGCATTTTATAATCAGACTGCAAAGCTATCATCAAAGCAACATCATTATAATCATTTTTTCAGAAAAAAACAAGATTTCATCATAAAAACTGCATTTCCATTTCCAAACTTTTTCATAATGCCTGCTGTTTTTCTTATCATAGTATAATATTATTTTAATATTTTTACAAGATGTTAGTTGCCGCTATCTTTATGAAAATTATTTTAAGATATGCACACTATGTATTGACATCTCCCTCTAATCGTGCTATATTCATTTAAATAAAAAACGATATTATTTGCTCTTATCCAGAGAGGTGGAGGGACTGGCCCGATGAAACCCGGCAACTGGCCTTGCAGGAATGTTCCTGAAGGCGCTGTGCTAAATCCTGCAGATTTAAATTCTGGCAGATAAGAATGGCTTACATGAACAACGTACCCCTTCTGTCTGTCGGCAGCAGGGGTTCTTTTTATCATCCTGTATCCTGCTCCAGCAGAGTCACCGTCTCATACCTTTGTATATGGAACAAATGAGAAAGGAGTTCTCCATGAATCAGCCTATTATACAGATTAAAGATCTCTATAAAAGCTACCCGGGTAAAAACGGACCGGCCGTGGCACTGGAACATATCAATCTGGATATTTATCCAGGCGAAATTTTCGGCATCATCGGTTTGAGCGGCGCAGGGAAAAGCACCCTGGTGCGCTGCATCAACTTTTTAGAAAAACCGACCTCCGGCACTGTGATTTTCGATGGGCAGGATTTATCCGCGCTGTCTCACAAGGAGCTTTGCAAAGCGCGTCAGTCGATGGGTATGATTTTCCAGCAGTTCAACCTGCTGATGCAGCGTACCGCATTGCAGAATATCTGTTTTCCAATGGAAATCGCCGGTATCAGAAAAGAAGAGGCGCAGGCTCGCGCCCGGGAACTGTTAAAAATTGTAGATATGGAAAACAAAGAAGATTCCTATCCATCTCAGTTATCCGGTGGTCAGAAGCAGCGTGTGGCAATCGCCCGCGCACTGGCAACCAATCCGAAAGTACTGCTGTGTGACGAAGCTACCAGTGCATTGGATCCGAAAACCACCCGTTCTATTTTAAATCTGCTGAAAGATATCAGCAAACGGCTGGGTATCACCGTCATCATCATCACACACGAGATGGCGGTTATCGAAGAAATCTGCCAGAAGGTAGCGATTATTGACAACCACGTGATTGCAGAAACCGGCAGTGTTTCCGAAGTTTTCTCCCGGCCAAAGCATGAAGCAACCCGCCGTCTGGTGTTCCCGGAAGACCACAAACTGCCGGATTTCTCTGCGGCTCACTGTTATCGCCTGATTTTCGACGGTACTGCTGCCATGGAACCGGTTATCGCCAATATGATTATGGAATGCAAAACACCAGTGAATATTCTGGCGGCCGACACCCGCGTGATGGAAGGACAAACCTTCGGTCAGATGATGATTCAGATTCCGGATGACGTGAACCAGGTAAATCTGGAGCGCATTCTGGTATATCTGGAAAATAAACATGTTACAGTAGAGGAGGTATCCGGATGCTCGAACTTATCGTAAGTCTGTTCAATACCACAGTTGAAAACTGGCAGATGATCCTGAGCAATACCGGCGTATCGCTCTACATCGTACTGGCCTCTACGCTTCTCTCCTACCTGTTCGGGATTCCAATCGGCATCATTCTGGTTATCACCTCCAAAGACGGGATTCGCCCGATGCCGGTTCTGAACGCCGTGCTGGGTGTTATTGTGAACCTGTTGCGTTCCGTTCCGTTCCTGCTGATGATTTTTATGATTATGCCGATTACCATGATGATTACCGGCACCAGCTTCGGGGCTAATGCAACCATCGTTCCGCTGGTATTCAGTGCAGCACCGTACATTGCCCGTTTAATCGAATCGTCCCTGCGTGAAATCGACTTTGGTGTCATCGAAGCCGCGCAGTCTATGGGGGCAAACAACTGGCAGATTATCACCAAAGTAATGCTGCCGGAATCCAAACCATCTCTGCTGGTGGGCGCAGCTATCGCAGCCACCACCATTTTAGGCTACTCGGCCATGGCCGGTGTGCTGGGCGGCGGCGGCCTGGGTGATATCGCCATTCGTTACGGCTATTACCGCTACGAAAAACCGCTGATGTATGTATGTATCGTCCTGCTGGTTATTATCACACAGATTCTGCAGGAGGCAGGCCTGAAAATCGCAACAAAAACCGATAAACGCCTGCACTAATCAATTCTCGGCTTTCACAGGAGTTTTTCCTGTAAGCATATATCAATTTATTTTGAGGGGAGTCTTTCCAAATGAAACTGAAAAAAGTTGTATCTATCGCTTTAGTGGCAGCTCTGTCCGCTGGTTTACTGGCAGGCTGCGGCGGCGGCAGCAGCGATGCTGACGCAGAAGCAAAAGTAATCACCGTGGCAGCTTCTCCATCTCCACATGCTGAAATTCTGGCAGTGGCCGGCGAAGTTCTGGCTGCAGAAGGCTATGAACTGCAGGTAACCGAATTCACTGACTATGTACAGCCAAATATGGTTGTTGAAAACGATGAATTCGATGCAAACTACTTCCAGCATCAGCCTTACCTGACCGATTTCAACGCTGAAAACGGCACCCACCTGGTATCCGTTGCTGCCATCCACTACGAACCATTCGGCATCTACTCCAGCAAACATGCATCTCTGGATGAAATCGCAGAAGGTGCAATCATCACCGTACCAAACGATACCACCAACGAAGCACGTGCATTACAGCTGCTGCAGGCACAGGGCATCATCACATTAGCAGAAGGTGCCGGCCTGAATGCTACCAAACAGGATATCGTTGAAAACCCATACAATGTAGATATCCAGGAAATCGAAGCTGCTGCTCTGCCTCCAACACTGGACAGCGCTGACTTCGCAGTAATCAACGGGAACTATGCAATTCCAGCCGGCCTGAACGTGGCAAAAGACGCTCTGGCTTGTGAAGATGCTGCTTCCGAAGCAGCGCAGACTTTTGCTAACATTCTGGTTGTAAAAGAAGGCAACGAAGAATCTGAAGAAGTTCAGGCATTAGTAAAAGCTCTGACCAGCGATGAAGTAAAAGCATTCATCGAAGAAAACTATGAAGGCGCTGTTGTGCCGATTTTCTAATCTGTAATAAAAAGCAGAATCCGTCATTACAATAAAAGAGAGGCCGGGACAAAACAGACTGTTTCTGAATTTCAGTAAAGCTTTGTCCCGCCTCTCTTTTTATTTCATTAAACTAAAAGTTATATTTTTTTTGGTTTTCTGAAAATTTATTGTAAAATGTTACCTGTTTCATGTATAATAATGAAAAGGCTGATTCCTGCAGGAAGGAGTGTGATACTGATATGAAAAAGATTTCCCGGTTTATACAGAACGAACTGCAGCAAAAACAGCTGTATTTTCAGGATGCTGCCCAGGAAATTGCGGACAGTAATCTTCGCCTGCTGAAAACAATCAGCGTTGTCACCGCAGTGCTTCTGATCTGTCTGATGCTGATTACACCGCTGGTGATTCCCGGCTGGCTTCCATCCTTACAGCATCTTTTGTTTCTGCCTGCTGCATTCCTGCTGATTTGTCTGATTTTCTTCTGCGAGAAAAAAAGCTGGAACAAACCCGGGCAGGTTATCGGGCTCTGCCTCCTGTTTGAAACTGTTCTGTTTCTCTTCCTGATTGCCATTGATGTGCTGCAGGCACCGGATATCCCAGCCTCGTTCATGCCAATGCTGTGTGTATCGATGCCGACCCTGCTGATTCTGCCGTTTCATTTACATTATGGTATGATTCTCTTTTTTGAAGCAATCTATATCGCTGCGACAATCCAGTACAAAACACCGTTCATTGCGCAGTATGATATTTTCAATTCCATTGTCGGTATTGCCTTTTCTTTTTCCCTGGCTCTGATTACCATGCATTTGCGCATTCAGGATCATAAAACCCGTACCCGCTATCAGCAGCTCAGCCAGCAGGATGCCCTGTCCGGCCTTTTAAACAAAACCGCCTGTCAGGAAGCTGCCGCCCGGTATCTGCTGCACACCGCACCGGATACCACATGCGCTTTGCTGATTCTGGATTTAGACAATTTCAAACGCATCAACGATGAACTGGGGCATTATACCGGCGATGCCATCCTGCAAAGTATCGGCACCACACTGGCCGCTACCTTCCGCTCCACCGATATTGTGGGCCGGTTCGGCGGCGATGAATTTCTGATTCTCGTAAAAGATACCGCAGACTACGCAACACTGGAGCAGAAATGCAGCCTGATTCACCAGAAGCTGCAGAATGCCCTGGAAACGGATTGTTCCATCCCGGCCACATGCAGTATCGGCGGTGTGCTGGTAAACGGCCAGAATGCCGATTTTGACAGTCTGTTCAAACAGGCTGACCAGGCATTGTACCAGGCAAAAGCTGCCGGAAAAAACAATTCCATACTGCACGATTACCAGCAGAACAGACCATAAAACCTCCTGCCCGCAATTCCAGGGACAGGAGGTTCTGTTGTCTTTTCTTATTCTGCTGTGTAAATAGTCTCCCCGTCTTTGATGGTTTCCAGCACTTTAATATCACGGATTGCCATCTTATCCACCTTCAGCGGATTATCCGACAGAATCACCAGATCCGCCCGTTTGCCTGCTTTGATAGAGCCTTTGCTGTCTTCTTCAAAATAAGCGTAAGCCGAATTGATCGTAATCCCTTTCAGGGCATCATATACACTTACACGCTGTTCCGGCCCGATTTCGTTTCCGCCGCGAGTAATACGGTTTACCGCTGCCCATACACTGTGCAGCAGAACTGGACGGGTAATCGGGGTATCGGTATGGAAGTTATAAACCAGCCCTCTGTCCAGTGCAGATTTTACCGGACTGACTCTGCGGCCTCTGCGGTCGCCGAAGTTTTTCAGATGTACGTCGCCCCAGTACCAGGTGTGTCCCACAAAAATCGATGGAATCATTTTGAGTGCCGCCATGCGGTCCAGCTGGTCATCACCGACTGTCTGGCAGTGAATCATAACAGGACGCAGGTTTTCTTTGTTTGGATTATCCGATGCAGCATATTCTGCCTCATAAACATCCAGCAGCTGCTGAGAAGCAGCATCACCATTACAGTGTGTCAGTAACTGCTGGTTATCTGCCAGTGCTTTTTTAATGCATGCGTGTACCTGTTCATCATTCAGCCATGGATAACCGCAGTAATCGCCGGAATTTTCATACGGTTCCCGCATCCATGCCGTTTTTCCCTGCGGAGAACCATCCAGTAAAATCTTATAGCCGCCGATTTTTACGTGATCTATATAGTTGCCCACAATGTCAGCGTTCTCGGCCATAACAATATCAGCACCTTCCGGCGTCATCTGCGGCAGCGGGCTTGGATAAGTCACAATATCAAGTTTCAGGCGGCCAGCTTTCCCTGCGCGGCGCATCATTTTTAAACCGGCACCGGAAGTACCGCCATCCTGAACCGTTGTTACACCATAAGAAGCGTAAAAGTCCTGGATTCTCACAAGCAGTTCTTCCTGTTCTTCTTCTGTGGATCCGTCAACATTCATCAGATCCGCATCTTTTTTGCCCATGCTGGCAATGGCCATCAGTGCTGTTTCTTCCAGATAACCGGTTGGTTCCTTCGTGCCCGGGTAACGGTCAATCAGACCGCCGGGAATTTCTTCCGTGTTTTCATCAACACCCGCCATCTGCAATACCAGTGAGTTCACCGAACCCATATGCCCAGATGCATGGTTAATGACAATCGGATGCACGGTCGATACACGATCCAGTACTTTTTTATCCGGATGCGTCCCTTCTGCCAGATAGTTATGATCATACAGACAGCCAAATACCAGTTTTCCAGCCGGGATATTATTATCTGCAATATATTTTTTCAGAATCGCCACAATGTCATCAAAGCATTTTGCATCTTCCAGATTTGCTTTTGTCAGATACTGCGGCCCTGCCATGGTAATATGACCATGCCCATCAATAAACGACGGCATCAGTGTTTTGCCCTGCAGGTCACGCAGCCGACAGTCAGCGCTTTTCAGCGCCGCCACTTCATCATAAGTACCCGCTGCTTTGATTACCCCGTCAGCAACCAGCACTGCTTCCGCAAAATCTCCTTCCCCTTCCATTGTGATAATATCGCCGTTAAAATATAAAGTTTCCATCGTTGCGTTTCCTCTCCTTTGGTAAATTATTTTTATACGTTTCATCTTTCCGATGTATTCATTATAGCATTGTGAATTGATAAGGAAAAATATATCTTTCTCAATATTGTTGTGCAATTATATTTATAAATCCTTATACAGGCGATAACATCATTCTCTTTTCTGACAGCGTTCTATCATATTTATGCAATATACTGGAACATTCTTATTATAATCTGTGTGATTTTTCTAAATATTCACTGGACTTTTCCAGCAAAAACAAGTATACTATGAATGTAACTTTTTTGTTACTTTTAAAATTTAATTTTTTATATAACCCGCCCAAAATATTATTACTACATCAGAAAGGAGGAGGGTTTTCTTTATGCGTTCCTGTCAACGGAACACGTTATTTGCTGTTGTTCTGCTGATTCTGTTCTGTTTTTCCTGTCCGGTTCTTGCAGCTAACGATACGCTGCAGGTTCATGTGAACGGTAAAGCCACGTCCATCGAAGCAAAGGCAACAAACAATCTGGTCTTTTTGCCGGCGCGTGATATGACCGATCTATTCGATGCCAAATTAGCCTACGATACCACGAAAAAAGAACTGACCGTCAGCTCCGGTAAAACAACAGCTGTTCTCAGCATTGGCTCCAGCAATATCAGCGTAAACGGTAAAAAGGTTTCTCTGGATGCGGCTCCAATGATTGTGGACAACACAACCTATATTCCGGTGAAAGCAGTGTCGGCCATCTGGGGTGCCAGCTACGGCAGCAACGAACAGGCGCTGTATATTCAAAAAGACGGCAGTGCAGTTCAGGTACCGGAAATAGAAAAAGTATTTGCAAAACGACAGGCTGTAACCATTGACGGTAAAAGCACACCGGTCAGTTATGTGATTGTTCCGAAATCCTCTAATCTGAGAGCTGATGTTGTGCTGGCGCAGAATGCAATCGGACATACAGAATCACTCAAAAGTCTGGCGCAGCGCACTTCTGCCAAAGCAGCCATAAACGGAAGCTATTTCCAGAGTTACGACAGTTCCAAATCGCAGGATCCATACGGGATTCTGATTAAAAACGGCAAGCTGATACATGCAGAAGGTACCGGAAGCGCTATCGGTTTCACCAGTGACGGCAGTGTCAGACTGGATATCGTACGTTCCGCAGTCACTGCTGCTGTGGGCGGCACAAATTATACCGTTACACTGGTAAACCACACACCAGCAGCAAACAGCAGCACCGTTGCACTGTATACCAGTGCCTACGGAAAAACAACCGGTTATGCAGCCGGCACCTCCGTCATTGTTCAGAACGGCGAAGTGGTATCGGTACACAGCAAAACAGCGGTTGATATTCCAGGCAACGGATATGTATTACTGTTTACAGGCAATAAAGCTGCAGCGGCCAATGCACTGAAACAGGGAACCAAAGTTGCTTACAATGTCAGTTACACCAGCCAGGCTGGCACAAAACTGGACTGGTCTGATGTGAAAACAGCAGTAGGTGCAGGCCCGCTGCTTCTGAAAGACGGCAGCAATGTGATTAACCCTGCAAAAGAAGGCTTTACCGATTCCGCCGGATTTGATTTAGCCGTTGCGCGCAGTGCAGTAGGAATTACCAAAGGCGGTGACATCCTGCTGGTAGCCGGTGTAAAATGCACCTTAAATCAGTTAGCGGATGTGATGGCGCAGCTGGGTTCTGTTCATGCCATCTGTATGGACAGCGGTTCGTCCTCCGGTTTATATGTACCGGGACATTCCCTGCCGGCTCCAGGCAAAGAAATCAGCAACGCTCTGGTATTCAAGTAAAAACCAACAGGATTTTTCAGAGTCACCCGGCAATCGGGTGGCTCTTTTTTATCTGAATGATACCCTGTTATACCTTTGACGCAAAACAGTTTAAGTGGGATAATTGGGTATAATACCGATTAGAGGTGTTCTCATGAACCAGTCTGAACTGATACAGCGTATTGATGAAATTGAACGGGAAATTGCACTTCTGCCGCCTGGCAGTATTGCACTAAAAAAAATAAAAGGAAAAGAATATTACTATCATCGTATCATTCATAATAAAAAACGTACTGAGAACTACATTCCCTTTGACCAGATGGATGAACTCCGTACACAAATCGAAAGGCGAAAAACACTGGAAGCAGAATTGAAGCAGTTGAAACGTTCTATTCCTGTTACGAAACCTTTGCCAGCAAAAAAAACAGACCACATATTCTCAGCCTACGTCCGGGTCGGTGAACAGCTCAAAAACTTTGCAGCTCCTGTAAAACAATATCAGAAACGCGAATGCTATTCCGTACTGTATGACTTTGTTTTCGGTGAACATCAGGATAAAGTGTTTATTCTTTACGGTCTGCGCCGAACCGGAAAAACTACTTTAATCCGGCAGATTCTCCTGGATATGGCGCCGGAGGAGTTACAGAAAGCAGCGTTTATTCAAATAAAAGCAGCAGATACATTATCAGAAATTAATTCCGACCTGAAATATCTGGAACAGCAGGGATATCAGTATATCTTCATTGACGAGGTTACCCTGATGGAAGACTTTATTGAAGGAGCAGCCCTTTTCTCTGATATATATGCCAGCAGCGGTATGAAAATTGTTCTTTCAGGAACAGATTCACTCGGCTTTATCTTCACCGAATATGAGCAGCTTTATGACCGTTGTAACCTGCTGCACACCACATTTATTCCTTACAGGGAATTCGAATCAGTACTGCATATCAAAGGAATCGATGAATATATCCGTTACGGCGGTACTATGAGTATGGGCGGTATTTACTATAACGAAAAATCTTCATTCGCAGACAAAAAAAGCGCTGACGAATATATCGACAGCGCAATTGCGCGTAATATCCAGCACTCTTTGCGATATTATCAGGATGGCGGCCATTTCCGTCATCTCTATCATCTGTATGAACAAAATGAATTGACCAGCGTTATCAACCGTGTTGTGGAAGATATGAATCATCGCTTCACAAAAGAAGTACTTACTAGAACATTCCATTCCAGCGACCTGACTATATCCGCAAGAAATCTTCTGCATGACCGCACCAGCCCTGTTGATTTAAAGCAGAACATTGATGCAGATTCCGTTAATCAGCTTCTCCGAACAATGCTGGATATTCTCAACAAAGAAGAACCGTGCATTGAGATTGAACAAGTACATGCATCTGAAATTAAGGAATATCTGTTGTTACTTGACTTGATTATAGAAATTGATTTACTGCACCTTCCAAATCTCAGCCAGCGTGATAAAATTACCGTCATCAGCCAGCCCGGTATGCGTTACGCCCAGGCAGAAGCCCTTATAAAAAGTCTGCTTCTGGATGAAAAGTTCAACGGACTCTCCGCGATTGAACGCAAGCAGATTATTGACCGTGTTCTCAGCGAAATCAAAGGCCGGATGATGGAAGATATTGTATTGCTGGAAACCAGATTTGCCAACCCGCGCAAGGAAATTTTCAAACTTCAGTTTGCTGTTGGTGAGTTTGATATGGTCATCCACGACCCGGAAGCTCTCACCTGTGAGATTTACGAAATAAAATACAATAAGAAGATTATTCCAAACCAGTACCGGCATCTTATCAATCAAGAAAAATGTGCAGAAACCGAACGTCAATTTGGTACAATTACTGGAAAATATGTTATTTACCGAGGCGAAACAACAGATACAGGGGAAATTCATTATCTCAATGTGGAAGAATATCTTAAAGCACTCAAACCTGATAAAAAAGAACTATAAACCATAATGAAAAAAGGAGCCGTTGTCACAATGATGTCACAGCGGCTCCTTTTACATTATCTTTCCTTACTCCAGTTCCATCGACTGTACTTTTACCAGATCCAGTGCAGCCAGATCATTCTGCAGCGCCTGAATTTTTTCATCAGCCCCGATTACCTGCAGCAAAATGCGGCCGTTTTCTTTTTTCTCCTCCGAATGCAGATTGTGCATTCCCAGACGGAAATGAATCAATTCCCCATACTTTGTCAGCGTTTCCTGCAGCGCAGCAGCAGATGTGCTCCGTTTGTCAACACTGATTGCCATAATTACCTCTTTCATTGGAATAACCTCCTGTCAGAATACAGTTCAAGCCATGTACAATTTTAAACATATTAATATATACCCGTAAATCCTGATATTGAAACACAAACTCAGGAAAAAGTTTTGAGGTCTTTCCCGTGCTCTATGGAAAATGAACGTGCCTTATCAGATTTTGAATAATAAATCACCATACGTCGGGAACGGCCAGTACGCCTCGCCCACCAGGGTTTCCAGTTCGTCGGCTACGGCACGCAGTTCCTGCATACCAGGGAAGATGTTGTTTTTGTAGTACTGTGCGCGGTCCTCGATGTTTTCCTCGTGGTCTCTAGTTGCCAGCACCACTGCATTCAATGCTTCTGTTTTCTTGTACAGAGAGCCAGCCAGCGCAGCCACTTTGCTGATAATGCTTTCCTGCATAGAGCAGTCGGCATCCGGCACAACGGCTTTTACCGAAGCTGCTGTCGCGCTCATATCTTTCAGATAGGCAGATACGGCCGGAATAATTTCTTTTTTGGACATTTCCAACATGGTTAATGCCTCAATGTGCAGCACTTTACAGTAGTTATCCAGCAGGATTTCACAGCGGGAATGCACTTCCTCAGCCGTGTAAATCCCATGTCTGGTAAACAGCGCAATATTTTTTTCATCTACCAGATGGGGAATGGCATCGGCCGTATTCTTCAGGTTCAGCAGGCCTCTGCTTTCGGCTTCCCGCACCCATTCGTCAGAATAGTTGTTGCCGTTAAAGATAATCCGTTTATGTTTTTTCATGATATCGCGGATGATTTCTTTTGCTTTTGCCGTTACATCTTCTGCGCCTTCCAGCTGATCGGCAATATAACCGATGGCATCGGCAGCAATGGTATTCATCACCGTGTTGGTATCGGAAATAGAAGAGGCCGAGCCCAGCATACGGAATTCAAATTTATTCCCGGTAAAGGCAAACGGCGAGGTGCGGTTGCGGTCGCTGGTATCTTTCTGGAAGCTTGGCACGGCAGCAATCCCGGTTTCCATCTGCTGACGGGTAACAGGCACATATTCAATGCCGTTTTCGTAAGATTCCAGAATATCGCTCAGTTCTTCCCCCAGGAACATGGAAATAATGGCCGGCGGTGCTTCGTTGGCACCTAAACGATGGTCATTACCGGCAGTCGCAACCGATACGCGCAGTAAATCCTGATATTCGTCTACCGCTTTCACAATTGCCACCAGAAACAGCAGAAACTGAATATTCTCTTCCGGCTTTTTGCCCGGGCGCAGCAGGTTTTCCCCTGTATTGGTGGACATAGACCAGTTATTATGTTTCCCGGAGCCATTTACCCCGGCAAATGGTTTTTCGTGCAGCAGGCAGGATAAATCGTGCCGGCGGGCCACATCTTTCAGCGCTTCCATGGTCAGCTGGTTATGGTCGGTTGCTGTGTTGGTGCTGGAGAAGATTGGCGCCAGTTCATGCTGCGCCGGAGCCACTTCGTTATGCTCCGTTTTTGCCAGCACACCCAGTTTCCACAGTTCTTCATTCAGCTCTTCCATAAAAGCTGTGATTCTTGGCTTGATAGCGCCAAAGTAATGGTCTTCCAGCTCCTGCCCTTTTGGCGGTTTAGCACCAAACAAGGTGCGGCCGGTAAACAGAATATCTTTTCGTTTGTAGGATAATGCGCGGTCAACCAGGAAATACTCCTGTTCCGGACCTACTGTTGTGGTAACATGGGTAACATCAGTTTTGCCCAGAATGTTTAGCAGCCGTACTGCCTCTTTGTTAATCAGCTCCATAGAGCGCAGCAGCGGTGTTTTTTTGTCCAGCGCTTCACCGCTGTAAGACGCAAATACCGTTGGAATATACAAGGTATGGTTCTTGATGAAGGCGTAGGAAGTCGGATCCCATGCCGTGTATCCGCGCGCCTCGAACGTTGCCC
The DNA here is from genome assembly GCA_017547685.1 of Peptococcaceae bacterium. GTDB lineage: Bacteria > Bacillota > Peptococcia > Peptococcales > Peptococcaceae > UBA7185. The sequence continues at coordinate 42,312 of JAFYPD010000034.1, forward strand.
GCAGACCGCCGGATGGAAAACTGGATGCATCCGATTCCCCTTTGATTAACTCTTTCCCGGAGAAGTCCATCATCACTTTTCCGCCCTGCACCGGTGTGATAAAGCTGTCATGCTTTTCAGCGGTAATGCCTGTCATCGGCTGAAACCAGTGCGAAAAA
>JAFYPD010000035.1 GCA_017547685.1 Peptococcaceae bacterium
ACTGATATTACGGGCGATGCGCAGAAAGGCTTCATGTACAGCATCTTCAGACAGCTGGATATCATTCAGGATTCGTTTGGAAAAGTAGTACATGGTATTCTTGTAGGTATTGTACAGATACTCAAACTTGTTCTGGTCCTCGATGCTGTCGATGAGGAGCAGGTAGCAGGATAATGGCTTCAGGCGCCGGGGTTTTCCGGCAAACAGATACTGCAGCAGTTTCATGGCTTTTCTTCCTTTTCTTTTTTTGCCATGATTATAGCATATCTGCCGGTAAAAGTTGACAAAACAAAAAAAATTACGCACGAATAGAAAAAAGCCCTCACCGAAACAGTGAGAGCTTAAAACTTAATACTGATTTAGATATTCCAGCACACCATTGCAGATACCCTGCGCCAGTTTCTGGCGATAGGAATCCTGTGCCAATAACGCTTCTTCTTCGGCATTGCTGAGGAAGCCTGTTTCGACCAGAATACACGGCCGGTCGTTTTCACGCAGTACAGCCAGATTGGATGTTTTAATTTCTGATGCTGTACCGGTAGATGCCTGCATCGCAGTACTTACTTTTGTCGCCAGTTCTTTGCGCACATAGCTTTGTGCATACAGATTCGCATTGGTGGACGGCGCATAATAATAAATGTGAATGCCTTTTGCGGCAGTGTTGGTGGAGGAATTGCCATGAATACTGATAAATAGATCAGCCTCTACATCGTTGGCGATGGCCGGGCGGTCATTCAGACCCACACGCACGTCGGTATCGCGAGTCATAATGACAGTTGCCCCTGCACCCTCCAGTAAATCACGCAGCTTCTGCCCCACGGTCAGACCGATTTCAGCATCGGTCACACCCAGCACACGGCCAATAGCTCCCGGATCGCTGCCGCCATGGCCCGGGTCAATCACAATAACTTTGCCGTCTAAGCCCTGTTCCCCGGCTGCATGTTGATTATATGCTGTAATTACCAGATTGTCGCCGTCTTCTTTCACGGTACAGTAGGCGCCTTTCTGTAAATCCAGCATCACTTTCAGTTTATTAGTATCGGCATCCTGCACCTGCAGATGCTGCAGCGGGCCGCTGAAACTCTGGTTGATGCTGTCGCTGGTGTGCAGATACACATTATCCAGCTGCAATACCAGCTGATTGGCGGTGGATTTTGTGGTGCTGTATCCGTTTCCGGTACCATGATACAAGGTTACAACCGTTTTATCGCCGTATTGTTTTACCGATTGCAAGGTCAGACGCACTGCTTCTGCAGTACCTGCACTGCCTGTATTGCTGGCGCTTTCTGTGTATTTTTCTGTGAGCCAGCTGGCAATCCATACATTTCTGCTTCCGTATTTCACCTGATACCATACTTTGCTATCCACCGTTTTCTGCGCCAGCACGGTAAACTGTACGCCTTTATTCACAGTGCCTGCCACAGTAGAACTGGTGCCAGCTTCGGTACGCAGGTTCACACCAGTTGCATTGACTACAATCTTCTGCCCTGCCATACTGGTACCCGTTGTGTTATTGCTGGTTGTACTGTTATTCGTATTGCTGCTGGTGCTGCCTTTGTATTTCTCGGTTAGCCAGCCCGCAATCCACACTTTCACACCCGATTTCATTTTCACCTGATACCAGGTCTCACCGCTCACCTTTTTTTCCGCCAGCACGGTAAAGGTATCGCCTTTCACCGCCTGCCCCAGAACAGCCGCTGTGGTATTGGTGTTGGCGCGCAGATTAACCACGCTGCCCGTCACCGAGATAGTTTTGTCAACCATACTGGTGCCGGTATTTGTGCTGGCCGAATTATTCGACGTGTTAGACGTGTTATTTGATGTGTTATTTGAAGTACTGCTGTTCGCTGTACTGTTATTTGCTTTGTTATTGCTGCCGGTGCTGGTGCTGACCGAACTGTCGGCAGATTTTTCTGTATACCAGGAGGCAATCCACATGGTATCACCGCCCAATGGCCGCATCACCTGATACCACAACTTGCTGTCCACTGTTTTAGTGCCAGTCACAATCAGGGTTTCCCCGTTCTGTGCTGTGCCCACTGTGGAACTGCCTGTCCCCGCATCGCTCCGCAGATTAACACCGCTGCCGGTTACCGTCACTTTCTTGCCGATGATTTCCCCTTTGGTATTCACCGCATCACTGCTGACCGTGGCCTTAGGCGTAATCACCAGGCCGTTTTTGGCATCGAAACTGTAATCCCAGCCGAATTCAGTCACCGCAAACCGCCAGGTCAGCGGAAAATAGGTGATATCCCGGAATATCAGCAGCGGATATTTCTCACTGCTGTTGGTGATGGATTTGCCGTTCACCGTAATCTTGCCGCTGGCTGTGGCAGCTTTATAGCTTTTCCCATTGACTGTACTGACCGTGTAAGGCTTGTACGCGGCCTGTGCTGTTTTCTGGTCCTGCACCACATCCACTTTTTCAATGATTAATCCCTTCTGTTGTGTCCAGCTGGATTCCAGCCCCAGAAGCCGGGTATCGGCCCAGGTCATCGGCACATAGGTGATATCTTTATACACCAGCATCGGATACTGACTTTTGCTCTGTTCCATGGTCACACCGTTCAGCGTAACCGGAAACGTCGGCAAGGTCACTGTCACATCGGCCGCCAGGGCCGGTGCGGTATGTAAACTCATAGCCAGCAGTGCTGTACACACTGCCCCTGCTACTTTCTTCATAACACGTTCCTCACTTTCCTGTTCTGTTACAAAACCATCCACTCATTATCATTAAAATTTCAAAAAACTTACCGTTCTATTATACCGTATATTTTATCAATTGCAAATCGGTAAAACCTTCCGACATGCCTTTAGACGCTGTAAAACTGCAAATAGTTCCATCAGCATGTTTTATACTGTTGCCCAAAGTGCTGGAGGAATCTGGATAAAAAACACCGCCCCTTGTCAGAGGCGGTGTAAAATCAGCCAATTCTTATTTTTCTGCGTTTTCTTTTACCATAGCGCGTACTTTTAAGGACAGGCCAAACAGGTTGATGAACCCTTCTGCATCGTGGTGGTCATACAGTTCACCGGTGGTGAAGGACGCCAGACTTTCGCTGTACATGCTGTATGGAGAAGTGGTACCCTGTTTGATAATGTTGCCTTTGTACAGTTTCATTTTTACTTCACCGGTCATGTTCTGTTCGGTGGATGCAATGAAGGCCTGCAAAGCTTCTCTTAATGGAGTGAACCATTTGCCTTCGTATACCACATCAGAGTATCTGGTTGCAACCATTTTTTTGAATGCAAAGGTATCGCGGTCAGTAATCAGTTCTTCCAGCTGTTTGTGGGCTTCCACCAGAATGGTGCCGCCCGGTGTTTCATAAACACCGCGGGATTTCATCCCGACAACACGGTTTTCCACGATATCAACGATACCGATACCATGTTTGCCGCCCAGTGTGTTCAGTTCGGTGATAATTTCGGATACTTTCATGGCTTTTCCGTTCAGTGCTACCGGAACACCTTTTTCAAAGGTCAGGCTGATTTCTTCTGCTTCATCCGGCGCTTTTTCAGGAGAAACGCTCAATACCAGCAGATGGTCATAGTTTGGTGCCAGTGCAGGGTTTTCCAGTTCCAGACCTTCGTGGCTGATGTGCCACAGGTTACGGTCACGGCTGTAGCTTGTGGTTGTGGAAAATGGCAGCTGGATACCGTGTGCTTCGCAGTATGCGATTTCATCTTCACGGGACTGCATATTCCACAGTTCATTCATACGCCATGGCGCGATGATTTTTAAATCCGGAGCCAGAGCTTTGATGCCCAGTTCGAAACGAACCTGGTCGTTCCCTTTCCCGGTTGCACCGTGGCAAATAGCAACAGCGCCTTCTTTACGCGCTACTTCCACTAATTTTTTCGCAATCAGCGGACGAGCCATAGAGGTGCCCAGCAGGTATTTGTTTTCATAAACAGCACCGGCCTGTACACATGGCATTACATACTCTTCACAAAATTCATCCACTACATCTTCAATATATAATTTGCTTGCGCCAGAATACAGCGCACGTTCTTCCAGACCGTCCAGTTCTTCGCCCTGACCTACGTTTACACAGCAGCAGACAACATCGTAATCAAAATGTTCTTTTAACCATGGAATGATGGTGGTGGTGTCTAAACCGCCGGAATATGCTAATACTACTTTTTCTTTAGCCATTGAATATTTCGCTCCTTAAAGTTTATAGAATAATTATCATCTTTATTTCAGGCGCAGAGAAAATCTGAAAACAACGCAGTTATACGGAATTTTCTCCAGCCACTACTACATTACAGTAGCCATAATAGCCTTATGCGCATGCAATCTGTTTTCCGCCTCATCAAAGACTACGGACTGAGCGCTTTCCATCACTTCATCGGTCACTTCGTAGCCGCGATAAGCCGGCAGGCAGTGCATAAAAATTGCATCCGGTTTTGCCAGTGCCATCATAGCGCTGTCAACGGTATAGCCTGCGAATGCTTTCTGACGCACTTCTTTCTCCGCTTCCTGACCCATACTTGCCCAAGTATCGGTGTAAACAACGTCCACACCTGCGATTGCTTCTTTTGGATCATGCATTACGGTCACGCTGCCGCCGGATTCTGCCGCATACTGCTGTGCCAGTGCAACAATATCAGGATTTGGCATATAGCCTTCCGGACAGGCCACTTTCACATCCATCCCTACTTTGGCGCCGCCAATCATCAGAGAATGGGTCATGTTGTTACCATCGCCAACGTAAGCGAATTTGATGCCTTTCAGCTGGCCTTTATGTTCCTGAATGGTAATCAGGTCAGCCACAACCTGTGTTGGATGATAATCATCGGTTAAACCGTTGATAACCGGAACATCTGCATAGGCAGCCAGTTCTTCCACATCAGCATGGCTGTAGGTACGAATCATAATACCATCCACATAGCGGGATAATACACGGGCTGTATCTTTAATCGGTTCACCGCGGCCAATCTGCAGGTCGTTGGTGCTTAAGAACAGGGCAGACCCGCCCAGCTGATACATCCCTACTTCGAACGATACACGGGTACGGGTGGAGGATTTCTGGAAAATCATGCCCAGTGTTTTGCCCGCCAGCACTGGTGTTAGGATACCTGCCTTCTGTTTTGCTTTTAAATCAATCCCCAGATTCACCATGTCCACAATTTCCTGACCGGTGAAATCTTTTAAGGTTAAAAAGTCTCTGCCTTTTAAACTCATACGATTCACGCTCCTTACATTATTGAATAATCATACATCAACATTAATAATAATTCAATAGAAAAGCCAAAACTTTCTAAAAAATTTCTAAATTTTATATTACCAGATATCGCGGCATTTTTCCACGATAAATGCGAAAATTTTGAAGAAAATTTGAGAAAAATCTCCATACGAAAACCCGATGCATGAAAGGTTCGCACATCGGGTCCAAAAACAAAGATTCACTTTTTATTCAAACATACTCGCCACACTGTCTTTGATGCCCAGTGTATTATTTTTCAGAGCACTGTACCCGTAGAAAATACTGCCGTCCACGGCCCCGTTCTTGCGATTATAGGCAATCTGCCGTTCCAGTTCCAGACCATCCACCCACTGGGCTCCCTGCGCACTGTCACCGGTTTTGTATGCCGCGTGGCCGATATATAGTTTTACACCGGTACCGCGAGTCACATTGCTCCACCAGTCTGTCAGGATGGCATAATCGCATTTGCTGTGGCCAATCTGCCAGTAAATCTGCGGCGCGATGTAATCCAGCCAGCCGTTCTGTACCCATTTGCGGGTATCGGCATAGTGGTCATAGTAGGTTTCTACACCGGCTGATGTATTGGAACCGAGGGAATTTGTAGTTTTATTCGCCCACACCCCTGCCGGGCTGACCCCAAACACGGCACCCGGTTTCTGCTGCACCAGCTGATGGGTTTCCTGCACCAGCAAATCCACGTTGTGACGGCGCCAGTCATCAATGCTGCTGTAATCCCCGCCGTATCTTGCATAGGTACCGGCATCGTCAAAGCTGCCGGTTGGATAAAAATAGTCATCATAGTGAATACCGGCAATATCGTAATTGTCCAGCAGTTCTTTCACGCCCTGCAGCACCAGATAACGGGACATTGGCTCGCCTGGATTCAGATATAATTCACCGCTGGAATGGGGTACGACTAAATCCGGATACATGCGGGCCGGATTATCTTCACTCAGCGCAGTGATATCCAGATTCGGGCTGGATGTTGTGCCGCGGGTGATTTTGTACGGATTAATCCACGCATGAATCTCAATATTGCGTTTCTGCCCTTGGGCAATCAGATAAGCCAGCGGGTCAAAATTCTGTGCCGGTGCTTTTCCCTGCTGCCCGGTCAGATATCTGGACCATGGGAACAGGCTGGAATCGTATAAGGAATCGGCTGTCGGACGCACCTGAAAGAATATGGCATTGAAGTTCAAGGCCTCTGCATCATCCAGAATTCTGTTCAGCTCCTGTTTCATCTGAGCCACTGTTAGACTCTGTTTGCTGGGAAAATCGATGTTATACACACTGGCAATCCACATGCCGCGCAGTTCTTCCTGCACCGCAGCCTCTGCCCGTTGTGCGCCCGGTTCAACCAGCTGATAGCCCCCAAACAGCATGCCCACCGCAAAGGTCAGCAGACATAATCTTGCAATCCATTGTTTCATATGCATCCTCCTCATTGTTTCATACGATTCAAATCCACCATCACAGATAGTGTATGCTTTAATTGACGGTACTGTGGCTCGAATTGTTCCAGCAGTCTGTAAAATTCTGCTGAATGATTATTCTGATAAAAGTGCAGATATTCATGCACCAGTACCTGCCGGATACAGTCCAGCGGCGCCATGGCCAGCCACAGATTCAGCACAATCTTTTTCTGCTGGCTGTAGCACAGGCCCCAGCTTGCCCGCATTTTTCTCACCGCAAATTCCGGTTCCGGCGGCTGCAGAACAGATAAATCCTGCTGTACCTGCTGATTCAGCGCCGGGATAATCACCTGAATCAGCTGATGCCGATAAAACTGCTCCACCATCTGTCGGCAATGTACTTCATTGCTGCATCCCGAGAGCTGCAGCGATTCTCCATCCCACTGCCAGCCTCTTTTGCCGTCCGGTATCACATACAAGGCCAGCATCCTGCCCAGATAAGCCACCTGACCGCCGTTAAAATACTGATTCAGCAGTTCCTTTTCCTCACGTTCCTGCTTCAGGATGTCCACCTTCTGCTGGTGGGCCATAATCCACTCCAGCTTTTTTGTAATCACATCTTCAATCGCCGCTTTGCTGGTGCGGCGCGGCGCTGTTATCTCCAGCCGTCCGTCCGGCATAATGCGCAGTGTGATATGTTTTACTTTTTTATATGTTACCTTATATTCTATCATACTTTACACCGTCATTCTACACAAACCATAATATGTACAGCATCTTCCACAAAACAAGGGCCGCCGCATGGTTATGCAGCAGCCCTATTATTGAAATATTTATGAAAAATCAGTTTTTTCTGCCTTTATCTAATACTTCCTGGGCCAGATTTACGGCATGGTCGCCGATTCGTTCCAGGTTAGACAAAATGTCCAGATATACGGCACCGGCACCGGCACTGCATGCACCTGCATTCAGACGAGCAATGTGACCTTTGCGCAGTTCCACTTCCATCACGTCAACGCAGTCGTCCTGTTCAATGACTTTGATCGCCAGGTCTCTATCGTTATTGCGTAGTGCATTTAAGCTGTCTCGTACAGCACGTTCCACCAGCTGCATCATTTCACGCAGACCGTCATTCGCTTCTTTGGACATCTCAATTTTGTTTTCCCGGCAATAATCGGTTAACTCAATCAGATTTTCTGCGTGGTCGCCGATTCGTTCCAGGTCACCAACTGCCTGCAGCAGCATATAGCTGCGTTCCGACAGGATCTGATCCAGATCATGGTTATGGGTAACTTCCACAACATAATTGGTGATTGCCTGTTCCAGCATATCCACTGTTTCTTCCCGCTGCATCGATTCTTTTTTGTCATCTTCCCCGTGCAGGAAGTAATAATCGACTGCATATTCTAACGATTCAGCCGCAATACGACCCATGTGCAGCATTTCGCGGCTTGCACAGGATAATGCCATTGGCGCACTGTTCAACAGACGTTTTTCCAGATATTTTGGCTGTATATCCCAGTCCACATGTTCCTCTTTTTCCGGAATCAGTCTGCATACCAGTTTGTCCAGAACAGCTACAAACGGCAGAAACAAAAGAGTATTACCAATATTAAACATCCCGTGCGTTAACGCAACCTGCATTTTCACGTTCATTGCTTCCCAGCCGCCAGGTGTAAAACCGGCAACAGTTTCAATCATGAACGGGAAGATACCCAGCAGGAACAATGGCAGCCAGATGAACGTCCCCAGAGTGTTAAACATCAGGTTGATAAAAGAGGTACGTTTTGCATTTAATGTAGCACCTAAACCAGCCAGCAGTGCAGTTACAGTGGTACCAATGTTACTACCGAACAGCATCGGCACAACCTGATTGTAGGTCATAACACCCTGATATGCCAGTTCCTGCATAATCCCGATGAAAGCACTACTGCTCTGGATTGCCGCTGTTAAAACGGCACCCACACCAACACCCAAAATAATGTTGTCTTCTACCATCAGCATCAGATTGGTAAACTGCGGAAATTCCGCCAGCGGTTTTAACCCCTGACCCATAACATCCATCCCGTAGAACAGCAGACCAAAGCCTAGAATAACGGTACCCAGATGTACCAGTTTTTCTTTTTTACAAAAGAACAGGATTGCTGCACCTAAAAATACAATTGGCAGCGAGTAGTCGGACAGTTTGAAACCAATCAGGAATGCGGTTACAGTGGTACCAATGTTGGCCCCCATAATAACCCCGATTGCCTGACGCAGTGACATCAGCCGTGCATTTACCAGACCAATGGCCAGAACAGTGGTTGCAGCACTGCTCTGAATCAGACCGGTTACTAATGCACCAGTTAACGCGCCGCGAATCGGAGTTTTTGTCCCTTTTTCCAGAATGTCACGCAGTTTATCGCCGGCCAGTGCCTGTAACCCGTCGGACATACATTTCATGGAAAATAAAAACATCCCCAGACCGCCAAGACAGTAAAATAACAGTTCCATTTCTTATCCCCCACACTAATCCATAAAGTCGAATTCTACATCTTTGATTCTTACGGTGTCTCCATCTTTACAGCCTTCTTCTCTCAGCGCTTTTACAACGCCCATGGCTTCAACAATCTGTAAAAATCTTGATACGGCATCGTCATTGACAAAGTTGGTTCTCCTCCAGTGCCGTTCAATTTCCGGACCGGATACCACATATACGCCAGCTTCATCTTTCTCAATGGCAAACTTTACTTCATCTTCTATTACTTTGGTCACTTTTACTTCTTCGGTCGGTGTTACTGCCGCCGGTTCCAGCTCAACCTGTTCTACCAGTTCAGCCAGACGATATACCAGTGGTTTCAGCCCTTCCCCGGTTGCAGCGGAGATTGGGAACACTTCATATTCCGGTAATTCTTCTTTTAAGCGGGCCAGATAATCCACTTCGCCCATAATATCCGTTTTATTGGCCGCGATGACCATTGGCCGCTTCATCAGCGATTCATTATAACGAGCCAGTTCCTGATTGACAATGGCAAAATCCTCCAGCGGGTCTCTGCCTTCGGATCCACTGATATCCAGCACATGCACCAGTACCTTGGTGCGTTCGGTATGACGCAGAAACCGATGCCCTAACCCGGCACCCTCTGCAGCCCCTTCAATTAAGCCGGGAATATCAGCCATCACAAAACTGCGCCCTTCATCCACTTTCACCATGCCCAGGTTTGGCACGATTGTGGTAAAATGATAATCTGCAATTTTTGGTTTTGCTGCTGATACATGAGAGATGATGGTGGATTTCCCCACGTTCGGAAACCCGACCAGCCCCACATCGGCCAGCAGTTTTAATTCCAGGGTAATCCAGCGTTCTTCCCCGGCATCTCCGTTTTCCGCCAGAGTCGGTGCACGATGGGTAGAACTCACAAAATGAGTATTGCCGCGGCCGCCTCTGCCGCCTTTGGCCACTACCACCCGCTGTCCGGCCGCTGTTAAGTCAGCCAGAATCTGCTGGGTTTCGGCATCACGCACCACAGTGCCAACCGGCACTTTCAGCAGCTTGTCTTCCGCATCCGCACCGTGCATACTGCTGCCCTGACCATGTTTTCCGCGGTCTGCTTTATAATGGGTATTGTAGCGGAAGTCAATCAGTGTACGCAGATTGTTGTCGGCTTCCAGAATAATAGAGCCTCCATCGCCGCCGTCACCGCCGGCCGGACCGCCCATTGGCACATATTTCTCACGTCGCCATGCCACAATGCCGTTTCCTCCATCGCCAGCTTTTACATGTACTTTTGCATAATCGTAAAACATTCAAACACCTGCCTTATCTTCCGTAACGCAGCAGACAGAACCGCGTGTTGTAACCGTAGGCATGCCCATTGATAAAGGCATCTAAATCCCTGGTAATAACAGACGCAGCATCTTCTGCTTTCGCTTTTTCATAAAATACTTTTAAAAATTTCCGGTCAAACGCCGCCAGATATTCTTCGATTTCCTCCTCGCTGTATCCCAGCGTTGGCGCACACTGGAAAATATACTCCACCGTTTCATTGCGCAACGTGAATTCATTGGCCCTGATGTAACTCAATCTTAACGCCTCCTTTTCACACTTACTCTTAGTATATATTATAACACAGCAGTATTTTAAATCGCCATCAAATTACTTTATATTTCCTGTAGTTTGTAAAACACTGTCGGATACCTTCCCAAGAGACAGAAAAAGGCCGCGATTCCTGTTTATAAGAAAGAACCGCGGCCTTTTCATAACTAATATATTTGGAGGCGGAAATAAGAATTATTCCTGACAAATTACCGGGCAGCTTCCCTCGGTAACACCTTTCATCTGCAGGATATGATCCATGTTATCTTTATTGCCCAGATACTTTTTACGCATGATAAAGAAGAAGATAATCCCTAACACGGTCCATACAGCCAGCGCAATCCGCGACTGAACGGCCAGGAATCCAGGCATACCGGGAATCAGCAGCAAACCCAGGAAGAATGCCCCGGCAACTACACCCAGCATCCCAACGAAACTCTGTCCTTTGTGACCAGCCTTCCATGCCAGCACAGCAGCTGCCGCTGTGGTGTAGGTGAATGCCAGAGAAGCACCTACAGAAGTCATGTCAACAATCCAGTTTAACACTTCACGACCAAACCATGGTGCCATCAGAGAAACTGCCATAACAAACAGAATAGATTTCTTTGGTGTCCCGTATTTCGGATCAATCTCAGCAAAAATATTTGGCAGTGCATTTACCTGCGCCATTGCATATAACAGACGGCTAGTCGACAGATAAAATGCATTCATACCGGAAACAACCGCACACAGCATTGCAATCCCTACCAGGAACAGACCAGGTTTGCCCATGGTCATTTCAATTACTGTACCAGTGGCCCAGAATGGATTCTGGGCCAGCAAATCCTGCCATGGCATTACAATTGCTGTAATGGTATTGATACAGATGTACAGTGAAGCAGCTACCAATACAGCGGAAATCATTAAAAACAAAGATTTTTTATGCGAAAAGCTATATTCTTCCGCAGCTTGCGGAATACAGTCAAAACCAATGAATGCCCATGGCGTCATTGCTACAACTGCAAAAATACAGGAGAAGGTGGTACGGCCGCCTTCATTCTGGAACACAGGCATCAAATTGGTGAAATCATGACATTTAAATAATACGATGACAGTTACCAGTAAAATAGAGGCTACCAGAATCAGAGAAACTGCTGTCTGCAGCATACCGGAGCCTTTTACGCCCTTGATGTTCAGATAAGCCAGTGCCACTAGAAAAACCGATGCCACAATAATTTCACCGGCATATACTTCCCAGCCTGCAATCGTATACAGCGCCCCAACCTGAATGATGCCGGGGAACAGATACCGACTGATTAAACCAACCGCTGTGGCATTTAACGGGATTAACGACCAGTATGCCAGAATCAGCGCCCAGCCGCAGATGAACCCGTGTACTTTGCCAAATGCTGAGTCCGCATAAACAAATTCGCCGCCGGAAACCGGAAATTTCTCAATCAGATAGCCGTAACTCAAGCTAATCACAATGACAATGCCTGCACCAAGCAGCATACCGATTGCCATACCAAGGGGACCGGATTTTGGAAGGAACGCATTCCCTGGCAGAATAAAACATCCCCATCCTACAATTGCCCCCAGAGCGAGCCCCCAGACATCAACCGGGCGCAGTTCTTTTTTAAAACCCTGTTTTTCAGACATAAAAAACCTCCTGGAAATAAAAATGATTGTCCGTTCTGCTGTTGTGACACAGTCTGAACAAAACAATCAAATGATTCAGGAAATAGAAATTCCATTCATATAAAGAAATATGCCAGTCCAACAATACCTTTTTATTGCAGTCGCTTTCCAACTGCTGTATTGTTTCTGTTGCATATTTATGATATTCCATATACCCAATATGTTCATATGTGCTACCACTTGCAGAAATATTAATCGACTATATATAGTATAATAATCAATTATAATGAATACAACGGTATCCCCTCTAATCTTTTTCAGGTTTCAGCACATACCAGTCCATTCGCTGCTAAACTGTACTGCCAGTTCTTTTCACCGCCATTCCTTTCATAAAAAGATCGACTTTACAGAATATGCAGTATAACACACGATCCAGAAATCCGTCCAGAAATGATAACCACCGCAACTCGATAGAATCACGGTGGTCGAATTCAATTAATATGGTTTTATTGATATTGTTCAGGCAATGTTCCTTTGTACAGCAGCTGATTGTTCCAGTCGTTACTGCCTGTATGATTATAGCGCAGCAATACAAAGTGGCTGTTATCATATTCCACAAAGATACCGCCGTCGTTCATCAGTTCGGTCTGCTGTATAAACTGGTTTACATTATCTACGCCGGTAATCTGACCCGTGAGTTCCGCCTGATTGCTCAGCATTTCGACACATCTTTCAATAGTTAGATTGTCAATTTCTTTCTGAGATTGCGCTTCCAGATTTAAATATGCTACATCAAGCATCTTGCGCAGTTCCGCCTCAGAAGACGGGTCGCAGCGGAAAATCAGTGCATCACTGTAATTGCGGTCATTTTCCTCAATATCAAGCTGGCTTAAAATAGCCATAGTTCGCTTGTCATCTTCGTAAACCGGCATATCAAAATAGTAATAGCTGTTACTCAGTCCCTGCCGTTTCAGCTGAATATGCACACCGTACTGACGCGCTTTTTTCAGCGAATCAAACCGGCGGTCTTTCACATCCAGTTTATAGGCTTCCAGAATAGCCGCCATCGTGGCATAACTGGATTCCTTTTCTACTTTAATTGTTTCTGCCATCGGCACTGTGGTCACAGCAATTTCACCTTCATAGGCAACCGCTACGGTTTCCACCACACGCCGTTCCGCATCCTGATCCTGATTATAAATCATAGTATCATCCACAGTCATATTATAGATTGTTTCCGGCGCTGCTGTCAGCACATCGGCATATACCGCTTCCCGGTAGGCCTGCCGGTTGTACAGATTCTGATATGCTTCCTCAATGGCAGACGCAGGCACAGCGCGATAAATTCTGTTTACCGTTTTTCCGCTGTTCATCTGATACCGGACTGTAATCGATGTTGTTTCTTCATATCCCGTATCATACGGGGAATGATTGCCGTCAAAATCACTGGTGCGGTACTGCTGCCCGGTTACAATCGGATAAAGCAAATCATACACACCCTGTTTCACGGCAGCATCTGCACTGTAGTTTCCTTCGTTTCCGTAAAAACTGATATCTTCAGCACCAGACACAGTCAACGATACCCGCTGCATTTTTTCCGGCTCCGGCAGATAGGACTCATAGCCCAGCAAATCAAACCGGAATACACTTACAATTACCAGAATCAGCACCAGAATCACCGCGCATTGCGGCATACGTTTCGCCATAGCTTTGAAATCATGCTGGATGATAACCTCGCATGTCATGTGCGTGAGAATGGCAAAAGAGACTACCGCAAAATAGAAGAAAATTTTATTGCCTACAGCCACAAAAATCAGTCCGGCTGTAATAGCAACCACAAACATTAAATACGCTTTTAAAATCGGCTCACTGACCGGATATACCAGCGCTTTTCCAGTTGCCTCACTCGGCCGTTTCTGATACAGCACCCAGGCAAGCGCAGAGAGACCGATGGTCATACCCAGCAGTACAGCCAGCATACCGCCCTCCATAGGTTCTGCCGTCATAACAGGCAATCCGGTTGCATGAGAAATGCTGTCGATATACTGAAATGCTGCACAAACCGGCGAGAATTTCAGCGATGCCTCAATAAGGGACGGCTGCCCGTTGTAGGTGGCAAAAAACAGATTGCACAGCATATTGACAACCCATGCCGCCACCGGTACACCAAAATGCAGCACTGTATTCACAGCCATCTGGGTCATCATGGTACCCGCCAGCTGACCGCTGAATACTGCAATGCTGTAACTGGCCAGTATCAGCAGCAGAATATAACCGGTATGCTGCAGAATAACCCCGATATCTATAATCGCACCCATGCGATACGCTGCTACCAGCAGGAACGAAACAGCCATCATCACCAGCAGCGGCACTACATTTAACAACAGTCCGACGATGTACTGATTCATAAACAGTCTGGTGCGGGTAATCGGCTGACTGTGATAAAAGTTCACCTGTTTTTTCTGCTGCAGATAAAAGAACATCACGCAGCCAATCACAGCGGCCAGCACAATAGCCGAAAAGTACAGCGGGATAAAGCCCTCCGCCCGGAACCAGCGCACCATCTGGTTCATCTGTGTTTCCAGAAGCAGCTCTTCCGTTGTGAACGTACTGACATTGCTGACGGATGTAACACTGTCCAGTTTCAGCATAGTGAATACCGGCCCGGCAAAGCCGTACACCACCGAGCAGATGACCGCAATCCACCAGTAGCTGCGGAGGCTGTGCATCAGAAAGGTTCCCTGTTTTCTGGCTGTTTTAGTAGATGAGTTGTTGGATGTCATAGCCCAGCACCTCCATTTCGGTGATAAAAATTTCTTCCAGGGTCAACGGTAATAATTCACAATATAATGGTTCCATTGCTTTCACGCGTGCCTCTGTCTCTTCTGCACTGCCGCGCACTACTAAAACCGATAAGCTGCCGCGCTGTTCGCATGTGACAATATCCAGCCCGGTAAAAGCCTCCCTGCTTTTCGGCGCCGCAAATGCGCACTGTACTTTATGAATATTGCTCTGTAAATGATCCAGCTCCCGTTCAAAGATAACGCCGCCCTGATGCAATAATCCGATATGGTCACAGATATCTTCCAGTTCCCGCAGGTTGTGGGAGGCGATAATCGGTGTCATCTGCTGTTCTACCACGGCGCCGGCCAGTAATCGTTTCACGGCCTGACGCATCACCGGGTCTAACCCGTCAAAGGTTTCATCGCAGAACAGATAATCAGGCCGGCAGGATAACGCCAGAATAATATGAGCCTGTTTCTGCATCCCTTTCGAGAAGGTGTTCAGTTTACGTTTACTGTCCAGCCGGAACAGCTCCGTCAGTTCGTAAAATTTCTCGTAGGAGAATTTTTGATAGATAACCGCAAAATAAGCTGCAAGTTCTTCCATATTGCTATTCGGAAAATAAAACTGGTCATCAGAAATATAAAAAATACGCTGTTTCAACACTTCGTTTTCATACACCGGCTGCCCGTCAATCAGAATCTGCCCTTCGTCGGGGCGATAAATACCGGCCAGAAGCCGCAGAAACGTGGATTTTCCCGCTCCGTTGCTGCCGATTAAACCAAATATGGAACCTTTCTGGATGGTGGTCGATACCTGATGTAACGCCTGAATTTTGTCAAACTGTTTGCTGAGTCCTGTTACAGTAATACCTGTTTTTTCAGTCATACGCCTCATCCTCCTTCTGTTGTTCATAAACCTGCTGTACCACTGTCCACGCATCCTGCTGCGGCACCTGCAGCCGATATAAATCAGCACTCAATTCCGCCAGCTGTTCCAGCAGCGCTTTCTGCTGTACAGTACGCAGTTCCTGTAAACTGCTGCCCACAAAACTGCCTCGCCCTTTCAGCGAATAGGTGATGCCTTCCCGCTCCAGTTCGGTATATGCTTTTTGGATGGTATTGGGGTTGATGGCCAGTTCCTGCGCCATCTGCCGTACGGATGGCAGCTGTTCATCCCGCTTCAGCACACCGGATACAATCAGACTTTTGATGTTATCAATAATCTGCTCATAAATCGGCTTGCGGCTCTTATAGTCGATTAATATCATGGCTTCACTCCTCTCTATCCGAGTTCGTGTATGAACTGTTCTATGTGTATTATATTATCTAGTACACCTATATCATACCATATGATACCAGGTTGTCAATATATTTTTGTAGAATCATAAAAAGAGGCTGTGCAAAATCATTGTTTGCTTCAGCCTCTTTTCCGCTATTTTTCCAGTAATGTCTCTGTCACTTCTGCATCAATAATAAATTCCGGACAGCCCATAAAGCCTGGTGCCACTTCATATTCATCAAATACAATCACCAACTGCCCGTCCTGATTAAAATAAAAATTCTGATCAGCGGCAATCTGTTCAAAATTATCTTCCGAAAGCTCGCAATTGATGTTATACACCGCATTTTCATTGGCTTCCATTCGCTCTATCATCTGTGCTTTGATATCTTCGCTGATTGCCGCTACATATTCAGTCTCCTGCGGGAATAAATCCGCTAACCGTACATACTGCCCGGATGCCTTATCCAGATTGTAATAATGCAGTGTTTCCGCACCGCCAGCCATAGTTTCCGTGGTAGAAATCTTCAGAGCAAACCAGTCATCAGTATCGGTCACCACATGATACGTGATATCCAGCCCATATACACCGCCCTTCTCTTCCATTTCCCGATGAAACTTTTCAATCATAAGTTCGGCGTAGTTTTTTACTTCTGCATTGATTTCTCCCGCACTGCTCTGAATAACAGCATCACCCTGAACCATCAATTCCGGTGTTTCCACACTGGCATCATACATACCCTCTTCCGCCTTCTGCTGAAACCGGTCAATGGTTACCAGTTCAATCACTTTATGAAGCACCGGCACATCTTCCACCGCCATCGCAAGCTGCGGATTCATATTTGGAATAAGCAGCAGGCCCAGTAACGCAGCGGCGGTTGCAGCCGACACTGCTGGTTTCCAGCCTCTTTTTTTCCCGTTTCTTCTCTTTTCCATCGTTACAACCTTCTCTTCCTTCGTTTTTTCCTGTTTTGCCTGATGAATCCCTTTCTGAATCGCCTGTAATGCCTGTTCCGGCGCTTCAATCTGTTCATATTCCTGTTTCATCATATCCAATTGCTCCTGTCTATTCATACCAGGTTCACTCCTTCCTCTGCCAGAGAGATTCTCAATTTTTTCAACGACCGATACAGACGGCTTTTTACCGTACTCAGGTTTTCATCCAGCGTCTGTGCAATCTGATTCAGCTGCATCCCTTCAAAATATCGCAGCACCACCACTGTTTTATCTAATGGTTCCAGCCGCTCCAGCGCTTGATATAAGTCAAAATCGACATACCTATCTTCTGTTTCTCCATCTAAATCATATAGTACCGTATCCTGCTGTTTATGTTTACGCAGAAAACTGATAGATTCATTGATGACAATCCGATAAAGCCAGGTACTCACATACTGGGGATTCTTTAAAGAATGGCTGTTTTTGATCGCTTTATATGCACTCTCCTGTACAAGATCCAGTGCATCATTCTCATTGTGCACATAACTGTAGGCCAGCCGGTATAGTTTTTTATAATCGGCAATCAATTGTTGTTCAATTAATACTTCATTGTCTCGATTCATTGCATGTCACCTCCTTTACATCTGCACTTAATTAGACGCTGTCGGCCGTAGAAAAGTTTTAACTTTTTCTTTTATTTCTCTATTTTAATTGGTTTCCAAGCAGCGCAGAAAATCAGTTAGAATCGACTGTCTGTCATGCACCTCACGGGCATCTCACCATTTCGAAAGAAACTTCCATAAGTTTCACTCCGTATTACAGGTTTATTTCAGCGTGGATTTGTGATGCGTACCACATGCCTTGAATCTTGTGGTTTCACCCCAGCTTTGCCAAGAAAAATACCAGTGATCGCAGCACCGAAACCGCTGCAATCACTGGTATTTTTCTTGTTGTTTATCTCCGCAGGAATATAAAATGGGGGTACCGCCGAAAACAGTATCCCCCGTAAGTGTCTATACGCGCTTCTAATGATTCAGTTTACCGTTTTCCCATTTTGTTACACACAGGGAACCAACAATGTCACCGGTAATATTCATTGTGGTACGGCCCATATCAAACAAACGGTCTACCGCAATGATCAAACCGATATAATCAACCGGAATACCGAGTGTACCCAGTACCATTGTCAGCATAATAACCCCGGCGCCCGGTGTCCCCGCAGTACCGATTGCAGATAAAGTTGCAATCACAACCACGATCAGCATCTGCATCAGACTTAATTCAACACCGGCACAGGTAGCCAGAAATACAGTCGCCACACACTGGTAGATTGCGGTACCGTCCATATGAATGGTTGCGCCCAGCGGCAGTACGAAAGAGGCAATGTTTTTATCCGCACCCATTTTTTCAGCACATTCTTTAGATACCGGCAGAGTCGCCGCAGAAGAAGCAGAAGTAAACGCAAAAATCATAGCAGGAACTGCTTCTTTGAAAAATGTTACAGGGTTCATCCCTGCACCGAATTTTGCAGAGATAGAGTATACCACAACTGCATGAATGAAATAACCGATGTAGGCACACAGCAGAACCAGCGCCAGAGAGCCCAGAATCGCCGCCCCCTGTGTTGCTACAACCCATGCCATATAAGTAAATACCCCGATTGGAGACAGGCTGATAATGAAGGTCATCAGCTGTTCAATCACGGCGTACATGGAATCTACCAGTTTTTTCACCGGTTCACTCTGCTCACCGGCAGCCAGAATAGAACCGCCCAGAAACAGCGCAATTACGATTACCTGCAGCATATTTGCATCCACAAATGCTTTCCACATATTAGACGGAAAACTGCCTACCAGAACACTCATAAATCCATCAAACTGTTTTGCTTCATAAGTCGTATCACCCAGTGCCAGTGTCGGAAACAGCCCTGCATTGTTAAACAGATTTGCCATTACCAGACCAACCACACAGGCTACTGCAGTGGTCGCCATAAAAAAGGCAA
Source organism: Peptococcaceae bacterium (assembly GCA_017547685.1). Lineage (GTDB taxonomy): Bacteria > Bacillota > Peptococcia > Peptococcales > Peptococcaceae > UBA7185. Next base: position 19,318 of record JAFYPD010000035.1, read on the forward strand.
TTGTTTTCCAGCCCACGGAACCAACTTTTTTCATATCCCCCATGGAGATAATCCCCTGAATCATCGATAACAGTACAACAGGAACTACAATAAACTTCAGCAGATTTACAAAAATATCCCCGAATGGTTTCAGATAATTTTCAGTAAATGCTGCTGCGCCGGTAAAATAACACACCAGACCTACTACAATCCCCAGCAGCAGCGCAATCAGAATCTGCTGTGGGAGACTCAGTTTTTTCTTCATAAAAACCTCCATAATATTTTACAAAAATTTTATACAATTATTTTATAAAAAATCTGTACATTTGACAAGCACTTCCTGTTATTTTGTTACATATTGACAAAAAAAGACTGGTTTTTTATAATCGAAACCAGCCTTTCCGGATACATTA
>JAFYPD010000036.1 GCA_017547685.1 Peptococcaceae bacterium
AAACTGGATGCATCCGATTCCCCTTTGATTAACTCTTTCCCGGAGAAGTCCATCATCACTTTTCCGCCCTGCACCGGTGTGATAAAGCTGTCATGCTTTTCAGCGGTAATGCCTGTCATCGGCTGAAACCAGTGCGAAAAATGAGTAGCCCCTTTCTCCATCGCCCAGTCCATCATGGCATTTGCCACAACATCGGCCACAGTCGGATCCAGCGCCACGCCGGAATCAATGGTTTCTTTCAGTTTTAAATAAACATCCTTCGGCAGTTTCGCCTTCATGGCGGCATCATTAAACACCATACTGCCAAACATGTCAGGCACATTCATTGCTGCAGTTTCCATCTTGAATCCCTCCAAAAAATCGTATTGATACACCCTTTGTCCTCTTCCTGAATAAAAAAAGGCACTGCGAGTGTTGCCACCCACAGCGCCATTGCTGTTTTCTATGGGTATAAGTATATGCATCCAGAATTATTTTGTCAAGCAGGATTTGCCAGAATCCTGTATACAATTCCAGTTCTGAAGGCGTAAAAATTTTCGCTCTGCTCTATCCCAAGGCGCAGGGAAATTTTATCGCGGCAAGGCGCATTTGGACTCTTGCTGAACCTGACGTGGTTGTCATCATTCCGCTCTGTCCAAAGGCGCAGGGAAAATTGTGTATCACAAGGCGGCTTTCAAATTTGTGAAGCGCCGCGTACCTGTTGTACGCAAGCAAGCAAATTTGAAAACAACACAGTGATACGCAATTTTAACGCGCCTGATGCGCCTGCATATTGTAGAAAACGAAAGCTTTAAACCCAATACACGCCGCAAAATAAAACGGCCGCAGCTTTAAATATTCCACCTGCTCCAGCGGCAGGCGAATCTCCTTATCCTGCTCCTGCTCGATAATCAGCAAATCTTCGCCGTCTACCTGATAACGGATGTTATACAGCCAGCGGCTTTCCTTTTCACCGCGCAGCTTATAGCGGCCATTGATATAGCGGATTGGTTTCTCCTCGCCCTCAATGCGCTGCTTTGCCCCGGCCACCATACTGACGCCGTCGGGGAACTGTTCCTCCCACTCCATGGTTTCACCTTCTGTCACGGAAAATCTTTTGCTCCCATTATAGCACAACCATAAATAAAAAAGCCACTGTGCGTTTATTACACAATGGCTTTTCAGAGGGATTGCAAGTAAAATTGCTTCTGTTTTTACGCGTTTATTTTTTTATAATAATCTGCTGTGTTTCGGCTTCCCACTGTACGGTTGCGCCTAACGCTTCTGCAATGTAACGAATTGGCACGTAGGTGCGGTCATGAATAATCACTGGGGTTACATCAAATCCTGGAACGAATTTATCAATGGTCATAGTCAGTGTTTTGCCGTCAATATGCAGTGTAACAGTGCGGGTTGCACTATTCCAGTCTGCTGTGCCGCCTAATGTTTCGGTGATAATACGGAGCGGCACCATCGTGCGTCCATCCACAATCACCGGCGCTGCGTCACTGGAAACCGTTGCATCATCAACGTTCACATTACGGCTGCCAATCTGCAGTACAATCCGTGTGTCATAATCAGATTTATCTGTTTTTACGAAGGTACTGCCGGAGCTGCTGCTGGAACTGCCAGAACTGCTGGAACTGCCAGAACTGCTGGAACTGCCAGAACTGCTGGAGCTGCCAGAATTATCATTACCAGTATCTTCGCCGGATAATTCATATACAGCCACCGTACCGCCTACTTCACAGGCTGCCAGTAAGAGTGCTTCGCCTGTCGGGCTATCGCTGGCCGGAATAAATTTCAACCCTTCCGGAGAATCATCTCCAGCTATAGCAGCACTGAAATCACGGGAATTAATGTAGTTCACATAGGATACACTGGATGGATTGGTGATATCGTAAACCATCACACCGCCAATGCGTTCCAGGGTTACAAAAGCATAGGTTTTACCGCCCACCTTGCCGGTGACAACCGTTTCCGGCTCCGGCCCTTTTTTGCCGGAACGGTCATCAATACTCAACTCATCGTTGGAGCAGTTGAAATACTCCGGCAGATAGGCTGCTGTTTTTGCTTCAAAATCATTGCCGCTGTCAAACACTTCTTTCAGGCCATTGCCCGTTACTTCAAACATGGTAAAGGAGCGGCTGCCGAACAGATAATCCTTATCATTTTCCAGCCCGTCATAATCGCTGCTGTCAAAGAATACAACCTTGCCTTCCAAACCATTTTTTTCTGCTGTGATAGCACCCGTTGGAGAAGTTTTACCTTTTCCAAAGTTACGTTCATCTTCATTGAGATAATCGGTTCCCGCGTCTTCATCGCCCCACTCGCGGGAATCCCCTTCGTTGGCTGTCAGCAGATAGGTTTTTCCATTTGCTTCATACAGGCTGATACCATCCGGCATACGGATACCGCGCAGACTGTCATAGGTTTTCGCCTGATAGGCTTCATCTTTTTTGTCAATGTCGACTGCAACGCTGCTGTAATCCTCAAAACCTGCGCTATAGATTCCGGTAAAACAATTATTTTCTAAATCCAGCACTGCAATGGCGTTGGCTTCCTGCAGTGTTACATAGGCTTTCGTATTCGTTGCAGCGATATATTCCGGTTCCAGGTCTGCGGCTGGTTCTGCCTTTTGTTTCAGCACAATATTCTGTGCAGCCAAATCCTTGCGGCTGAAAGACGAAAAACCAACGGTCTGCGCATTTCCTGCGGCCACATCCACGATTGTTACAGTACCGGCCGGATCTGTTATGTCTTTACCGTATCCTTCCCTTGGCTCCCCTTCGTTGGCAGTCAGAATTTTGCGGCCATCCGGTGTAAAGGTTACCATATCCGGCTGCACACCGGTTTCAAAGGCTTTCTGGAATGTCAGACCACCATCAGCTTCACACCGAAACAGCACCACACGGCCATTCTCTGCATAGCCTTCGGCCTGTACCGCTGCCGCCAGCAGTTTGCCGTCGGGAGATACTGCCACGGAGGTCATATCGCCGTACGTGAACTCTTCCTCTTTCACCAGCTCTTTCACATCAATATCGCTGCCATTCAGCTGAAACACGGTATCACCTTTCTGCAGATTGCTCAGCGGAATGGCTGTCAGCTTTCCGGCTTCCCCGTTGATGGCATACGCCCAGCCGGTTGTTTTATTGTAATCCACAATTTCCATCACGCCGCCGTCGGCATTGGTCATCCCGGCATCATAGCGGGCAATCTGCACAATATCCAGCGAAGATTTTCCGTTTTCAAATCCTGCGGCTGCAGGTGTTGTCACAGCCGCCTGTCTGCCAAACTGCAATGCAGACGGTGTTGTTGCATCCACGTCTGCTGCAAAACCGGCCGCCGGGAACATCCCCAGCAGCAATGCAGACGATACTGCACCTGCGATTAATTTTTTACCAGTTGTTTTCATTGTATCTAACGCCTCCTGAATTTATCTGCTTTCCTTAATGGAAGTTTAGCAGACACATCGACAGGTGTTCTATCAGGTATGCGTTAAAAATCTGTAAATTCTTCTCCGGTTCCGTAAAATATTTTCCCGAAAAATTTACAAAGCACTTTCCATAAGCTACATTCTGTATACATCGCGCCATCATATTGACCATATTGCAGGCGATGGGGTATACTGTAGAGAAACTGCCAACGAAGGAGTGACACCCTTGAACAACAATCGAGATAAACTGATGATGATTGCCGCTATGACTATCTTTGGTACCATCGGCATTTTCCGCAGATATATTCCGCTGCCGTCCAGCACACTGGCGCTGGCTCGAGGCGTAATCGGCACACTGTTTCTGCTGACGCTGGTGCTGTTTGTAAAAAAACAGCGGCTGGATGGCGGCGCTATCCGGCGCAATCTGGCGTTTCTGATGATTTCCGGCGCGTTAATCGGATTTAACTGGATTCTGCTGTTTGAAGCGTATCAGTATACAACCGTTGCAGTTGCCACCCTCTGCTACTATATGGCACCTGTGATTGTAGTAATGGTATCACCGTTTTTATTTAAAGAAAAGCTGACACCGCTGAAAGCAGCCTGTGTGGCTGTGGCACTGGCCGGTATGGTGTTTGTGTCCGGCATTCCGCAGAGCGGATTTGGCGGTATCAGCGAACTGAAAGGTATTCTGCTTGGCCTTGGCGCTGCACTGCTGTATGCGACGGTCGTAGTGCTGAATCAGTACATCAGAGATATCCCGGCCTACGATAAAACCATTATGCAGCTCGGCATGGCAGCGGTGGCCATTCTGCCTTACACGCTGCTGACAGAAAATTTTGCCGATATTTCTTTCACCCCGATTGCCGTTCTGATGCTGCTCTTTGTGGGGATTGTGCACACCGGTATCGCCTACACACTGTACTTTGGCTCTATGAGCGGCCTGAAAGCGCAGACAATCGCTTTATTCAGCTACATCGACCCGGTTGTGGCCATTATCCTCTCCGCAGTGATTCTGCAGGAAAATATCGGCCTGTGGGGTGTGATCGGCGCTGTGATGGTGCTGGGCTCCACCATGGTGAGTGAGCTGTTCGGCGAGAAGAAGTAAAAAAATATGTATCTTTCGGCAGGGGCGTCGGCTAGTACCCCTGCCGTTTTTCATTATCAGCAAGTCTTAAAAAGTTTTTCAGGCTGTTTGCGGTCACAAAAAAGGGGCTGTTGCAAAAATCATCAGATTAGATGATTTTTGCGATGCCTCGCTCTCTATGTACAAAAAACCAGAAAGAATCTTTTGCTTTCATGATTCTTTCTGGTTTTTTTGCGCACTTTAACAAGGGTACTGTTTTTGT
>JAFYPD010000037.1 GCA_017547685.1 Peptococcaceae bacterium
TAAAAAAATGATTGACTAATTGCCCTGAAATGAGTATACTAATCAAATGTAATGTGTAATTTCGGAATTTCAATAGAAAGAGGTGTAACGGATGAAAGAAGGTATTCACCCACAGTACGAAACTGTAAAAGTTATCTGCGCCTGCGGTAACGAATTCGAAACCAGATCTACTTCTAAAAAAGATATTAAAGTAGAAATCTGCTCTCAGTGCCATCCTTTCTACAGCGGTAAACAGCGTGTTCATGCTGCTGCTGGTAGAGTAGAGGCATTTAATAAGAAATTTAATAGAGGCTAATGGCCGAAGGATAAAGAGCACCGACAAAGCGTCGGTGCTCTTTTTTTCTCAATTGCAAATAAAATCACAAGCGGATAAATGCGGTACAAAAGAAATTCGAATTCCCTGTAAATTTTATAAATTGCCTGTACAAATCCAGGAAAAAACATTGACTATTGAGCGGTCTGTCGAGTATCATTATATGGATAATGGAAATTTTGTGATTACGAATAAAATAATAACGTAAGGAGGTGTTCGAAGTTGAAAACAAAAGACATGCTGAATGACAAAACAATTGTTGGCTCCCCGGTGAAACATCTGGTGGTGCTGGCTGTTGTGCTGTTTGCTTTCTGGTTCCTCTTAAGCGGTAAAGTGGATTTTAAATTCCTGCTGTACGGGGTTCTGACGGCAATTATTTCTGCCTGGATTTGTGTGCCGCTGCTGCTTCTGCCGAATGCGGACGGGACAAAAAAATATTTTATTTTTGATGTAAATCTGGGCAAATATGCAGTGTACTGGCTGTGGCTGCTGAAAGAAGTAGTAAATGCAAACATTGACGTTGTAAAAGCAACTGTAAAATCTGAAATGGTAATTAATCCAAGAGTGATTGCTTTCCGTATTAAATATGACAATCCAATGGCGCACACCACTCTGGCTAACTCCATTACACTGACGCCGGGGACTGTTACTCTGAATGTGACAGAAGACGGCTTATATGAAATTCATGCATTGACCGACGGTGCAGCGGAAGGGCTGTTAGGCGGCGGTATGCAGCAGAAGGTTGCTGACCTGTTCGGTGAACCGTTTATCTATGAAGTGGTAGAAGGAGGAGAAGTACAGTAATGAGTACTATCTGGGGTATTATTATGGTCGCTGTAGTAATCATTATTGGGCTGATGCTTCAGCGTGTTTTCCAGGGACCAACAATTTTTGACCGCATGAACGGTCTGGGCGTTATCGGTGCCGATACCATTCTGTTACTGGTGTTATTCGGCTATGTGGACCGCCGTCCTGACATGTATGTGGATATCGCAATTTCCTATGCGATTTTAGGTTTTATCTGTTCTGTAATCGTAGCAAAATATATGGGAGGTAAAAACGTATGAGTTTAGCAATCAACGAAATTATTGCAGTTGTTCTGCTGGCTGCAAGTCTGTTTTTCTTCCTGGCTTCTGCGATCGGTTTACTGCGTCTGCCGGATTTCTATACCCGTCTGCATGCATCCGGGAACAGTGAAACATTAGGGCTGATGCTGGCCTGTCTGGGTCTGGTAATTTACGAAGGCCCGAATCTGCTGTCTGTAAAAATGATTATCGTATTTCTGCTGGTATTCCTGGCAAACCCAATCGGGACCCATATTCTGGGGAAAGCGGCGCTGAAATCCGGTCATCCTGTATGGACACTGAAAGATAAGGAGGAGGAATAAGCATGCAAGTATTAATTCTCGAAGCTCTGCTGCTGTTATTCTTAATCTTTATAACAGTCTGCATTTTGATTTCAAAAGATATTCTGGCCTGCACGATTATTTATAGTGCGTTTAGTTTCTGCGCGGTACTGACGTACTTTATGTTTGGTTCTCCTGACGTTGCCTTTACCGAGGCGGTTATCGGGACTATGTCTACAATCTTCTTTATTGCAGCGCTGAAAAAAGTGGATCGGTGGTGTAAATAACAATGGGAAAAGTATTATCAACAATTCTGATGGCTGTTGTAACTGTCCTGTTCTGTTTCTGCACTGTATTCCTGCCGCCGATTGGCGACGTGGATTCTGCACCGAACCAGCATGTTACACCGCATTACATTGAACACGCGAAAGAGGATACCGGTTCTCCTAACATTGTAACCGCGACTCTGGCTGACTACAGGGGCTTCGATACTCTGTGGGAAACTTCTGTAATGTTTGTATCCGGTTTAACAGCCTGCCTGATTCTGATGATAAACACAGAAGAAGGTAAAAAAGTTCTGAAAAAAGGGAAAAAAGAGAAAGGGGGAGCAAACAATGGGCAATAACAAAATGAAAAAACCTTTCGGCGGTATTGTTCTGGACTCTTCCTTCCGTATTATCATTCCTTTCACACTGGTGTACGGGATTTACATTCTGACACACGGTGAATACAGCCCGGGCGGCGGCTTCCAGGCCGGTGCACTGCTGGCGGTAGGGATTGTTCTGGTACGTCTGATTCAGGGCGCCGACAGAAAAAACTTTAACATTACAGGTGCCAAAGCGGTTGTATGTGCCGGTGTGGGCACGTTTATCTATGCAGCGACCGGCTGGCTGACACTGGCTGGCGGCGGGAAATTCCTGGATTACACATTCCTGCCTGTTCCAATGCATCACTGGGGCGAGCTGCATGCGTTAGGGATTCTGATGATTGAAATCGGGGTTACCGTATGCGTAATGATGACAATCATCGATATTATGGATGCAATTATTGAACGTTTAGATGACGATGATGACAAGGAAGAGGGGGTAGATTGCTGTGAGCGCTAGTACAATGGATGTTCTGAACAACTTTCTGGCAACCAAAGGGATCTACTCTCTGGTTCTGATGTTACTGTTTTTAGGTATGTACGGTATGATCGTCAGCAACAATTACATGAAAAAGATGATGGCTATGAACGTGATGCAGGTTGCTGTAATCTTCTTCTTCCTGTGCTTTGCGCAGAAAGAGGGCGGCATGATTCCAATTTTAAATGGCATCACAACCAACCCTGATCTGTACATCAACCCGCTGCCTCATGCTCTGATGCTGACTGCCATCGTAGTTAGCCTAGGTACTACAGGTGTTGCAATTGCGCTGTTAATGCGTATCAAAGAAACCTTTGGCTCTGTTGAGGAAGATGAAATTCTGGGGAGGGCAGATAAATGAGTCAACACTTTCCTGTATTAATTGTATTACTGCCCTTAAGTGCTGCGTTACTGAGCCCGTTCTTCAGTTATTTCCATAAACAGGCTGGCAAATGGGTGGCAATTGCTTCGCTGTTCGGCGCATTTGTATGTTCTGCCGGTCTGCTGATGCAGACTGTACAGGATGGCGGCCAGGCAATCCATTACTGGATGGGCAACTGGGCTCCGCCGCTGGGGATCGAATTTGTAGTAGACCCTGTAAACGCAATTATCGTAACCATGATTACATTCCTGGCTATGATGACTGCAATCTTCAGTACACCGTTCCTGAAAAAGTCCAACTGGCTGTACATGGGCGGCTATTATACCTTAATGGCTCTGCTGTGTGTAGGTCTGAGCGGTATGACTTTAACAGGTGACGTATTTAATCTGTACGTATATCTGGAAATTGCTTCCCTGTCCGGTTATGGTTTAATCGCACTGGGCGGCAGCAAAGGGACACTGGCTGCGTTCCGTTATCTGTTAATCGGTACTATCGCTGCTTCCCTGTACCTGCTGGGTATTGGTTTCCTGTATGCGATGACCGGTTCTCTGAATATGGCAGACCTGTCCGGCCTGCTGCAGGGGCAGATGGATTCTCCATTAATTGCTATGGCTGCTGCTCTGTTTATTGCAGCTTTTGGTATTAAAGCGGCACTGTTCCCGTTCCACGGCTGGCAGCCTGACGCGTATACATTTTCTCATCCAGGTGCAGCTCCGCTGATTTCCGGTGCGATGAGTAAAGTGCCTGCGTATGCAATGCTGCGCTTCTTCTTCTATCTGTTTGGCGCACAGCATCTGTTTGTACAGCACGGCTTAACCGTTATTGGTATTTTAGGTGCTATGGGTATTATTCTGGGTTCCGTTATGGCAATTGCCCAGGATGACTTCCGCCGTATGCTGGCTTACTCCAGTGTGGCGCAGATTGGCTACATTGCAGTTGGTCTGGCAATCGGCAGTGTGTATGGTTTAATTGGTGCGGTTCTGCATATTGTGAACCATGCATTTATGAAAGGTTCTCTGTTTATGGTAATCGGCGGTATCCAGTATCGTTTTGGTGAATTCCGCATCAGTCAGCTGGGTCAGATTCACAAGAAAATGCCTCTGACAGTTGTAACTCTGTGCATTGCAGCTCTGGGTATGATCGGGATTCCTCCAACAGGCGGTTTCTTCAGCAAATGGTATATCATGCTGGGTGCTATGAGTACCGAACAGTATATCTATGTTGCAGTACTGGTAATCAGTAGCTTGCTGAATGCTGTGTACTTCTTCCGTGTAATGGAAAATGTATTTGTAAATAAAGATCCTCAGCTGAAAGAAATTAACTCTCCAGCCGGGAAACTGGAACTGCCTCTGCAGATGTTAATCCCGATTGTTGTGATGGGGTTAGGCATTCTGGTACTGGGCTTCTGCAATGCGTCCATCGTTGATGGTATTATTAAATTAGGTCTGCCGGAGGTGTTCTTAAGATGACAATTGTTGATATTAGACCATTTCTGGCGGTAGGGGTTTCCTTATTAGCGGCAATCCTGATCATGTTTACCGGTAAAAAACCAAACGTGCGTGACTTCTGGAGTGTAGCAGCAGCGTTTATCAAATGCCTGCTGGTATTCTCTATGGTACCTGCGGTACTGGCTGGTAATGTGTACGAATATACACTGTTCCAGGTTACCGATACACTTGGTTTTACACTGCGTACTGATGCGGCAGGTATGGTATTCGCCTGCGTATCCTCGTTCCTGTATATTCCGGTTTCCTTCTATGCAATCGGCTATATGCGCGGACATCATGAAAAAGAACAGACAGGGTTCTTCGCAGCGTTTGCGGTTTGTCTGTCTGCTGCCATCGGGATTGCGTTATCTGCAAACCTGCTGACATTCTTTATCTTCTATGAATTGCTGACTATTGCAACCTGGCCTCTGGTTTTCCATGAAAGAAACGAAGAAGCAAGATTCTCTGGCCGTAAATATCTGGTGTACACTTTAGTGACCGGTCAGCTGATGCTGGCGGGTATCGTTGCAATCTATGCAATGGCTGGTACTCTGGATTTCCAGGCCGGCGGTTTCCTGACTGCGGATATGGCTCCGACATGGGTACTGCAGATGCTGTTCTTCCTGATGGTACTGGGCGGCGCTGTAAAAGCAGGTGTCATGCCACTGCATGGCTGGCTGCCATCGGCGATGGTTGCGCCTACACCGGTTTCCGCACTGCTGCATGCGGTAGCGGTAGTTAAAGCTGGCGCATTCTGTGTACTGCGGCTGATTGGTTTCGTATTTGGTCCTCAGCTGCTGGCGCAGATTGGCTGTGCGGATGTTCTGGCATGGGTAGCAGCGTTTACGATTATTGCATCTTCTCTGATTGCAATGCAGCAGGACAACCTGAAACGCAGACTGGCATTCTCCACTGTTGGCCAGCTGTCCTATGTTGTACTGGGTGCTGCACTGTTAGCTCCTCTGAGTATTCTGGGTGCGTATTTCCACATCGTTGCTCACGCACTGATGAAAATCACCCTCTTTATGTGTGCCGGTGCGATTATCGTAACCGCTCACAAAGACAATATCAGCGATATGCATGGTATTGGCAAGAAAATGCCAATCACCATGGCGTGTTTCACAATTGCTTCCTTAGGGATTGCCGGTATGCCGTTCATCGTTGGCTTTATCAGTAAATGGAACCTGGCACTGGGTGCATTACAGGTTAATCAGCCGCTGTTCATTGCGGTATTAATCGGTAGTGCGCTGTTAGGTCTGTCCTATTTAATGCCTGTTGCTTATCTGGCATTCTTTAAACCAAATGCAAAAGGCGAATTCAAATCCTACGGTGAAGCAAACAAATTTATGCTGATTCCAATCTGCGTAACTGCAGTATTATCTGTAATTCTGGGTATCGTGCCTAACTTCGGGCCACATCTGTATGATCTGGCAAGCATGGCGGCACAGAGCATTACTCAGGGTTGGATCGGGGGTGGCTGGTGATGCAGTCTTTGAATAAAAAGAAAATCTATATCATCATTGCCATTGCAGTAGCAGCTTCCGTAGTTATGGAAGTGCTGATGGCGCATCCGCATGGTCATAACTTCTGGCACACTATGCCTGGTTTTGACATTATCATGGGTTTTGCTGGCGGCTGGCTGTTAATTCTGTTTGCGAAAAAAGTATTAGCTCCGCTGCTGCAGCGTGACGAAGATTATTATGACGGAGGTGACGGTGATGAATAGTATGGTGTTCCATCCTGGTTTGGTTCTGATTGCGACCGGGTTCATTGCCGCAATCGTTCCGAAAAGTGTTCGTAAATTCGTTCTGGCAGGCGGTCCGCTGGTGGCACTGGCTGCGATGTTTTCCCTGTCCTACGGGGCAGAATGGATTGTACCGTTTATTAACGGTATCGACCTGCATGTAGTTCAGGTTGACCGGTTAAACTGGGTATTCGGTTTAATCTTCAGTATGATGGCTGTCATTGGCGGCATCTATTCCATGCACAATAAGAGCTGGATGGAAGCGCTGGCAAGCATGTGCTATGCTGGTGGTGCGCTGGGTGTGACTCTGTGCGGTGACTGGATGACCTTAATCTTCTTCTGGGAACTGATGGCAGCTTCTTCTCTGTTCTTAATCTGGTGCAACAATACTGCCAAATCCAGAAAAGCCGGCTTCCGGTATTTGCTGGTTCATATGTTTGGCGGGAACATGCTGCTGGCTGGTATTTTCCTGAAAGTAAGCGCTGGTGAAATGATGGTAAGCAGTCTGGCGAGCGGTCCTCATGACCTGGCATTCTGGCTGATTTTAATCGGGGTTGCAGTAAATGCTGCCATTCCTCCAATTCATGGCTGGCTGGTTGATGCCTATCCGGAAGGTACTATCACTGGCAGCGTATTCTTAAGCTCCTTCACCACAAAAGTTGCAGTATACTGCTTAATTCGTATTTTTGCAGGTACTGAATTCCTGATGTGGGTTGGTGTTATCATGGCTCTGTATGGTGCCTGCTTCGCGATTATCGAAAACGATATGCGCCGTCTGCTGGCATACCACATTGTCAGCCAGGTAGGCTTCATGGTAGCTGGTGTTGGTATTGGTACCGACCTGGCGCTGAACGGGGCAACCGCTCACGCATTCAGCCATATTCTGTATAAATCTTTACTGTTTATGTGTGCTGGTGCAGTGATTTATGCAACAGGCATTCGCAAAATCAACCACTTAGGCGGTTTGGCTAAGAAAATGCCGTTTGTATTTGTATGCTTTGTCATTGCAGCGTTCTCTATCTCCGGGATTCCGCTGTTCAATGGTTTCATCAGTAAATCTATTACGATTACTGCAGCGATGGAGGCTGGCTTCCCGGCTATCGAACTGCTGCTGCAGCTGGCAAGTGTCGGTACTTTCTTATCCATCACTATGAAAATGATTTATTTCATCTTCCTGCGTGAAGGCAAAGAAGTGGAAATCAAAAATGAAATTCCAAAAAATATGTATGCAGCAATGGGTATTGGCGCAACGCTGTGTACTGTTTACGGGATTTTCCCTGATTTACTGTACCGTTTCCTGCCGTTTGCGATGGAATACCATCCATTTACCGTTGACCATATTGTACAGTATATCCAGCTGTTAGGCGTAGCAATGGTGCCATTTATGATGTATCTGGCTCACATGGAACCACACGAACAGCTGACTCTGGATACAGACTGGCTGTATCGGAAACCGTTCGTAGCTCTGATTTTAAGCATTTCCTCTCTGGTATGTGCGACTCGTGCGGCGCTGGGTGGTTTCTTCCGCTGGATTTACGATGTATTCAATGAATTGATGGCAAACCCAATGCAGTTCCTGTGTCAGGAACCGCGTGCGCTGGATGGCTCTGGCGATATTCCGGAAAAATATGATCCAGATAGTTATCGCGCTGCGATCGGGGAACCGATGGTTATTGTTATGACCGTGTTCCTGGTAGCAGTTGCATTCATCGCATTCGCATAAAAATAGATATTGTTTCAGACCGCAAGGCTTGGCCTTGCGGTCTTTTCCTAGTGTAAGAGTTTTCGTCAAAGAAAGATAACAGAATGGACGCACAGGAAATAAAGGTTGTGTATGGCAGGTGCTATCTCGTATAATAAAGATATCAAGTTTGAACAGGAGAAGGGATTTCAGATGAAATATATCGTAGCATTAGACCAGGGAACAACCAGTTCCCGTGCCATTGTTTTCGACCATGAACAGAATATTATTGCTGTTGGCCAGAAGGAATTCAAACAGATTTATCCGCAGCTGGGCTGGGTGGAACATGACCCGATGGAAATCTGGGCAACCCAGTACGGGGTGCTGCAGGAAGCACTGATTAAAGCCGGAATTACACTGGCTGATGTAGCAGGGCTTGGCATCACCAACCAGCGTGAAACAACCATCGTGTGGGAGAAAGATACCGGTAAACCGATTTATAATGCCATCGTATGGCAGTGCCGCCGCACTGCGGATTTGTGTGATCAGCTGAAGGCAGAGGGCTGGGCTGATTATATTCGTGAAACAACTGGTCTGGTTATCGATGCATATTTCTCGGCAACCAAAATCAGCTGGATTCTTGACCATGTACCGGGTGCAAGAGAACGGGCGGAAAAAGGTGAGCTGTTATTTGGTACAGTAGATACCTGGCTGGTGTGGAAACTGACCGGCGGTACAGTGCATGTGACCGATTATACCAATGCATCCCGTACCATGCTGTATAACATCCGCGAATTAAAATGGGATGATAAATTACTGGAACGCTTTCAGATTCCTGCCTGCATGCTGCCGGAAGTGCGGAATTCTTCTGAAGTTTACGGCTTTGTACAGAGTGAAGGGGTTCAGGTTCCGGTGGCAGGGATTGCAGGGGACCAGCAGGCGGCTCTGTTTGGACAGGCGTGTTTTGAACGGGGATCGGCAAAAAATACGTACGGAACGGGCTGCTTTCTGCTGATGAATATCGGGAAACAGTATATTGCCAGCAAAAACGGGCTGGTTACTACGATTGCGGCAACATTAAATGATGAAGTGGAATATGCACTGGAGGGTTCTATTTTTGTTGGCGGAGCCGTTATCCAGTGGCTGCGTGATGAAATGCATCTGATTGAAACGGCTGCGGAAAGTGAAGAATATGCACTGGAACTGAAAGATAACGGCGGTGTATATCTGGTGCCGGCTTTTGTAGGGCTGGGTGCACCATACTGGGATATGTATGCGCGCGGCAGTGTGTTTGGGCTGACACGCGGCACGGGCCGCAGTCATATGATTCGCGCAGCTCTGGAGGCAATTGCGTATCAGACAAACGATGTATTGCAGGCAATGGCAGAGGATTCGGGGCTGAATCTGACAGAATTGAAAGTAGACGGCGGTGCCTGCCGGAATAATTTCCTGATGCAGTTTCAGGCAGACATTATTAATTGTGATGTGAAACGTCCGGCTATTACAGAAACAACTGCGTTAGGGGTGGCGTATCTGGCAGGACTGGCTGTTGGTTACTGGAACAGCAAAGAGGAAATCGCACAGCGCTGGCATGTGGAGCAGCAGTTTGCGCCGCAGATGGAAGCTGCGGTGCGTGAGGAGAATTGCTGCGGATGGAAAAAAGCGGTTGATAAGGCAATGCGTTGGATTGGCTAGGAAACGGAGGGCGATTTCATGAGAAAGTATATGGCTGCAGTTGTGCAGATGGATACACAGAATGACAAGGAGCAGAACTGGAAACAGATAGCGGTGTATATCGATGAAGCAGCTGCGAAAGGTGCAAGGCTGGTTGCATTTCCAGAAGTTGTGAACATTCTCAGCGAGGAACCGGAGTTTGCAGAAACCATTCCAGGGCCGACAACACAGCTTTTTATGCAGAAGGCAAGAGAACATGGGGTCTGGATTCATGGCGGCAGCATCAGTGAAGTGAATCCGAACGGATCACGTACTTATAATACAACTGTGCTGATTAATCCGCAGGGTGAGATTGTGGCCCGCTATAGCAAACTGCATAATTTTGATATGACACTGCCTGATGGCAGCAGTGTGCGGGAATCAGACAGGAAAGAACCCGGCAAACAGGTTACAACGGTGGAAACAGAACTGGGGCATCTGGGCTTTGCCATCTGTTATGATATGCGGTTTCCGGAACTGTTCCGCCTGATGACACTGCAGGGGGTGCAGATTGTATTTTTGCCGGCCAATTTCACCCTGCCGACCGGCAAGGATCATTGGGAGCCGATTTTGCGTGCCCGGGCAATTGAAAACGGTTGCTATATTATTGCGCCGAACCAGGTGGGTATGAAAGAAAAGTTTGTGGCATACGGTAACAGTATGGTGGTTGACCCTTGGGGCACAGTGATTGCCAGAGCGTCTGACAAGCCGGGAGTGATTCTGGCGGAGATTGACCTGGATTATCTGGATGTGATTCGTAAAAAGAATCCGTCCGTACAAAACAGGCGGACTGATATTTATGAGTTAAAGACATGTTTATAACGTATAATGGGATGGTAAGTAACAGTCAGAGAGGCGTTGTACTTTTCTGGCTGTTTTTTATTATCTGTTCAAAGTTTGACAGAATCTTGTGGAAATTGTCAAGAAGGGTGCAAAAAAGGGAGCGAATTTTGAAAAACTTTCTGGAAATAGTAAAAAAACAAAGGGAGTACTTGCATTCTGGAACAGAATCGCGTAGACTATGATATATAGAATAAAGGAAGAAAACTCTTTCAACTGTTGTATGATTTTTGTTAGCGTGTGAATACTATGGAAGAATAGCAGAATAAGTGGAAAAGGTGACAGCGATGATTTATGATAATATTGGACAACTGATTGGCCGAACCCCCCTGGTGCGGCTGCATCTGAATAATCCGGAGCTAAAAGCGGAACTGCTTGCAAAAGTGGAATTTTTTAATCCGGGCGGCAGTATCAAAGACCGTGTTGGTGCATATATGCTGCTGGATGCAGAGGAAAAAGGGAAGATTGCTCCAGGCGCAACCATTATTGAACCAACCAGCGGCAATACAGGCGTTGGTTTGGCATTGATGGCAGCCGTTAAAGGGTATCAGATGATTTTGACCATGCCGGAAAATATGAGTGCAGAACGGCAGAGCCTGTTGAAAGCGTATGGCGCAGAAATTGTTCTGACACCGGCCGGTGATGGCATGGCTGGCGCAATCGCCAAAGCGGAGGAATTGCTGAAAGAAATTCCGGGTAGCTATATGTGCGGTCAGTTTGACAATAAAGCAAACCCGATGGCGCATTATCTGACAACCGCCCAGGAAATTTATGCCGATACAGAAGGCAGGGTTGATATCGTGGTTTCGGCAATCGGTACTGGCGGCACCATCACAGGCGTTGCCCGCGGCCTGAAAGAATATAATCCGGATATTAAAATTATCGGCGTGGAGCCGCTGCAGTCGGCGGTGATCAATGGTCATCCGAAAGGTGCTCATAAAATTCAGGGGATTGGCGCAGGGTTTATTCCGTCTATTCTGGATTTAAGTCTGATTGATGAGGTGCTGATGATTGACGGTGATGAAGCCATGGCGGAATCCCGTATGATGGCAAAAACACAGGGAATTCTGGCAGGCATTTCTGCCGGCGCTGCTGTGCTGGCGGCAGAACAGGTTGCAAGTCGGCCTGAAAATGAAGGAAAACGCATTGTAGTAATTTTACCGGATACGGGGGAACGATATTTATCGACAGAATTGTTCCGGGAATCAAATTAGGAGGAATTGTGAATGGAATTTGCAGATAAGCCAGAGCAGGAAATAATTGAAGCGGCCCAGCGGGGAAATGAAGAGGCTATGGAACATCTGCTGAAACGGTATCAGGGTTTGATGAGTTATATTTGCGATAAATACTATCTGAAAGACGGCGAGCGGGATGACCTGATGCAGGAGGCTATGATCGGCTTTGTGCAGAGTGTAAAATGCTACAAACCGGAAAGCGGGAAACAGTTTAAAAATTTTGCGTATCTGTGTATCAAGCGAGAACTGGATTCCTGTGTGAAACGTTCCAATCGGAAAAAACATATGGTGCTGAATGAAGCAGTATCGATGTCCAACTATAATGAAAATGACGAACAGATTGAAGGCAAGGCTGCTTACCTGATTGAACGGGATGCCAGCGGTGAGATTGTATCGCCGGAAAATACTGTGGTGGAACGGGAAACCTATGCAGAGATTATGCAGAAGATTACATCGTTGTTGTCGAAGATGGAATTGAATGTACTGCTGATGCGTATGATGGGTATGTCCTATAATGAAATCACACTGGCCCTGCAGCTGGAAAACAAATCAGTGGATAATGCGGTGCAGCGAATCCGCAAAAAAGTGAATAAATCAAAAGCGCTGAATTTCTGTTCAGACGCAATTTAATACAGAAACTCTAAAAACGGGTTATTGTAACGGTGAAGGCTGCTGCAATAACCCGTAAATTTTTATGCAATATGTAATAGGGGGTTATATGTTCTGAAAATATTAGAAATTCCGTTAATCGTTTAATAAAATAAAGGGTTTGTGGACACGATTCTTTTTAGTGAATACTATAAGTAAAAATAATGTGATAGGGCGAAAAAATCGCATAAATACGCATAAAAAAGGCTTGCAAATGTATTTCCGGTATGATAATATTTAGGAGTTGCGTAAGACATGCGATGAAGCGGGAGATTGCTAGCGGCGGCGACACGCCAGACACCGTGTGCTAGGTAACTTCCGTGGAGAATGTCCGTTAATCGGGCGCGAAGGAGGGAAAAACATGGCAAAACAGAAAATCAGAATTCGTTTAAAAGCATTCGATCATAAATTACTGGATCAGTCTGCACAGAAAATCGTTGAAACAGCGAAAAAAACAGGA
>JAFYPD010000038.1 GCA_017547685.1 Peptococcaceae bacterium
GTATTGTACTCTTTTTTCTTTTTCTTTTCAAGAGTTTTTTTCATTATAATACTGTATTTTTTAACACAGAACTCACACACTGTTATGCAGAAATTTAAAATTCAAAAAATAGAGATGCATTTCCACATCTCTATTTTTAAATCATATTACATTACTCAGCGGCTGATACTTTTGTAGCTCGTTCCATTAAATCTTCCGGAATTTCAATACCCATATATTCAACTGCATCCATATTTACAATTAAATCCATGTTCTCTACTTTTGGCCCTTGAACAGCCATAGTAGCAGGTTCTGCTTCACCTTTCAGAATCTGTGCAGCCATTACACCTGCATCATAACCGATATAGTAGTAATTGATACCATAAGTTAAAGTACCGCCAGCTTCTACCATGGAAGTAGCACCACATACGGTAATCAGGCCGGCTTCATCAGTAACACCAACTACCTGTGGCATAGCGGAAGCCACATTGTTATCCGTTGCCAGCCATACAGCATCTACGCCTTCCTCTACCATACTCTGTGCTGCCTGCTGAATGTCATTTACTGTGGAAATAGTACGTTTTACAATATTCAAACCGCGTTCTGCACAAACCTGTTCCATCATTTCAATCTGTACAATGGAGTTTGCTTCGCTGGATGTATAAATCGTACCAATTGTTTTTGCATCTGGAACTACCTGCAGAATCAGGTCAATCTGTTCTGCGATTGGTGTCATATCATGTGTACCGGTTACATTTGTATTTGGAGTTTCATCGCTTTCTACTAACTCAGCTTCCGTATAACTTGTAATTGCTGTGCCGATAATAGGAATTTCTTCTGTAGCAGAAGCCATTACCTGTGCTGCCGGTGTTGCAATTGCCATAATTAAATCTACTTCATTAGACAAAAACTGCTGTGCAATACTCTGCAGGTTGGACTGATCACCCTGGGCGTTCTGCTGATCAACTTCCAGATTTTCACCCACCACAAAACCTTCTGCTGCCAGACCATCAATCATACCCTGATTTGCCTGGTCTAACGAACCATGCTGCATTAATTGTACCACGCCGATTTTGTAAGTTTTTTCTTCCTGCTGCTGCTCCGCTTCACCGCCACCGCAGCCGGCCAGCATGCCCATAGACATTGCTGCAATGGCTGCCACTGCAATGCCTTTTACGAATTTTTTGTTTTTCATCATAAAAAATCAACCTTTCAGTTTTTATTTCTTACATGCTGCCTTTCTTCCGTTCTTCGTAAGATAACTTGTTTTATATTTTACCCACACAATTGCCATATTGCAAGATAAAATTATGAATTTTTATCCATATTTTTCTCATAAATAATACATCATCAAAATTCTCTTATTAATTTAACCCCAATTTATAGCGATTTCGTTATGAACCGCAATAAATAATTTTGTATACATTATACATTTCTTTTAATTTAATCGTTCCTTTATAATCTGTACAGCCAGCGGCGGATGATTTGGACGATTATAAAAATCTGTCACCAGTACAGTATATTGCTTACAATCCAGCTGTTTCAGCCAGTTCAGCACAGCATCCCGCTCTGCAAATCCGGTATCACCGCCATGATAGATTGCCAGTGAAATCATACCCAGCGGTTTTAATAAGTTTAGCCCCCGTTCCAGAGCCTGTATGGTGGTATCTGCTTTTGTAGCAATTGTATGGTCGCCGCCAGGCAGATATCCCAGATTGAACATGATACAGTCGACTGATTCGGTTTCTGCATATTTTTGCATATTCTCATGTCCGTCTAAAATCAGAGTTACCCGCTCTGCAACATGATGTTTCTGCAGCAGTTTTTCTGTTGCTTCCAGTGCTGCCGGCTGAATATCCATAGCCAGTACACGGCCCGATTCCCCAGCCAGCTTTGCTAAAAACAACGTATCCTTTCCTTTTCCTGCTGTTGCATCAATACAGCAGGCACCTTCTTTGATTATCAGCTGCAACGATTGCTGTAATAAACGAATTGTATTGACAGATTGGCTCAAAATGGCCACCCCCCGCTTGTTTCTTTATTTCGGTTATGTATATAATGATATATCTTTTAACAACAAATCTGTCAAGGGGGATTTTATCGTGCAAACATTCAAACAATGGCTCAACAAAGTATTTATCGATGGTCTCAGCGGCATGGCAACCGGTTTGTTCGCCACACTGATTATCGGTACCATCATTCAGCAGATTGGTACATTAATCGGTGGACAGGCTGGCGACACTATTTTTGTCATTGGTAAAATGGCGGCGGCCGTTACCGGTGCAGGAATTGGCTGCGGAGTCGCCTATAAATTTAAAGAACCGCCTCTGGTATTATTATCAGCTGCCACTGCCGGTATGGTTGGTGCATTTGCCTCTAAAATTCAGGCCGGCACTGTATTTACCGACGGTGTCATTCATCTGGCAGGGCCCGGGGAACCACTGGGTGCTTTCATTGCCGCTTATGTGGCTATTGAAGTCGGCCATCTGGTTTCCGGCAAAACAAAAGTGGATATTCTGGTAACGCCATTCTGCGGAATTCTTTCCGGTTCGGCAGTTGGTTTGCTGTTTGGGCCTCCAATCTCTGCATTTATGGTATGGCTTGGCTCCTTAATCAACTGGGGCACAGTACAGCAGCCATTCTTGATGGGCATTATCGTTTCTGTACTGATGGGGATTATCCTGACACTGCCAATCAGTTCAGCTGCACTGGGGATTATTTTAGATTTGAACGGCCTGGCTGCCGGGGCGGCTGTGGTAGGCTGCTGCTGTAATATGGTAGGGTTTGCGGCGGCAAGCTACCGGGAAAATAAAATCGGCGGTTTGCTGGCTCAGGGATTAGGCACCAGTATGCTGCAGATTGGAAATATTGTGCGTAAACCGGTTATCTGGCTGCCTGCCATCATTGCCAGCGCTATTCTGGGCCCGGTTTCCACCATGGTATTCGCCATGACCAGCAACGCAACCGGTTCAGGGATGGGCAGTGCCGGGTTAGTTGGACAGATTATGACCTTCCAGACAATGACTGCTGCATTGCCGCCAGGTACTGTATTATTCCAGATTATTCTGATGCATTTTGTACTGCCGGCCATCATTGCTTTTGCAGTATCCGAATTGATGCGTAAAAAAGGCATCATCAAAGACGGCGACATGAAACTGGATATATAAGCGCTGTTATGTTGCTTGTTGCTGGATATCTAAAAACAGTCATGTTGAGCGCAGCAAAACGGAGTCGAAACATCTCAAAATATAATTATAAAAAGCAGAACAGACAGCTTATGCATAACGCTGCCTGTTCTGCTTTTACTATTATTTTTTTAATTATTTTTCAATCACAATCTGCTGTGCCGCTTCAATCCATTCTACGTCTGCACCCAGTTTTTCTGCCACATAACGAATTGGAACATAGGTACGACTGTCAATAATGACTGCCGATGTGCCAAAACCCGGAATTTCTTCATCAATAACCATACTCAATATTTTACCATTAATTTGCAGGGTTACCGTTCTGGTTTCAGCATCCCAGTCAGCTGTTCCGCCTAACAGTTCTGTCACAATACGAATTGGAACCATAGTACGGTTATCTACAATAACTGGAGCCACATCACTTGTAACATAATCAGTATTTTGTAAAATATTTTTACTGTTAATCTGCATTACAATTCGCAAATCATAATTTGCATCTTTTAAAATTACATCTACATTTACCGTGTTTGCCGGCATTGTAAAGCTATATTGATTATTTGCAATTTTCTTACTGGAAACTGCATTACCACTTGCATCTGTTATAATCACTTCAGCCACCTGTTTTCCTCTGTCCGGGCTGATAGTAATAGTTACAATCTCTCCGGCTACTGCATAGCTGTCACTCAGTGTCACATTCGCACCATCTGCACCAGCCAGTTTTACCGGATAATTATATACACCGGAAAAACCGCCGCCAGATGATGAACCAGAAGAGTTACCATCGGAACCTGTATCATCGGAACCTGTATCATCGGAACCTGTATCATCGGAACCTGTATCATCGGAATCTGTATCATCGGAATCTGTATCATCAGAATCCACAGTACGGAATGTTGCTGATAACATCACATCATGTTCCGGCATCTGGAATGTCAGCGTCTGACTATTGATATCAATCCCTTCCAGTCCGGAAACTGTCCAGCTGACAAATTCCTGTCCTTCCGGCACAAGCGCTGTAACAGTAACCTCCGTACCTGCTGTAATTTCAGCAGTGGTACCTTCTATATTCTGAATCATCCCGCCTGTCACATTTAACTGATAAGCCTTCTGTTCTGTTTCAGTATCCGCTTTATACATAGAACGCGGTGTATCTGTTACCAGAGCATTATTTTCTACCGTAACCAGTTTTTCCTCTGCATCAAACCCTTTTGAGGTTACACAGATTTCCTTCGGGGAAATAGATATCCCGATATAAGACTGATCGTAATGGTCAGTACTGTTAACCAGTGTATACGCATTTGGATTATATCGATCAGAACGGCCTCCATCATTAGCACTGGAACTGGTGATATATGTGGTTCCGGAACCATCTTCCTGCGGATTTGTTACGGCACCGTCTGAATAATATTTCGTGCGGGTATATACATGGTCATGCCCCATCAGAACCAGGTCAATGCCGGCTTCATCAAAAGTATCGCTCCAGGTACGCCAAACACCGGCAGTAGGGTCTCCAACCCGATAGCCAAACAATGTTTTATGCATCACTGCCACTTTCCATTTTGCCGGATTATTTTCAACTACCGTTTTCAGCCATTCCTGCTGTGCTTCCGTTAAGCCTTTGGCAGAAGTATCCTGAAAATCCATTACCAGAAATAAAGTATCTCCATAAATAAAGTAGTAGTTTCCTGCTTTCGATTCCTCATAAGCATCACCAGAGGTCAGAACAGGTGATGTACCGTCTTTTCCGCCTCCATAATAAGCAACACCATTTTCAGGCGGGTTATATCTCCCCAATACTGCACTGCAGGTCTGGTCTACAGGAGTCCATTTACCATCGGCTGCCCAGTCTGGTGCGCCGTCACATTCATGGTTACCGGTACTCAGGTACAGCGGATATCTGGAGAAAACATCCTGGCTGCTCGCGAAAAAAGCATCCCATTCCCAGGTGTCAATCCCATAATTCACCTGGTCACCGCCGCTTAGAATAAAAGCAGCATCTGGATAATCTTTTACAGCCTGATTCAGAGTTTTTGTTAAAGTTTCATATTCCTTTAATGTTTTTTCATAGCTGCCGCAAGCACCCTGCTGTGCATCGGTGAAGAATAGAAAATTAAATGTATCAGTATCTGCTGCAGGAGTTTTTATCGTCTGTAGTGCGGTTACACTGTTGGAATCACTGATGTCTGCACCAACACAGTATACATATTCTGTATTTGGTTTCAGTGCTGGAGTTTCTGCTTTATAACTTTTTACAGGCGCATAGCAGTATTTTGCACCGGCTTCACCCTCATAATTTGCAGTTCCGTTTTTATAACCTTTCGCATTTAGTTTATCAGTCAGGTCAACCGTTGTAACTTTCGCGGCAATCTGTTCAAGTTTACCAGTTTTCTCGTAATTATCTTTTTCTGCATAGAACAGATAAGATGGTGCTGTTTCATCTGCATCCATAATCCAGTTAAAACGCGCCAGGAATGTACCTTCATTTTTATCTGCCGTTTCCCATAAATAGGTGACACTGCGTGGCAGCTGGACAGATTGCACAGGTTTATCGGACTCTTGAATATTTTTCTTAATCGTAACGGTATCTATTAATTTTTCTTCATTTTGTAATTCATACGTATTGATTGTCAGAGAATCTTCTGTTACCTTGATAACACCATAAGTAGGATAACTGGACGATTTGGTGGCAGCAAACCATTTTTTCCCTTTTTCGTTAATTGTACCGCTGCCACCAGCTGAACCGGAAGAATAATAAACGGTACCACTTTCTGCATCTACAGATCCATCCTGATTCAGAGCTTTAATTTCTCCGCCTTTGATCGCATTGGAACGCATGAAAACGTGATTATGACCAAAAAACACCACATCAACATCCAGTTCATCCAGTGCATTTGCAAGAGATGTTAAACTTGTGCCATACGTATTGTAAGGCCCCACATGAACCGAAACAATTTTCCATGTTTTATCAGATGCGTTCATATCATTTTTCAGCCATGCAATCTGTTTTGTCATATCGTCCAGCCCGGTTGTCGCACTGCCATTTACATTATTACTGTTTAATATTGCAAAATGAGCATTGCCATAATCAAAGGAATAAACCAGCTGTTTACTGTTTGCAGGGCCGTTATCAGGATACATATAATGCGATTTAAAGTTTTCCACACCTTTCACATAGTTTGGATTCTTCACCGCATATGCGCTGTTCGTTACATCTTTATCTAAATCCTTCTCCAGTTCGTGATTCCCCGGAGTCACCATAGATGGAAGCCAGGATGTGTAATCAGCAATCATTTTATAGACTGCATCATAATGAGAAGTCTGATTATTCTGCATCACATCACCGCTATGCAGAATAAATGCACCTTCTGAATTACTTTTCGTTACAGCATCCAGAATGGATTTATAATTTTTGTAAATTCCGCTGCTGGCCTGCGTATCTGTGATATGATAAAATGTAAATTCTTCTGTATCTTCTGCTTCTGTGGTAAATGTATAAATATCACTCCATACAGATTCACCATCACCAACACGATAATAATATTGCGTGCCGGCTGTAAGGCCAGTCAGATTTGCGTGATGAACATTGCGTTTTTCTCCATCTGCTGAAGTCTGCAGTGTTGTAACAGTACCTGTAGTACTAATTACATTACTGCCGCTGAAAGATGTTTCATCCTTATAATTTTTCTTTTCTATAGCCTGTACTACAGATTTATTGATATTAGTATTTGTATGCCAGGTGAAGGCACGGGAAGTTTTTGCATCCCCTGCAAATGTCGTAACCAGAGAAGTGAACTGTACGGAATTATCCGGCTTCGGTTCATATGGTTCAGCTGGTACTGTCACATTTTTCAGTACAGGATGCCCTAATGCGGCACTCCATGTCCAGATATTTTCAAAGTCCCAGCCCAGTGCTTCATAAGTGTTCTGTTCGCCTAACTGTTCCGCTGTTCTGCTTGTAAAGTTTGCAATATTATTTTCATCTGTTTTCAGCGCAGCTGTTTCGCAATAAATATTTTCATACCCTGCTGTTAAAATTTTTGCACTGCTGCTTACATATCCATAAATATTTCCGGTA
>JAFYPD010000039.1 GCA_017547685.1 Peptococcaceae bacterium
CGTTCAGCCAAGCGCCCAGAACTTTACCAACTTCTACTACATGGTCACAAACGTTGTTGTTCAGGTAGTAGTCAACAGCTGCGTTACCAGCTGCGCAAGCCAGTGTATGACCGGAGTAGGTCAGACCGCACTGCAGAACGTGTTCTTCGAAGTATTTGGAGATTTCTTTGCTCATAACTACGCCGCCCAGTGGAACGTAACCGCAGTTAACACCTTTCGCGAATGTGATGATATCTGGAACGATATCGAAGTTCTGCCAGCAGAACATTTTACCGGTACGGCCGAAACCAGCCATAACTTCGTCGCAGATCATCAGGATGCCGTATTTGTCGCACAGAGCGCGTACGCCTTCCATGTAGCCTTTTGGCGGGATCAGAACGCCGTTAGCGCCTGTGATGGATTCCATCATAATGGCAGCAATGTTCTGAACGCCTTCATAGTGCAGCTGTTCTTCTAACAGGTGCAGATAGTATTTCGCAGCTTTTTCTTCTTCATCTGGATTCCAGCCGTCATGATAGGTGTATGGGTCGATGAATTTTACGAAACCGTTAGCGCCGCCAACTTCAGCTGCGAAACGTCTCCAGTCACCGGATGCATTGGAAGCACCCAGGGAAGCACCGTGGTAGCTTCTGTAACGGTTGAAGATTTTTGTACGGCCTGTGTAGTTACGAGCGATTTTCATAGCGTTTTCGTTCGCTTCAGCACCGCCGTTTGTAAACAGTACTCTCTGGAAGTGATCTTCACCAGCAATACCTACGATTTTTTTAGCCAGTGTGGATTTCGCTTCTGTAGCGTAGCAAGGAGCTACGAAGCAGATGTCATCTGCCTGTTTTTTGATAGCATCTACCATTTCTGGCAGGCTGTGACCTAAGTTAGCGCATACCAGCAGGGAGCTCATGTCAGCGATTTCGTTGCCATCATAGTCATACAGATAGATACCTTTACCGCTTTTGATTGGTCTTGCAGCACCGCCGGATTTGGACCAAGACTGTGCAATGTACTGTGCATGCATCTGAGAAATTTCTTTTCCTGTTAATGCCATTTTGAATTACCATCCTTTCAAAATATAAAAATTATTTTTAAAAAGGGACCGATACTGTTTATTACGACCTTATCGTTCTCCCTTCATACTACCTATAAATATAATATATCATAGTAAAAAAAATTCAATATCTTAAAGCATAACTTTTACTGTGCTCTCGCACACATCACATAATTTTCTTCAGCATAAATGCAATGCTGTACAAAAGGCGTGTATCCAGCTCAGATAAGTCACAGCTTAACATTTCTTCTATTTTATTGATTTTATAGTTAATTGTGTTACGATGCACAAACATGGCCTCTGCTGTTTCCTTTACGCTGCCGCTGTGATCGAGGTAGCACTGCAGCACTTCACAGTAATTGGTTTCATTCAGGCGGTCATATTCCACCAGCCGCTGAATGGTTTCTGCATAGTACTCATTGATGACATCCTGATTCTCAATATCCATCAGCAGTTTATAAATCCCCAGTTCCTGATATGCTACAACCCCTTTATCATTATGCAGGTTTTTCTGCAGCTTCAGCACCTGGCAGGCCTGTCGATAAGATTTGCTGATGCCCTGTGCACTCGGCATGCAGCGGCCAATCCCTATATAACATTGTTCCCGCTGGAAATTGCATCGTTTCAGCATATCGGCAACCAGTTTTTTCACCATATTTTCTGTGTGATCAGCAAACAGCACCACAATACTGCCGCCCAGTTCAAAGGCAAAGGTTTTTTTTCGGGAGAAAATCAGATAATTTTCCATAATTTTCAGATACCGCTGCATCTCTTCCGGCGGCACCGACTCTCCATCTGCCAGAACATCAATCACAGTCACGCAGTAATCCCAGTTGCGCAGGAAATTGTTGCGTTCCAGCTGCGGAATATACATGTCTTCCTGTTCCCCAAAAAAGATTGCGTTTTTGACAGCGCTGGACAGTTCCAGATTATATTTATCCGACTCTGTAATCATATAGCTGATATTACGCATAATTTCGGCCATGTGTACTTTCCACGGCACCACAAACAGCGGGAAACCTTCCTGATTGCAGTAATCGATTACCTCCTGCGGAATTTCCTGAATAAACGGCCCGATATTGACAACCATCCCACTGGCTTTGTGTTCAATGTTGGATTTTACCAGATCCAGCAAAGTCTCATCTTTGCCCAGTGCAACCCCTGTCGTGAAGGCAATCTCCTGGCCGCCCAGAAAAGAAGATATTGCATTACTTTCTACCATATGCAGCCAGCGAACCACATTATGCATCCCCTGCTCCCCGGCTACCAGTGTCATATCCTGATTTTTTACGCTCTCATACAAATCCGATAACAAAACTGCCATTCCGTATCACCATTCCTTTTCCAGCACACAGGCCTTCCCAACAACATACATTACGATTCCTTTCATTTTACTTCCCTTTTATCTGACTGACAAGCGGTTTACGTTTCCAGTTTCAGTTTATAGTTTTTCCAGATCTGATAACCGATGAAGCTGGAGAAAATCCCCGCGCCGCCGCAGCAAATCCAGAAAATCATCGTCATATCCCAGCCAAACGCTTCAGAGAATGCCCCGGTTGCAAACATAGAAGTTGCAATCCCCAGATTTACAAACGCATTCAGAATCCCTGATACCGAAGAACTGCGACCTTTTTTGGCAAAATAACCAGGCACAACACCTACATAGCAGGTATTCACCGCCATCATAATGGTGGTTGCGATGGAGAAGAAGATAAACATCGGAATCAAACCGATGAACGATGTAATATACAGGATAACCAGCGAAACCGTACCGGCCAGGAACAGCAGGAAAGAGCAGCGGATTTCATCCCCGATGATTTTGCGGGCTGCTGCTGCAATGCTAATCCCGATGATATTGAACATTGGAATCAGCGCTGTGCTGACAATAGCCAGAGTTGTACCGATTTCAAATTTTTCACCCATCAGGTTCGGCATCCAGGCAGTGATCCCTTCTTTCAGCATCCCCTGCATCATTAATACCAGACACATGAATATCATACCGGAGGACAGTACCAGTTCGCCCAGAGGCGCTTTCTGTACTTCCCGTTCCTTGCCGCTGACTGTCGGCGCAGTATCTTCAATATCCACACGTTTCAGTTTTGGCAGCAGTACACCGGTAGCTGCCCACCAGCCCGCAGCAGTAAGCATAACGACAACGAAGGAGCCGAAAAATACCATTTTCCAGCTGCCAGTCATCTCTAAAATCAGAGCGGTAAAACCATAGGCTGCCAGTGTGCCCACCGGAACCGTACTGTTAATATATACCCCCAGCGTTCCGCGCACATGGCTGGTAAAATACTGCGCAAACAGTCTGACAATGGGAGACCACAGCAGCGACTGCATGAAGCCGTTGATACACCATACCACAATCATCAGATTCAGGGTTGGTGCCAGGCTCATCCCCAGGTTACAGAGACTGGAACCGATTAACCCGACTACAATCATTTTTCGAGGTTCCACATAATCTCCCAGGAACCCGCTGAAAATCTGACCTAACCCGTAAGTGATAAACAGACCGGTCCCTACCAGGCCAACCATCCCTTTCGAATAACCTTCTGCTACAATAATCGCTGCCATACAGGCCGAGTAGTTCATACGCCCGAAATAAGCAAAGAAGTAACCCAGCCAGCAGGTGGCAAACAGAGCAATATCCTTTTTTTCAATTTTTTCTGTCACAGCAGCAGTTGCCAAAATATTCACGCTTCTTTCTGAAAATATAAATACACAATTTCGTGCACAATATGCGCTGCTGTATAATCTAAATCCTATCTTTTTAACAAGAAACAATAGTTTTTATTTTATGCCAGGGCACATATTATATGTTATTGTTCAGACTAGCATGTGTGGTTTGCTTTGTAAATCCCCCAATTAAAAATATTTATACTAGCATTTTATATCTTTCAACTTTTGTCTGCAACAGAGTAATTCATTCATGTGTTATACTAAACAGAATGTTCTATCCGCTTTATCGTCAGAAGGCAGCATTATGTCACCACGATCTGCTGATTACGCCCACTGTGCATTCATCGTAATTGATTTTCAGCCAGAACCATGTGCCGATTATGCATTGTGGTGCGCTGTTATCTGCCAGACAGCTCTAATGTTGACCGGTGCCGCCGTGAAATCATTCAGAACTGCCGCGATGTCTGTCTGATATGAAAAAGGATTACAGAAAATGAAAAAGAACTGCTGCACAGCACGTGACAGTTCCGTTCTATGCAATAGTCCTTTTTTCTGTGTTTTGTTTTTTTGCCGGACAATGCTGTGTGCGCCCCTCGGCAATACAACGGCATCAATAATCACTCTACCACTCCAGATAATTTACTGTGATGGATTCCTCCGGTCCCATCTGCTGTACCAGCTGTGCGGCCCGCTCCAGATCATCCTCATGCACATAAATATAATACTGCGCCAAAGGCTTCTGCAGCATATTCTGTTTCTTGCCATGATCCCGAATACCTGCCTGCCTGCATTGCATTTTAATTCCGTTTTGCTGCAGCAGTGCCCTAACCCTTAAATAATATTCCGTGGACAGCGTCACTAACAATTCTTCCCGATGCCATACGAACATGTCAAAACCCTCCTTATAGGAATGTTAAATATTATTTATGGTATAATTGTACCGTAACGCAGGGCGTACTGCAACCATTATTTCACAGTTTTTTTACTTAATCTCCTACCCTAATCGATGTTTCCCGTCAATCAGCGGTCGTTCCTCTGCCTTACCGGTTTTGCGCCGATACAGCATCACCAGCAGGGCACCAGAAACCAGCAGCAGGCTCATCACCTGTGCCATGCGCAGCGGCCCCAGCATCAGGCTGTCGGTACGAAATCCTTCGATAACCACACGCCCCATAGAGTACAGCATCAGATAACTCAGGGCAATCTCGCCGCGATGCACCCACGCCTGCCGTGCCAGAAACAGCAGAATAAAAAACACGAACAAATCCCAGCAGGATTCATACAAGAAGGTCGGATGCCGATACGCACCGTCAATCCACATAGCCCACGGCACCGCCGACGGGTCCGCCTCGTAACCGTAGGCTTCCTGGTTAAAATAATTGCCCCAGCGGCCAATGGCCTGCCCTAAAATCACAAACGGCGCCATGATATCAGCAAACTGCCAGAACGATATCTTATAATATCTGCAGCCCAGAATAATCGCCAGCACACCGCCGATTAACCCGCCGTGAATGGCCAGCCCGCCGTGCCAGATGGCAATCATCTCGCCTGGATGCTGCGAGTAGTACGGCCACTGAAAAATCACATAGTAAGCGCGGGCGCCCAGTACCGCACCAACCACAATCATCATAAAAATACTTAAAAAGTCGTCTTCATCAATCCCGGCACGGCCCATCACCTTACAGCCGCCCACTGCAGCAATCAGCATGCCAGTGGCAATCAGCAGTCCATACCAGCGTACCGTGAACGGCCCCAGTGTAAACGCAATCGGATCTATCGTCATAAAAAAACCTCCCGGATACAATTTCCAGATTATTGTACCACGTTCTCCGCCAAATGTCTAATCAGGAACTGGTTACAAAAAACGGAACCCCGATTTGGAGTTCCGTTTGTGTTTTTCGTTGTATTTTTTTTAGCAGCTTTGTTTAACCGCCCAGGTAGGCTTTTTTGACTGCATCGTTTTCTAAGAGTTCGGCAGCGTTACCGCTCAACACGATTTTACCGGTTTCCAGTACATAGCCGCGATGCGCGATGGACAGTGCCTGTTTTGCGTTCTGTTCTACCAGCAGAATGGTAATGCCGTCATCGTTTAATTCTTTGATAATTTTGAAAATTTCTTTTACCAGCAGCGGAGACAGACCCATGGACGGTTCATCCAGCAGCAGCATTTCAGGCGATGTCATCATAGCACGGCCGATGGCCAGCATCTGCTGCTCCCCGCCGCTTAACGTACCTGCCAGCTGGCGTTTCCGCTCTTCCAGGCGCGGGAAATGCTGAAATACATTGTCCAGGTTCTTTTTATTTTTTGCTTTATCTTTGGAGATATAAGCACCCATCTCCAGATTTTCCATAACACTCATCTGAGAGAATACACGGCGGCCCTCCGGCACATGGCTCAGCCCGTGTTCTACAATTTTGTGAGCCGGAGTTGTCAGCAGGTTATGCTCCAGATAGGTTGCTGAACCGGATTTTGGTTTCAGCAGACCGGAAATCGCATGCAGGGTAGTGGTTTTCCCTGCACCGTTGGCACCTACCAGCGACACAATTTCCCCTTTGTGCACTTCCAGAGAAATATCTTTGATGGCATGAATCATGCCATAATACACGTTTAGGTTTTCTACTTTCAGCATGATAGCCCTCCTATTCCCCCAGATAGCTGCGAATTACTTCTGGATTATTGATAACTTCCTGCGGTGCGCCTTTTGCGATAATCTTACCGTAGTTCAGCACAGCAATCCCTTCACAAATCCCGGTAACAAACTGCATGTCGTGTTCGATTAACAGAATGGCAATCTGGAAGGTGTCGCGGATTTTGCGAACGTTTTCCATCAGTTCTTCTGTTTCCGACGGGTTCATCCCGGCAGCCGGTTCGTCCAGCAGCAGCAGTTTCGGCTCGGTAGCCAGCGCACGCACAATTTCAAGCCGGCGCTGTGCCCCGTACGGCAGGCTGCCTGCCTTGTAGTCCGCCAGATTTGCCATATCAAAAATATCCAGCAGTTCCAGCGCTCTCTCATGGGTGCGTTTTTCTTCCTGCCAGTATTTTGGCATTCTCAGAATGCCTTCTAAAGTGTTGTATTTGGTGTGATTGTGCATCCCCAGTTTTACATTTTCTTCTACAGTTAAAGAAGAGAACAGACGGATATTCTGGAAGGTGCGGGCAATCCCGGCTTTGTTTACCTGAATAGCACTCATGCCATGCGTGTCTTTGCCGTCCAGCAAAACAGTACCATGCGTCGGCTGATATACCTTTGTCAGCAGGTTAAATACAGTTGTTTTCCCCGCACCGTTCGGCCCGATTAAACCAGCAATTTCAGTACGGCCTACAGTCAGGTTAAAATCGTCAACCGCTTTTAAGCCACCGAACTCAATGCCTAAATGGGTTGCTTCCAGAACAGGGGTCTGGCCAATATCGCTTTCTTTCATAAATCCCTTGCTTGGGATTGGAACCATTTTAGCCATTTGCCTTCTCCCCCTTTTCCGCGTTTCTGCTGAATTTTCCTGTGAAACTGCCGATTGCATTTTTCAGAGTCGGGTTATTGGTAGCCAGCATCATAACAATCAGTACAATTGCGTATACCAGCATGCGGTATTCAGAGAATTCACGGAGCACTTCCGGCAATACAGTCAGTACGGTTGCTGCAATGATACTGCCGCGCATATTGCCCAGACCGCCTAATACAACGAATACCAGAACCAGAATGGAAGTATTGATATCAAATTTGCTCGCTACAACCGTGGAGAAGTTGGCGGCGAACAGCACACCGGCCATACCGGCCATTGCCGCCGAAATCACAAATGCCATCAGTTTATAGTTTGTTACATTAATCCCGACAGACTGTGCCGCAATCTTATTATCACGCAGCGCCATAATGGCACGTCCGCTCTTGCTGTTTACCAGGTTGAAGATGACAAACAGGCATACCATAATTAACGCAAAGCCCATTGCAAAGGTTGCAATGCGCGGAATTCCTGTCAGACCCATTGGCCCGTTAATCAGCATGGTGCCATCTGTCATTTCCAGTGTATTTTTAATCATACAGAAATGTAAGCCGTTTGCATCCATTCCCACATACAGATTGTTTGCAATCCCTTTGATAATTTCTCCAAACGCCAGCGTAACGATTGCCAGATAGTCACCGCTCAGACGCAGTACCGGCACCCCTACCAGAACGCCTACCACAGCGGCAGCACAGCCGCCAACCAGCATGGCAAGAATCAGCACAGCCACGCTGTTTTCGATGGTCTGGCCGAAACAGATTGCAGCCACAACACCGCTGAAGGCGCCAACGCTCATAAAACCGGCATGCCCCAGGCTCAGTTCCCCTAATACCCCTACGGTCAGGTTCAGAGAAACTGCCATAACGATATAGGCACAGATTGGAACCAGCTGGCCTTTCAGGCTGCTGGAAATGCTTCCAGAGCTGACCAGAGCCTGTACAATCACAAATGCAATGATTACCATGAGATAGGTAACCATATTGCTGCGAGTTGTTTTATTCATTGTTTTTAAGTTCATGGCAAAACACCTCACACTTTCTCGCTGACTTTTTTGCCAAGCAGGCCGGTTGGTTTCACCAGCAGTACTACAATCAGCACAGCAAACACGATTGCATCAGATAACTGGGTAGAAATATATGCCTTGGCAAAAATCTCGATAATGCCTAACAGAATACCGCCAATCAATGCGCCAGGGATAGAACCGATACCGCCGAATACGGCTGCGGTGAATGCTTTAATCCCGGGCATCGCCCCGGTGGTTGGCACCAGAGTCGGATAAGCGGAACATAACAGAACCCCTGCGATGGCAGCCAGTGCAGAACCGATTGCAAAAGTCAGAGAAATGGTGGTGTTCACATTAATCCCCATCAGCTGTGCAGCACCCTTGTCTTCCGATACAGCACGCATGGCTTTCCCGGTTTTTGTTTTATTTACGAATGTCACCAGAGAAACCATGATAATCACGCAGACAATAATGGTAACAATGGTTACATAGGAAATCGACAGTGCCCCGTCAAACAGTGCAATCCCCGTCTGGCCGTTGATAGTTCCAACAACAGACTGGAATACTTTTGGACTGGATGTCCACAGGAGCTGCGCCGCATTCTGCAGAAAATAGCTCATACCGATTGCGGTAATCAGCACAGCCAGAGCCGGCGCCTGACGCAGCGGCTTATATGCCATTCTTTCGATGATAATCCCGAGCAGTGTACACACAGCCATAGAAAGCAGCACACCAGCCAGCGGCGGCATCCCGAACCGCATCGTTGCAAAGAAACAGATATACGCACCAACCATGATAACATCACCATGTGCAAAGTTCAGCATTTTCGCAATCCCGTACACCATGGTATATCCCAGCGCAATGATTGCATAAATACTCCCTAAGCTGACGCCACTGATCAGATTGAAGAGAAACTCCATATCATTCACCTCAGTAAAAAAATTTTATGAACATACTGAAAAATACAGCATAACATTAATTATAACAAGTGCAATTCAGAAATACAAGTGTACACATGCTGTACACTAGTGAAAAATTGTACCGGAATGTAATATTTTTCTGATGTTCCTATGTATAGAAAGACCGCCGCGCTGGCGGCGGTCTGAACTTATGTGTTTTTCTGCGCGAGGCTGTTAAAAATTACATCCCTACATACGCGCCGTTCTGAATTACCATACCTTTTGGATCTTTGGTAATCTGACCGTCTGCACTCCAGGTAGCACCTGTACCGGTTAAACCGTCGAAGGTCATGGTTGTGAACTGTTCTACCATCAGGTCATTCAGTTCTTCAGCGCTCATATCAGCAGTAGCACCTGCAGCAGTGCAAGCCTGATGCAGCGCATAGATGCAGTCGTAAGCGTCGGCTGCGAACTGGTTTGGCACTTCACCGTATTTATCCTGATATTTTGCAACAAAGTTTTTGGTCAGTTCATCTTCAGCGTCAGCGGAGAATGGTGTTAACAGCATTACGCCTTCTGCTAAGGAAGTATCAAAGCCTTCCAGTGTTAAGATACCGTCCATACCGTCTACACCGAAGAATTTAGGTGCATAACCCATAGCGTTTGCCTGGTTCAGGATTAAGGAAGCAGCATCGTAGTACATTGGCAGGAACAGCAGGTCAGCGCCAGCATTTTTCGCATCCTGCAGCTGTACGGAGAAGTCATTCTGGCTGTCAGTTGTGAAGGTTGTTTCAGAAACAATTGCCAGACCTAATGCATTGGCTTCCGCTTTGAATTTTTCATAGATACCGGAGGAGTAAGCGTCATCGTTTTTGTAGATAACTGCGATTTTGCTGCCCAGCTGCTGTTCGCTGATGTATTTCGCGGAAGCGGAACCCTGGTTCGGGTCAGCAAAGCACATCTGGAATACGTTGTCTTTCCCTTCTGTTACTTTTGTACCGGAAGCAGATGGTGTTAAACCAAAGATTCTGTCTTCATTGTTCAGCTCAGAAGTAGCAATACCAGGTGTTGTGGTTACAGAGTTCAGAGACAGCTGCATCCCCCAGTCTTTTAACGCGTTGTACGCATTTACAGCTTTTTCAGCATCGTGTGCATCGTCTTCCATTTTCAGTTCAAACTGAACGCCGCCTAAAGCATTTACTTCTTCCACAGCGATTTCAGCACCGCGCTGTACAGCCAGACCATAAATAGAAGCACCGCCGGTTAATGGACCTGTACCGCCTACTTTAATGGCAGCAGCAGCGTCACCGCCAGTCTGTTCTGCATCCTGCTGTGCATCGTTGCCGCCGCAGCCTGCGAACATGGTTAACCCCATGGTCAGAACCAGACCCAGAGCAATTTTCTTTCTCAGTTTCATTGGAATTACCCCCTAAAATAAGTGATTCGACTTTTCTGTACTATATCAGTCTTCGAAAAGCTTCTTGTATTATATGATACATCATTTTCTATCTTTTGCAATGGTTTTTTTCACTTTTTTCAGACTTTTTTTATTATTTTTTTATAACCGAATATATAAATAAAAACAGCAGTGAAATGTCTTCACCGCTGTCAATCTGTAAAAAGCTCTGAAAACAGACTCTACTTCTGTTCCTGAAGCACCTCATGCACCACCTGTGCAAAGCATTCCAGCGCATAATCGGCCTCCTCCTGGGTATTGAGGTCAGACCCGATTTCCAGCAATACCGCGTGAGGATGCACCTGCTGGTTATATCGGCCGGTTTCTTTAATATGAATGTTATCCCGCAGCAGCCCGGGGTATAAGGCATTACATTTTGCCTCCAGTTCCCGTGCAAAGGCCAGATTTTCTTTCCAGTTGTCATGATTGGCACCTATCACCAGCATAATACGGGCCGCTTTTTTACCATTGATTGTTGTTGTAGTTGGATTTTTCGATGTAAATCCGGCATCACGGTGAATGTCAAACACTGCTTTCACTGCAGGACTGCTTTTCAGCAGCTGCTGCACGGTTGCCAGAGAGTTCTGATACGACCTGTTCCAGTTAGGGTAATCGTGCAGTGTGGTGTTATGCACGGTGCGAATTCCGTACTTCTGCTGCAGCGCCGCCTGAAACACCCGGGCAGCCTGTACCACTCCGCCGTTCTGTCCGCTCACTTTGCTGACACCGGCCGTTGGCAGATATGTCTCGGCATTGTGTGTATGATACAATATTACCTGAACTTCTTCTGATACGGTCATCTCTTTCACTTTTTCAAACCGATGCTTCCAGCTGTCTGACACAAAAGCTGATGCATAAAACGCCTCTTCCTCTGTACTGTATCGCACAGTTTTGCCGGACTGGTCCAGCAGCACGGGAAAACCGCTTATCATCTGATAATATGGATTGGTGGGAACGGTACCAGTTATCATCTGCCACAGATTTGCCGATAAGGGTAACCCTGTCTGCAGCAGCGGCCATCCATCGTCCAGCCACTGCTGCGCCTGCTCTGTATCATCGGTGATTGCGCCGGCCGCCTGCCACAGGCTTGTGCCACAGCCGGACAGCACAAGAACAAGCAGACACCACGGGAAAATTGTTCGCAATGTTTTCCATAAATTCCGAATCATCATAACTCGTCCTTTTTTTCCGCTTTGAATTTTTTTATACATAGATATATATGCACGAATTGCAACGATTATTCTTGCATTTTTCAAAAGCCCGTGGTAGAATATTATCTGTTAAAATTTCAGAGCAAATTTTTACATCCAGTCAATAACACGGGAGCCACGTCCTGTTCCCGTTTTGCGAAGTAACTGAAGGAGGTGACAATCTTGGCTAACATCAAATCTGCAGCTAAGCGTGCCCAGATCGCTAAAGTTCGTACTTTAAGAAACAAAAGCGCTATGTCTAAAGTAAAAACCACCATTAAAGGTGTAGAAGCTGCTGTAGCAGC
>JAFYPD010000040.1 GCA_017547685.1 Peptococcaceae bacterium
CTTTAGATCTTTTACTTGGTGCTACACCCATTCTTTACACCTCCTCAGTTTCCTTCAATTTTGCCAGAATGGCTAAACGAGGATCTACCTCATGTAAATCGCAATCGCATTGACCTTGATTTAAGTTTTTTCCACACTTTGGACATAATCCGCGGCAATCATCCCTGCATAAAATCTTCTGAGGTAAAACCGCCAAAATGCTTTCCCGAATGATGTCCGTGATGTCCAAAGTATCGTTATCATAG
This sequence comes from Peptococcaceae bacterium, assembly GCA_017547685.1. GTDB lineage: Bacteria > Bacillota > Peptococcia > Peptococcales > Peptococcaceae > UBA7185. The sequence continues at coordinate 246 of JAFYPD010000040.1, forward strand.
ATAAAATACTTTTCTTCCACTTCACCAACAGCTAAATGGGAAAAAAGCGATACATCCTTCGCATAGAGCAATTGCTCCACAAAATCACATTCCACCGGAACCACAACCTGCTTCAGGCAGCGGGAACAGTTTCCTTTTACAGCAGTGCTGATATGCCCTTTCATGTTGAGGAACTTGCCTTCATGGCTGATTTCGGTATCCACCGCCAGCGGCTTGGCCAGCTGCCAGTCGACATCCCAGAAATCAAGTTCGGCTGTTTCTGCATGAAAGGCTTCTCGACTGCCTTTTACACTGCGAATCCTGCTGATATCTAATTCCAATGTCGTCATTCTGCCACTCCTTCGTCAGAAGCACTGTCAAATGCAATCACTAGTCTTAACCTATCTAATTATATATATCGCGGGCTTGATTGTCAAGAAAATATTAGATAAGTTTTTTCTGTAAGTGGGGGCAGAATCACATTTATTCTTGCATTCGTCCGGCAACTGCTTTAAAATGCTAATAAACAGAGTTTCTAACTTTCACAGGGCGGTGAACCATTATGCAGGTAACCGGTATTGTAGCCGAGTATAACCCATTTCACAACGGGCATCAGTATCATATTGCCGAAACGAGGGCCTTGCAGCAGCCCGACGGTATTATTGCGGTGATGAGCGGCAATTTTACTCAGCGCGGGGAGGCCGCGGTGTTTGATAAATGGACCCGGGCGGAAATGGCATTGCGTTCCGGGGCGGATTTAGTGCTGGAACTGCCGGCGGCCTTTGCGGTGCGCAGTGCTGGATATTTTGCCCAGGGTGCGGTACAGACACTGGCAGCCACCGGTGTGGTCAGCCATCTGTCCTGCGGGGTAGAAAGCCAGCGAGCCACAGAGCTTTCCGAACTGGCCGCTTTTTTAGCTGAGGAATCGGCCGATTATCAGGCCGCACTGCAGCAGCATTTACAGGCCGGTGTTTCTTTTCCGGCAGCCCGCCAGAAAGCGCTGACCCAGTTACAGATTGCGGGAGCAGACCAGCTGGAACAGCCCAATAATATTCTGGCACTGCATTATCTGCAAACCATACAGCAGTATCATCTGGATATCACACCGGTTCTGATTTCCCGCCGGGGCAGCTATCTGAACGATACCCTGCCTTCCGACGGGCAGAGTTTTGCCAGCGCATCGGCGGTGCGAAAACTGCTGCACGAAGAAAACTCCCTGTGGCAGGAACAGGTGCCCGATGCGGTGCGGCAAATCATCCATCAGCAGTTACAGCAGGGCTATCTGCCCATGCACAATGATCATTTTACGCAGGTTATCTTCGCCCTCCTGCGCCGCAGTACGCCGGAACAGCTGGCCGACATCATCGAGATGAACGAGGGGCTGGAAAACCGCATTTACACCGCTGCCCATCAGGTTGACACACTTGATGACCTGCGTGGGGCTATCAAGTCCAAACGATACACCTATACCCGGATACAGCGTACGCTCATCCATCTGCTTCTGAACATGACACAGCAGATGCACTGGGCTGATCCGCACTATATCCGTGTATTAGGGTTTAACGGTACCGGGCAGAAGATACTGAAAGAGATGAAGAAAACGGCACAGCTGCCTGTCATCATCCGTACGGCCCGGCAGCGCAGTCAGCTGAATAAGGATGCCCAGCAGATGCTTTCACTGGACTGCCGCGCAACCAATCTTTACACCATGGGTTATGCACTGCCATCGCTGCGCAAAACCAGTCTGGATTTGCTGCGGATGCCGGTACAGGTCTAAACAGCCTATCAATTGCATATAATAAGCGCAGGTGATTTGTGATGAAACGATTCTCTGCGCTTTTTTTTCTGCTGCTGGTGCTGCTGGCTGCCATCATGATGCTCTTTTATCCGCAGGCCGCTTACGAAGGCGCCTGCCGCGGCCTGGAAACCTGGACGACCCATTTGCTTCCGTCGCTGCTGCCCTTCTTTATTGCAGCGGATTTGCTGTTGTCGATGGGCTTTGTCCGTTTTCTCGGCGTTTTGCTGGAGCCTGTCATGCGCCCCTTGTTTCGATTACCCGGCGAGGCCGGTTTTGCGGTTGCGCTGGGATTTACCTCCGGCTTTCCCATGGGGGCAGTCCTCACGGCCTCACTGAAAGAACAGAAGCTGTGTACCGCGCAGGAGGCCGCCCGGCTGGCCGCCTTCACCAACAATTCCAGCCCGCTGTTTCTGCTGATTTCGGTGCCCATCTCCATGCTGCATCAGCCGCAGCTTGGCGCATTGCTTCTGGCTGCTCATTATCTGGCCAATGTAACCATCGGTATTCTATTGCGCTTTACCGCACCGCCCAGCCGGCAGTATATTGTTCCCCGCCATCTGCTCCGCAGTGCTTTTGCACAGATGCAGCAGTATCAGGCACAGCATCGCCAGCCCCTCGGCGCCATGCTGGGGCAGGCGGTACAGAAGGGCATCGACAGCATTGTAAAAATCGGCGGGTTTGTACTGCTGTTTTCTGTGCTGTTATCGTTGTTACAGGCCACCGGGCTGCTCGTACTTTTACAGAATCTGTTTGCCGCCGTACTGGGGCTGTTTCAGCTTTCCCCCGATTTATCCGCTGCACTGAGCGCCGGATTGTTTGAGATGACCCTGGGCGCACAGACTGCTGCCGAAAGCCAGGCTTTTTTATTGCAGAAGCTAATGGTAATCAGTTTTATTCTGGGCTGGAGCGGCTTATCTATTCAGGCGCAGGTGAGCAGTATTCTGGCAAGTCAGACGATTTCTGCGCGGCTGTACTGTCTCTGCCGCCCGGTGCAGGGATTTCTGTCCGCGCTCTACATTCCGCTGTTAACGGTGCTGTTCCCTGATATCTTATCCGTTGATGCATTACAGCAGACGATCCCGGCTGTAACACCAGTCTTTGATGGTTCCCTGCTGCTGTTTCCGCTGGCTGCATTAGCCGCACTGCTGGTGCTGTCCGCCTGTTTCCGGTTCTGCTGGCGGATGAAACAGCAGATGTGAAAAACAAAAAGAATCTGCCGCCGCGTATGCGCTCATACACGAACAGCAGATTCTTTTCTGTTTCAGGAATCAACCACAGCTTCTATCGATGCTACCGGCCCAGCATCCGTTCCCACAGATGTTCTGCTTTTCTGCCGGCCGATTTCATCATACGACGCAGTTTTCTGGTATTCATATCCATAGCTGTTTCCTCCTATCCCTTTAGACTGATTTCTTCCGCCTCAGTCAGGGAGCCGTCCTCCACAATGCGAAAGCACTGAATGCCCTGCTTCCGCACCGTAAATTCGTAATAACAGCTCCAGCAATAATACTGACTGGTACCAACTCGTCCTACCGTGGTACTGTGGCAGTAAGGACATCGAATCATCTGCTCACACTTCCTTCTTGTTAGAATAACCCGATGCAATAAAATTACACAGCCATGTGCTGGTATCCGGGCTGGTAATTGAGAACATTGCAACAGTTTTTTCTCGCGTTTTTGCGTTTGTCAGTAGTATTGCCGGAAGTTTTTGTTTTTATACTGTGATATCATGTATCAGAGACTGTTTTTCTTCTTTCGCATCTCGAAATTATTTGCTATAATCTAATGTAACAGAATGAACTTGTTGTAAAATCAATTGAAAAAGAGTTTGCTGCAGATATTACAGAATACCCAATGATGTACAAGCACAGAAAATAAAAGAATCGCTGCCGGATTTGTTCTGGATAAAATTTTGTATGAATTGGAAAGGACAAGGTGAAAATTATGAGTTTTGATTCACAACAGGCTTTTGCCTTAATGATGGCAGAATTAAAAGAAATGAGGCAGGATATTACTGAAATTAAAAACAATATGGCAACGAAAGAACAAGTTGCGACCAAAGACCAGCTAGCCAATGTTATGGAGGCAATTAACACTACTAATCGTAATCTGTCTGCAAAACTTGACAAGCTGGCCGAAAAAGACAAAGAACTGGAGACAGTCGCAAGCAGAAACAGCTATGATATTGCATTGCTGCTAGGCAAGGCACAATAAATGAAAGAAGCAATTAACAAAGGATAGTCAAAACTGGCTGTCCTTTTTTGCTGCTTAGAATCCAGCAACATAAAGAGCTGCAGCCAGTTAAATTGACTACAGCTCTCGAATTTCTTTTTTTGAGAACATCAAATTTCTTGTTTCTGGCAAGGCAAAAAAATCAAAAACAACGCAGCCAGGGGCAAAAAAGATATGTTCCTTACTTATTAATAGTTTTCAGCTTTGATACGGAAGTAAGATTTCGGATGTGCACATACCGGGCAGATTTCTGGAGCTTCTTCCCCTTCATATACATGACCGCAGTTGCCGCAATGCCATTTTACGGTTTCTTCCGATTTGAATACTTTGCCTTCTTTTACGTTTTCCAGCAGTTTCAGATAACGTTCTTCGTGTTCTTTTTCTACTGCTGCAACACCTTCAAACAGGAATGCAATCTGATCAAAGCCTTCTTCTTTTGCCACTTTTGCGAATTCGGCATACATCTGGGTCCATTCTTCATTTTCACCAGCTGCTGCAGCAGCCAGATTTTCCATAGTGCCGTCGATTTTGCCGCCGTTTGCTAATTTGAACCATAATTTAGCGTGTTCTTTTTCGTTTGCTGCAGTTTCTTCAAAAATTTCTGCAATCTGTACATAGCCGTCTTTTCTAGCCTGAGAAGCGAAGTAGGTGTATTTGTTACGCGCCATAGATTCGCCTGCAAATGCGTACAATAAGTTTTCTAATGTTTTGCTGCCTTTTAATTCTGCCATGGTAGAGTCCTCCTTGGAATTGTAAATTATTTTTATCTGTTTAGATTCTTCATCTTGCTGATACTAAATATATACCATGATTTTCAGATTCTAAACAAAAAAATACATTTTTTAAGAAAGTTTTGTGGTCCATTTTTCACAGTTCCACACATCAGTTACCACGTCACGGTAAAATTCCGGTTCGTGACAGATAATCAGTACAGTGCCTTTATATTCCTGCAGGGCACGTTTTAATTCGTCTTTCGCATCCACATCCAGATGGTTGGTCGGTTCGTCCAGCACCAGCACGTTGGTTTCCCGGTTCATCAGTTTGCACAGGCGCACTTTGGCTTTTTCGCCGCCGGAGAGCACCTGGATTTTACTCTCGATATGCTTGGTGGTTAAGCCGCAGCGAGCCAGAGCCGCGCGCACTTCCTGCTGGGTAAAGTGCGGAAATTCGTCCCACACTTCCTGCAAACAGGTTTTGTCGGTTGGTTTGGTTTCCTGCTCAAAATAGCCGATTTCCAGGTTCTGGCCTTTCATCACGTCACCGGAGAGTGACGGGATTTCGCCCAGCAAACTGCGCAGAAGTGTGGTTTTCCCGATACCGTTGGCCCCTACCAGTGCCACTTTCTGGCCGCGTTCCAGCAGTAAATCCAGCGGTTTGGACAATGGCCGGTCGTAACCGATGACCAGTTCTTTTGTTTCAAAAATCAGTTTGCTGGTGGTGCGGCCCATGATAAACTGGAAGGATGGTTTTGGTTTTTCTGCTGCCAGTTCAATCAGTTCCATTTTATCCAGCTTCTTCTGACGGGACATTGCCATATTGCGGGTGGATACACGGGCTTTGTTGCGGGCAACGAAATCCTTCAGTTCGGCAATTTCCTGCTGCTGGGCGTGATATGCCGCTTCCTGCTGCTGTTTTTTCACTTCGTAAATGCGGCGGAAATTGTCATAGTCCCCCACGTAGCGATCCAGCTTCTGGTTTTCCATGTGATAGATTAAGTTGATTACGCTGTTCAGAAACGGAATATCGTGGGAGATGAGCAGGAATGCGTTTTCATACTCCTGCAGATACCGTTTCAGCCAGTTGATATGGGTTTCGTCCAGATAGTTGGTCGGTTCGTCCAGCAGTAAAATATCCGGTTTTTCCAGCAGTAATTTGGCCAGCAGAATTTTGGTTCGCTGACCGCCGCTCAAATCTTCCACGTCGCGGTCCAGCCCGATATCGTTCAGGCCCAGATGGTGCGCCACTTCCTCGATTTTGCTGTCGATGACATAGAAATCGTTGGTGTCCAGCAGTTCCTGCATATCGCCAACGTCTGCCATCAGCTCATCCAGCGCTTCGCCTTCCAGCTCTCCCATTTTCATGTAGCTGTCGGTAATCTGCTGTTCCATGTCATACAGATACTGAAAGGCGCTTTTCAGTACATCGCGGATGGTCATGCCCCGTTCCAGCACCGCATGCTGGTCCAGATAGCCCACGCGCACCCGTTTTGCCCATTCGATACTGCCGGCATCGGGCATCAGTTTGCCGGTGATAATATTAATAAAGGTGGATTTCCCTTCGCCGTTGGCCCCTACCAGGCCAATGTGCTCCCCTTTCAGCAGACGGAAGGAAACGTCATCAAAAATCGCTCTGTCACCAAAGCCATGGCTTAAATGTTCAACGGTTAAAATACTCATTTAAGAACTCCTTTGTATCATCTGTTTGTCATGGATATACACCATCCATGTTATACATCACACTATTGTTATTGTACTGAAAAATCCGTCAACAGACAAGCCCTGACCTTGTTTTCTTTTCTGCATTTTCATCTGCCGCTATCCAGAAACTGTTTCTGATGGTCTGGCACCCAGACGGCTTTCACGGCATCAAATAATGTTTCTCCGCTCACGCGCTGCTGATGCAGATGCCCCTCTACCACACGGCGTATTTTATGCGGAACCAGCGTTTCTTTATCGGGCAATCCGATGGCATACACGCTGTGCAGAATCTCCAGTTCGCCATTCGTCTGCCCCAGATAAAGCATGGCATGGCCGGGAAAATACAGCACCGCACCCGGCATCAGACTGCTGATAAACTGATATTTCTGTGTTGAATCAACCGGGCAGTTCTCTATGCCGAACATCTGCATCTGCTGCCGGCTGTTTCGCGGAAACAGTAACCCGAACACCGCATACACATCTGACACCAGAGAAGTACAGTCCCGATGAAAATTACTGCCGCCCCATCCGTATGGCTCGCCCAGCATCTTCTTGGCCTGGCTGATGATGTTCTGCGCTGATATCGGCATCCATCCCGGTACCAGGCTGCCATCCCGCGGAACCATCACCTGCAGCGTGGCCAGATTGCCGCGTTGATCTCTGATTGGCAACCCGATAAGAAAGGTATCCCGTGTTGCATCATACAGCGGGAGCCGTGTGCCCATCATAAGCATCTGCTTTTGCGCGATACCGTGAAAATCGACATATTCCAGTATACGCCGGCTGTCGGCCACAACCACCTGATCCCGACTGCTGCAATATTGCTGCCAGCGCCAGGCATCCGGCTCCAGGGCCAGCGAATCGCTCAGCACCCATCCGCAGACCTGTGTATTTTGAATATAACTCCATAGCCCACTGACATCCTGGCAATAAATCCACACCGGCTCCCCCAGTTTTAACACGGAAACTGCAAACCGGTCCAACTCGCCAATCTCATCCAACCGATAACTGCCCGCCATGGTGGGCCAGGCGCGAATCAAGGCATTCTGAACAGCAACGGCACATTGTACCGGCTGTATATCGTCAGGCACAGAAGTGTTTATTTGCTGTTTTAATGCCTCGTAAAACGGTTCTTCATAAAGAATACCATCTTTATTGTATCGCGGCTCCTGTGCCAGTTTATCGAGGTGATACATCATCTGTAACTGTTCCGGTGATACTTCCATCTCTTCCTCCTGCAAATCTGTCAGTTCTGTTTCCATGCGCTGCAGATTTCGCCAGTTTATCGCCTCTATCTGCTGCTGGTTCAATACAATCCGACTGGAAAACATAAGCAGTCCTCCTCCAAATTCATTGTGATTTTCTAGGATAGTTTATGTATCAGTCGGCGCAGAGATGAAATACCGGCAGCAAAAAAGCCGGCCTGCAGTAACTGCAAACCGGCTGAATATATAAGATGGAGGGAGAAGGATTCGAACCTTCGAAGGCGGAGCCAACGGATTTACAGTCCGTCCCCTTTGGCCACTCGGGAATCCCTCCATGATAAAAATTAGCAAAAAAAATGGCTCCCCAAACTGGACTCGAACCAGTGACATCATGATTAACAGTCATGCGCTCTACCGACTGAGCTATTGAGGAGCATATCCTGGCAATGACCTACTCTCCCACGAAAAGAATACGCAGTACCATCGGCGCTGGA
>JAFYPD010000041.1 GCA_017547685.1 Peptococcaceae bacterium
CAAACTCTCCATAAAATTTTCATTCTATGAGTTTGCAGCTCATTCACTTACTTGCTTAGCGTCTTTCGTTATTCCGAAAAACTAGAATTGTTTTTAGTCCGCACTATCACGATTTCATGATAGTGTTTCTATCATCTGGTTTTGTTCGCTTATCAACTGTTTAATTTTCAAAGAACTTTGCTTTGTGCCGTTTCGAGGGAGTTCCTCGCGACAGCTTTTATATATTACCACACCGCCAACCTCTTGTCAACACCTTTTTTAATTATTTTTCAAATTTTTAATTCAGTGTTGACGTCTTGCTGACGATGTTTTATATTTTATCACTGCGAATTTCTTATGTCAATATATTTCTTCACTTTCCTGCACAAAATTTTATAACATTTTGCGCAGCCGCTCCAGATTGCTGGATACGGCAGCCAGTGCTCCAAGCAAAGCTGCCGCTATCCCAACCATGGCAAAGTGATTACGAATCTCTTTTTTCTTCTGCGCAATATATACCTGCCGAATTTCTTTCATTTTCTTTGCTCCCAACATTAATAGTATATTTAAAAACCTCTGGAACGTTCCTTCATTGCTTTCTCAATTTCACGTTTTGCACTTTTTTCTGCTGCTGCATCTCGCTTGTCGTAGAGTTTTTTCCCTTTTGCCAGGGCCAGCTCAATTTTTATCTTATCTTTTTTAAAGTACGCCTTCAGCGGAACCAGTGTTAACCCCTGTTCTTTTGTTTTCCCCAGCAGACGCATGATTTCTTTTTTGTGCATCAGCAGCTTGCGCGGCCGCATAGGTTCCACATTAAAAATGTTGCCCTGTTCATACGGACTGATGTGCATGCCGTGCAAATACAATTCACCGTTTTCAATGATAGCAAAACTGTCTTTCAGGTTTGCTTTTCCGGCACGCAGTGATTTTACCTCTGTCCCTTTTAATGCAATCCCTGCTTCAAAACTTTCTTCGATGGTATAATCATGTCTTGCTTTTCTGTTTTCTGTAATAATTTTCATGTTACTTCACCGCCTCAAAATCTATCTGACGATCCTCCGTGCTGACACGAGTCAGACGCACCTTTATTTCCTGACCCAGCTGATAAACCTTTCTGGTATGTTCCCCCAGCAGAGAGAAGCTTTCCGGTCTGTACTGGTAAAAATCATCCACCAGTGTAGAAATGTGTACCAGGCCTTCTACGGAATTATCCAGCTGCACAAAAAGGCCGAAATTTGTAACGCCGCTGATTTTCGCAGAGAAAATCTCGCCTACATACGGCTTCATAAATTCTACTTTTTTCAGATCAACACTATCCCGCTCTGCTTCTTCCGCCACCTTCTCACGCTGCGACGACTGTTCGGCATACTGCGCCATCTTCTTACTTAAAACTTCAACCCGTTTTCTATCCAGCTGTTCACCGTTATGCAGTAACTCTTTGATAACACGATGAATGGCTAAATCCGGATAACGCCGGATTGGCGATGTAAAATGGGAGTAGTACTGTGCCGATAAGCCAAAATGCCCCAGCGCTTCTGTATCATAGCGGGCATGCTGCATAGAACGCAGCAGCACCGTGTTAACGATTTTTTCTTCTGGTTTCCCGGCAACCTCATCCACGATACTCTGATAGGCTTTCGGGTGGATGGTATTCCCCGCCCCTTTGATGCTATAGCCAAGCGCCTGCAAAAATTTATTGACATCCATAACATCTTCCGTTTTCGGTTCTTCATGCACCCGATACAGAAACGGCACTTCCATCCAGAAATAATGTTCTGCCACTGTTTCGTTAGCACACAGCATAAATTCCTCAATGATTTTATCTGCAATACCACTTTCGCGCCATTCAATGCGTATCGGCCGCCCTTTTTTATCCAAAACGACTTTGCTTTCCGGCGCGTGGAATTCTATAGCACCGCGGCGCATTCTTTTTCGCTCCAGAATCCCCTGTAACGCTTCCATTTCCTTCAGCATTGGCAGCAGAACCTGATACTGCGCGCACAACGTTTCGTCCTGTTCTACTAAAATTTTCGTTACATTTTTATATGTCATACGAAAATCTATATGAATCACAGACTCAAAAATTTCGTGCGCTACTACAATACCCTTCTGGTCAACTTCCATCATGCAGGTTAAAGCCAAGCGGTCTTCTCCGGCATTCAGGCTGCACACACCATTTGACAGCTTTTGCGGCAGCATTGGAATAACCCGGTCAACCAGATAAATACTGGTGGCCCGTTCCAGCGCCTCTTTGTCCAGAGCGCTGTCTTCCTGCACATAATGCCCCACATCGGCAATATGCACCCCTAACAGATAATTTCCGTTTTCCAGCCGCTGTACGGAAACCGCATCGTCTAAATCCTTGGCATCCTCGCCGTCAATGGTAATCATCAGCATGTCACGCAAATCCCGGCGCTTTGCAATCTCTTCACCGGAAATTTTTTCTGGAATTCTCTCTGCCGCTTCTAAAACCTCTGCCGGAAAACTCTGCGGCAGATTATGACCGAAAATAATAGACAGAATATCCACGCCAGGTGAATCTTTGAACCCGATCAGCTGTGTCACTTTTCCTTCCGCGCTGCGTGTTTTCTGCGGCCAGCTGATAATCTCCACCAGCACTTTCATCCCGTTGCGCGCGCCGTTAAAATGGTCTTTCGCAATAAAAATGTCACTGCCGAATTTTTTATCGTCCGGCACAACAAATCCAAAATGTTTACTGTTTTCAAAGGTACCTACCACATGCTGCGCGTGACGCTGCAGAATGCGAATCACTTCGCCCTCCGCCCGGAATTTCGTTCCTGTGCGCGTGTCAAAACCGGCAGGACGCTTGATGCGTGCAATTACTTTATCGCCATTCAGCGCACCGCCCAGGTCAGAAGAATGAATATATAAATCCTCCTGGCTGCGGTCTTCCGCAATTAAAAAGCCAAACCCTTTCGGATGGCGGCTGATGGTGCCAGTCAGCAGATTAAACTGTGCCGGTGTACCATACCGGTTTTTACGGCTCAGCACCAGCGTGCCCTCGTCTTCCAGTTCTTTTAATAAACCTTTCAACTGAACCAGCGCTTCCACTGTGCCGGCACCCAGCTGCTCCGCCAGTTCCGCTTCACTCAGCGGACGCACCGCCTCCTGTTCTATGTAAGACACGATAGATTCTTTTGTAAACATGTTCTCCACCTCCAGAATATGAGCGAGCCGAAGCCCTCATTCTATATTCTTTGCCGGACTCGATTGCTTCTATTCACACTGCTTTCATCATACCGTTTTCCCGTGCAAAATGCAATCATTTTCAACTATAAAGCGAATAGATAGATGAAAGGTATGCAAGGTTTTACCCTCCAGAACCTTCCATTTGCTTTTAGTGTTTTAGATATAGCTGTTTTTGCGTGAACCTTGTGAACCTTGTGAACCTTATCTCTATAACTTTATATATATTTTTTTATTTATCCTGAAAAGTTTTCAGAATAAGGTTCACATCATTCACGGCTATAGTGGTTAAGCGAAAAGACGGTTCACCTATCATTCACCTAATGTTCACCATGGTTCACAAGATCTTCTATGCATGGTGGCGCAGGCGGCGTGATTTCATATTCTTTCTTTTAGATTTCTTTATTTTGTAAATATTTTCTTCTAGCCATACCACTTTCGTCTGCCAGAAAATGTTAATAAAAAAGTTATGTCAACTAAGGGTGCGTATTCAAAACTCATGAGTTATGAATACGTCCACGATGGAAGGACAGCCTGAAGAGGCGCAAACCAGGGGTACCCCCTGCGCCCGGCGCGGCGTTAATCCGACCAAGAAATATCCTAGGAGGGAAATACATTGAAAAACAAAAAATTATTTGCGATTCTGACATTACTGTGCTTCCTGTTCACATTAATGCCAGTTGCTGCTTTCGCTGCTACTGCTGAAGACAGCTACGTATTAACAGCAAAAAAAGACCTAAAAATGACTAAAAATGACCCAAAAGATGCTGTAGAATTTGAATTTGATTCTGCTGCTACAACAAACGTATACATCTGGGTTGAAGAAACCGCAAATGTTCCATCTACAGCATTAAAAGCCGTTGAAGGCGCTACAGCTGTAGCTAATACCACTGGTGTTTATGTAATGCCTGCTGCGACTGCTAAGACTTTTGTAGATGGCAATGCTGCTTCTATGACAATTGGTTCTGCTGGTGAATATACACTGCATGCAGCTATCGATGATGCACAGGGCGCTGTAGCTACTGTATTAGCAAAAGCTAGCACTGAAATGACAAAAGCAGAAAAAATTGCTGCTATCGAAGAATATGAACTGACTTCCTACAGTGGTTACGATACAATCACTGTAAAAGCAACTTCTACATCTTCTTCCAAATATGTAACAACTGTTGAAGTTGACAATGTAGCTGTTGGCAACATTGACGATGACAAGGATGGTTATTTTGAAAGTGGCGAAAAAGTTGAAGGTAAAGTAACTGTACCTGCAAACTCTGTTGGTAAGAAAACTATCAATGTAACTGTAGCCGCTCCAACTCGCGATGAAAAAGGTGTTATTACAGATACAACCGTAGTTAAAGGTGCAGATGTTGAAATTAGTACTTCTTCCGATGCTATCGAAGTAAGTGATGAAGCTCTGACTACAAATGTAAGAGGTCAGGTAGAATTTGATGTAACAGGTATTACAGAAGGTACCTATTATGTATACGTAAATGTAGATAGTTACGAAGTACGTATTGAAGTTGAAGTTGCTTCTTATGATGCAGCTTACATTGAAACCATTAAAGAATTAACAAGCCCAGTTGCTTTAGATAGCACAAGCTTGGCAGGTTTTGTTGAATTTGAAATTACCGACATCAATGGTAATGTTATCACTGCTCCTAACTCTGGTATGTTAAATGCAGTAAATAATGATGATGCTGATCAGGGCGATGGCGACTATGTAAAATTTGTTTCTAAACCTGCTGATTCCGATCTGGAAGATACAGATTTAACATTAGCATATTTAGATTACACTCCAACTGACAGCAACTATGGATGGACAATTAAAGTAAGCGGAGGTTTAGACGCTGAAGGTGACTATGAATTCAAAGTAATTCTGGACAACGGTAAAGCCGCTTATGCAAAAGTAACCGTAAAAGAATTCCAGTATCCAGTTGCATTAATGCTGACATATAAACAGGAAGCTGTTGAATTAGGCGGTACAGCGGTTCGCGATAAACTGAAATATGTTGACGCAAACGGTGTAACAAAAGATGCAAAAGATGCTGAATTAGCTGCTACAGGCTATGCAATTGAAAAAGTTTACGCTAATGGCAACATTGATATTAAAGATGATGAAAAATATGTTGGTTCTGAAATCAATGTAATCGCTGTATCCGAAAGATATGATCTGACTGCTACTGCTACAATCAAAGTAACTGCTGATGCTGCTGAACTGCAGTTCGCTAGCAAAACAGCTGAAGTAGATGTAAACAACAAAATTGATGTTCAGTTAGTAGATGGCGAAGGCAACAAAGTTGTTCCAACTGGCATGACTAAACAGGAAATCAAATATGTGATTCTGGATAAACCAGAAGGTGCTAAAGTTAACGTTACAACTGCAAGCGATAGCTATTTAGCAAGCAAAGGTTTATTCACAATGTCTCTGACATCTGACACTATTGGCAATGTTGCTGTTCAGGCTATTCTGAAATATGAAAAACCTGTACTTGATGCTAAGGGTGAAGCAACTGGCACAACATTAGCTAAATACTACACCGGTACTCAGATTTTCGCTGTAGGCAATGGCTCTGTAGGCGATGTAGTAGTTATGTCCATCGGTTCTAACGAAATCGTTATCAACGATAAAACAGCTACCATCGATGCAGCTCCAATCGTAGAAAACAACCGTACATTCGTACCATTCCGCGCTCTGATTCAGGCATTTGGTGCTGAAGTTGCTTACGATGAAGCTACACAGGCTGTAACTGCTGAACTGAACGGCACAACTGTTGTTATGACAATCGGTTCCGCTACTTACACTGTAAATGGCGTAGAAAAAACTGCTGACGTTGCTCCATTCATCAACGGTTCCAGAACTATGGTTCCTGTAAGATTCGCTGCTGAAGCGTTCGGTATCAAAGTTATCCCAACTTACGATGAAAACGGCGCTACCGCTGACATCCTGTTCAACCTGTAATAAGCTTGTCCTGAGCGAAGGTCGTTAGACCGCAGCCGAAGGATCTGCTATCCAGAATTGAATAAACGATGAAATTGACGAGGATTCCTCCGGGAGTCCTCGTTTTTTACATAGAAACACTCTCTTTAAAGCAAAAGCCTGATATCTTTGCCAACGTTCTGCATGAAAACAGAACAGTTTTGTCAGACGTCCACATCGTTGCAAACGAAGTTTGTAAACGGTGGACGGATGGCAATCAATGTCCGGCTCGCCCCACGCCTTTCTGGTGGGGTGGCCAGGGCGGGCAAAGGATACCAGGCGGTGCTATATCATGTATATCCGTTCAAACTGACCTGCGGCCAGCGGGCGGATGTGGGCATCCGCCCCTCCAATGTTTGCTGTAAGATATGTATAATTGTGATATGTCTCCAGCGCAGAAAAGCGCGCTAGTGTCATCAACTTTGCAAGTATTTTCAAATTTATGTAAATATCTATTTCTGCATATTGCAATTAGAAACCGTATATGCTATACTATATTCCAGTAAGGAATTGTTGCGAGAGACATATTCATTAAAACAGGAGAAGCCCCGGTAGTTGCCGCTACCGGGGCTTCTTTTATCCCTGATTTTTAGAGCCTTGACTGGCTGTTACCGATTCCCGTCCATCCACTGGCAGATAACGTGTGTTATCACACCTGACAGGACAGCTACGAGTAAAGTTACGAGAGTACTCATTAAAACACCTCCTATCTGTCACCGATATAGGGAAAGTAACGTAATGTAGTATATTATATTGCACTTCCAGTTTCAACCAGCAATTCCAATAATGCCATATGCATCAAAACCCTGCTGCATCTTACCGATACAACAGGGTTCTCTAATCTCTAAATTTATTCTTATTATTTTTCTTCAACAGGTTCCTGCCACCCTGGCAGCATCACAGTGAAGGTACTTCCCTCGTTCACTTTGCTGGCCACTTTAATCCAGCCGCCGTGGGCCTCCACTAAAGCTTTGGTAATTGCCAGCCCTAAACCGCTGCCGCCGCTTTCCCGGTCGCGCGAACGATCGGTACGATAAAACCGTTCAAAAATTTTATCCACATCTTCCGGCGCAATCCCCATACCGGTATCCTGCACCGAGAACATAAGGTCATTGCCTTCCTGGCGTGCTTCTATAGTAATCTTACCGCCCTCCGGCGTATATCGGAATGCATTGTTTACGAGATTCAGTATAATCTGCTTTAATCGTTTCGGGTCAGCATAACAGTATTCCGGCGCCTGTTCCAGATTTACTTCCAGCTGCATGCTGCGGCTCTCCGCCTCTGCTTCCAGCAGCACAGTAAAATCTTCAAAATAATCGCGGAACCGGATTAATGTTTTATCCAGCATCGCATGGCCGGCTTCCAGTTTGCTCAAATCCTGCAGTTCATTTACCAGCCCTTTCAGACGAATTACCTCATCGTAAAGTACAACCACGTCTTCTGTCTCCAGCGGTTTGTTCTGTTCCAGTGTAAATTCCAGCTTGCTGGCAAGTACCGTTAATGGTGTGCGCAACTCATGGCTGGTATCTGCCATCATCTGTTTTCGAAGTTCGATTCCGTGTTCGATTTCCTGAGCCATCATGTTAAAAGAACGCGACAAATCACCGATTTCATCTGTACTGTAAATCGGTAACGGCTCCTCGAAATTGCCTTTTGCCATCCGTTTCACCGCTGTTGTCAGTTCCCGTACCGGATGCACAATATTAAAGGATAATCCCATCCCGATAATAATTGCAAACAGACTGGTGAAGAATACCCCCTTCGCAACGGCACCTATTGCAGATTTTACAAAATCCTGCTCCAGCTGCATAAAGGTGTCACTGAACAGCGCGGCAGGATATAAAATCCCGATGACCTGATTGTCAACACGCAGAATATACCCGCGGCTGTAAATTTCCTGTGGAACCTGCGTTCCAATGTAGTTCACATCATAATGATATAAAATACGCCCATGCAGATTACTGAGTACCACGCCGGCCTGCTGCAGATTCATCATACGTCCGATACTGTCCACACCATCCCAGCTCTCACCATTATACGTGTAATAGGTGACAAAGGTACGTGCCCATTCATTCAGCATCACTTCATGGGTTTCATACAGATATTCATCCAGTGCATCATTGGTATTTTCAATACATAAGACCCCAATTAAAACCCCTGTCACCAGCACAACAGTGACAAGAATCAGGCTGATTTTACTGGTTAGTCTCATAGCGATCACCAAATTTATAGCCCAGTCCGTATACGGTCAGGATATACACTGGCTTCTGCGGATTCGGTTCAATTTTTTTACGCAGATTGCTGACATGCGTATCAATTGCCCGCTCGTATCCGGCATAACTTTCTCCTAATGTTGCGTTTAACAGCTGCAGTCTGCTGTATGGCCGGCCGATATTCTGACATAGTGTAATCAGAATTGCATACTCTGATGGTGTTAAATCAATCATTTTGCCCTGCTGTTTTACTTCACGGCGCCCCAGATCAATCTCCAGCGTGCCAAAGGTCAGCGTTTCATCTGTAACGGTTTTTACCGTACCGGATTTGGTACGGCGCAGTACCGCTTTGATACGTGCTTTCAGCTCCCGCAGGCTGAATGGCTTTGTGATATAATCATCCGCACCCAGTTCCAGACCTAACAGTTTATCAATCTCTTCATCGCGAGCTGTCACCATAATAATCGGCACATCTGTGTCGCGGCGAATATGCTTGCACACTTCCAGCCCGTCCACTTTCGGCAGCATCAAATCCAGAATCACCAGATCCGGTTTCTTTTCATCGAAAACGGCAATAGCCTCTTCCCCGTCTTTCGCCAGTAACGTATCAAAATCCTCGGCCTGTAAAAATTCTGCAATATTCGCTCTGATATTTGTTTCGTCTTCTACAATCAAAATAACATCTTTCACTGTGCTGGTTCCTCCTCCCCAGTCAAAGGCGGCTGTACAACCACAGGACGCCAGTAAACTGTTAACGAATCACTGTGCTCGGCAAAATAAGTTTCTCTCTGCTGCAGATACATGCTGCTGTACATACTCCACTCCGGCATCGTACTGTCCTGAAAAACAACACCGGCAGAAAGCAGCGACTGTGCAGGATTTTTATCAGCCTGCTGTACAAAAGAAGCAGTTACCGCCTCCTGAAAACTTTCCTGTATCCAGATTTGCTGCTGCTCGGGCAGAGTATCCCACCATTTGCGGGATGTCACCAGCGGCTGTATACTGTAAACCGCTTTCAGATCATACACGGCTGTTCCAGCTAACGCCTTTGTCTGCCCCAGCTGTTTCATATCGCCATAAGATTCCCACTGCAGCTGTCCATTGTTCAGCAGATACAGATAACCGTCCGGCACAAAACCAATCCCGTAATAAACAGTCGGCAATGTGTCCAGTGCTTTACGGCCCGGTTCACCGGCAATATACTGTTCCACTGCCTGCAGGCTGGAAAACAGATACGGCTGCTCATACACAGCATAGGCAGGCTGCAGCCGATTCGCCTCCGCCGCTTGCAGACAGGCCATTTCCAGACTGCCCAGACGCACATACTCGGCAAAGCTTTCCGCTTCACTCCACTCACCGCGGCCATACAGCTGCACAACCATCTTGTTTTCCGATTTGTCCTGCAGCTTCTTACTAAACTCCAGCAGCTGCTGATACCCGATGCTGTCCATCCGATAATCTGTTGCCAGCCGAACCACCATGCGCTGTTCGTTCCCAGCAGTCTGCGGAGCAGATGCCCCGTTGCAGCCCTGCACCAGAAGCAACACCGGCAATAAAACCAGAACCAACGTGACAATGCCCCATCTTTTCATGACTGTTCACCCGCTGTTCCTCATTGATTGTTTATGATTTACCGTTTTATTTCTGCTTCTGCATTTTTTCTACACAGCTTCCACAGTATTTTTCCAGTAACGCATGCTTCATATCCCACAAATCCTGAGACAAGTCCACATAATATTTATGCGGATGCTCAAACCGTCTTACTTCATCCCATAAGGTTGCCAGCTGTTCTTTGCAGAACGCCTGAATTTCCTGTAAATTCGGAGATTCGTATACACATTCCCCTTTTACGAAAATTGGAACCTGTAATGGTTTCGCCACAAAATTCTCGATAATTTTACGCTTCCAGGTGTAGGAAGGGTCAAAAATTTCGTATGGCTGGCTGTCGTCAATCA
Source organism: Peptococcaceae bacterium (assembly GCA_017547685.1). GTDB lineage: Bacteria > Bacillota > Peptococcia > Peptococcales > Peptococcaceae > UBA7185. The sequence continues at coordinate 10,329 of JAFYPD010000041.1, forward strand.
CTTCATCGTGCAGTGTGATAACGTCAGCAATAGCTTTACCTGTATCGCGCTCATATAAACGCCAGATTTTTTTGAATCCCGGATTGGTAATTTTCTCAACGTTTTCACTAACTTTAATTTTCGGTACCAGTGCGCCGTCCTGCTCTACTGCAGCAAGCTTGTACACCCCGCCAAATACAGGGTCCGATTTTGCAGTCACCAGGCGTTCCCCTACACCGAAGGAATCCACTTTGCCGCCCTGTCTCAGAATATCACGGATAATATGTTCATCCAGAGAGTTGGAGGCTACAATGCCGCAATCCGCAAAACCGGCTTCATCCAGCATGTTCCGCACTTTTTTAGATAAATATGCAATGTCGCCGCTGTCAATACGCACCCCTTTGGGACGGAACCCGCGCGGTACAATTTCTTCCTGAAATACTTTAATCGCATTTGGCACGCCAGACTGCAGAACATTGTAGGTGTCAACCAGCAGTGTACAATTATCCGGGTAGGTTCTCGCATAGTTACGGAACGCATCCTCTTCTGTCGGGAACATCTGCACCCAGCTGTGCGCCATCGTACCCAGTGCAGGGATGTGCATATCTCTGTCTGCAATGGTACAGGCCGTACCAGCACAACCTCCAATGTATGCCGCTCTCGCACCCATAATAGCACCGTCTGCCCCCTGCGCACGGCGAGAACCAAACTCCATAACAGCTCTGCCGTCAGCTGCGCGTACAATGCGGCTCGCTTTGGTCGCAATCAGACACTGATGGCTCAGCGCCAGCAGCACCATTGTTTCAATAAACTGTGCCTGAATCGCCGGACCACGCACAGTCAATAACGGTTCATTTGGAAAAACCGGGGTTCCCTCCGGAATTGCCCACACATCACAACAGAATTTGAAGTTCGCCAGATAATCCAGGAACTTTTCGCTGAAACAGTTCTTATTCCGCAGATATTCGATATCTGCTTCAGTGAAGTGCAGATTTTTCAGATACGCAATCACCTGTTCCAGACCAGCCATAATCGCATAACCGCCCCCATCCGGAATGCGGCGGAAAAACATATCATAATAGGTGATCTGGTCTGCAACATCGTGCTCCAGATAACCATTTGCCATAGTGATTTCATAAAAGTCTGCTAACATTGTCAAATTCATTCTATCTTCCATCGGGTTGTCCCCCTCCTTAGCTCCACAAATCCACAACGCCCTCCTGAAGCGATGTTTCCAGCCAGTATGGATTGAATACATACAGCTGTGACGGACGATGGCCGCCTTTTGTCACATACTGTTCTGTTTCTGTTACTTTATCGGCAATACTGCGGCGGAAGCTGGCTCTGGATACTTTTTTATCAATGACTGCTTCATATACGTGCTGTAATTCTGTCAGTGTAAAAAACTCCGGCACCAGTTTAAACAGCAAATCAGTATATTTGATTTTATGCCGGAATTTTTCCAGGCCATGCTCAATAATTTTTGCATGGTCAAATGCTAACCCGTTATTCTCAATAATTTCACGCTTAATGGCCACCGTGGAACCTTTAAACCAGCGGCTGTTGCGCAGCAGCGCACTCAGCTCCTCCCGGCCGTTTTTCAGTGTCAAACGGATGTACCACACATATTCCAGCTGGCCATCACTCTCGTGCGTTTCCACCTTCTCGATACGGCCTGTCAGATCAAACCAGCATGCCTCGGCGGCATCATCGCCGGCTTTCAGCTTTTTATTGCTCTCATTGACAATCGCCATATAGGATGTGCTGATGATGCGCGTGCGCGGATCCCGGTCGACATCGCCCCAGGTATAAAGCTGACCAAGATAGTCAGGCTCCAGACCAGTTTCCTCATACAGTTCCCGCGCCGCTGCATCCCGCAGTGATTCATCCATGTTGATAAAACCGCCGGGCAGCGCCCAGCAATCCTTGAAAGGATGGTTTTTTCTCCGAATCAGAAGAATCTGCAGATGGCGTTTCGGCAGCTGCCGATAATTATCCCGTTTTCCTTTGCCGATACTGAATACGACGATATCCGTTGATACCGATGGTTTTTCGTAAATCGAGGCATCGTAGGACTGCAGAAATTCTGCTTCTGTCTGTGTCACGTTATAATCCCCTTCCGTTTACACAAAATCCTTTTCTGGATCTCCATCCGGAATGATATTCCAGCCGTCATACATCCCTTCATATTTTTCAACGAAGTCGTACAGAGCATACGTCACATTCAGCATGGTTTCCTGTGTCATGTTATGTTTAATCAAAACGCGCAGCCCGAAATTGTACTCCGGAATCCGTTCATCAAAGAAATTATCATCTAAAATTTCGCAGCCGCCGTCACGCATACGAACCGATGCCTGTTTGCGGGAAGCGCCATTGTTGAAATAGAACCAGTGGGTTACTTCTCTTTCTTTTGTTAAGTCTTCGCCCTGTTCTTCCATCAGTCTTAACATGCGGCGGTTCTTGATAATCTGCATGTCCAGCAGAGTTGGATAAACAATGTTGAAATAGAAGTTCCACGGTGCATCGGCTTCCAGCAGATAGTTGAAATCATAGTCGCTGAATTCGTGGGCGATTTTCCCTACCAGTCCTGCCAGCCATTCATCGCTTTCCGCATAGAAATACATCATGCGTCCGCCGCCTGTGGTAATTGTTGCAACATGTTTTGCATGTGCTTCTGCTTTATAAACTTCTGCAATGCGGTCTTCAATTTCAAACAATTTTTCCCGTTCCTCTTCTGTATAGAAACCATCTTCTGTCGGATTTTTGAACAGGAACTGAATCCCCAGCAAATGATGATAGGAAAGTACCGGTGCCACTTTTGCCACTTCCAGATCCAGCGAAATCAGCGCTTTCTCATCGTCCAGATAAGTTACATAAGTGTCCCAGTCTTCCGGCATTGTCAGCAGATCAGGCAGTTCTTCCTCCTCCAGCCCGGTTGTAAATTCTAATAAATCCTGATACTCTTTATCTTCCATAAAGTGCATACGCTCCTTTTATTTTATAGTATATCGTCTTATTATATCCTATTTCACAGTGTTTGTCATGCTTTCTGACATTTTTTCACCTCTTCTTATAAATCTCTAAACAAAAAATCCAACCCCGTATCACTGCAGGATTGGATTTTATACATCTTTCATGGTTAATTGCTGCGCATTGCCTCAATCGGACTCAGTTTTACCGCCCGGTTTGCCGGATACACACCGGCCAGGAGACCAATCATAATCGAGAACCCGATGGCAAACAGCGCCAGCCACCACGGAATAACCGACAAATGCAGCGCCTCGCCGGTGCCCATGTAGTTGCCCATAAAATCACCGGACAACTGATTGATTACAAACGACAGTGTGTAACTGAAAATCAGCCCCATAAGGCCGCCAAACAGCCCAATCATGCCAGCCTCTGTCAGAAACAGCAGCCGGATATCGGTAAACGTGGCGCCAATTACTTTCATAATGGCAATCTCTTTGGTGCGTTCGTAAATTGACATCGTCATCGTGTTGATAATACCAATTGCCGCTACCAGCAGTGTGATAGCCCCAATACCGCCCAGCGCCAGCTGAAACACCTGCATGGAGTCCTCCACCCCTTCCAGACTTTCCGCAACAGAGTAGACGTTATAGCCCGAATCCCGCAGTGTCTGGCAGATTTCTTTGGTGTAGGTCACATCCGCTGTCACAAGGGTAATCTGATTATATACATTCCGTTTTTTCTGTTTTCGCTCCTCGCTGGTCATCATCTGCTTCTGGATTTTCTGTACCACATCCAGCGGCGCATAGGCACTGTAGCTGTAGTTGCTGTTTTCCATCGGCATAATGCCAACTACCTGGAACGTCACTTTTTTACTTTTTTCTGTTTCAGAATTCATAAACTCGGCATTGATTTTTTTATCCAGCATGCCCGCCGTTTTTTCATATACCCGAGCCTGATACTCTTCGTAGGTTTCCCCTTCCACCCAGTTGCTGCCGCCGTCCGGGTCATAGAAACCATCACCCACCATACCGCCAATCACGACAGCATTGCGGTCTGTGGCCTGCAGAAGCCGGCCATGGGCCACTTCCATATTTTTCACAGCCATATCATCGGGATTCATGCCGTAAATCTCAAGCCACCCCTGCTGTTTCCCGTAAGTGGCTGAATTGGCGGAGATTCTTACCATAGGGATAACCGCTGTCACACCATCCAGCGACTGAAAATATTCCAGCGCCTCGTCATTTAACGCAACAATTACTTCTTTCTCCTCTTCACTGGAGGAATACCCCTGATAACTCTGGCTCACGGTAATTTCATTCATGCTGCCCCACTGCGCGTACATAGCTTCCTGCGATTCCTGCAGCCCAATCCCCAGCGATACCATCACTACAATAGAGGTGGTACCGATGAGAACCCCCAGCATGGTCAGAAACGTACGGCTCTTGCGGCGCATCAGATTTTTGGCCGCCATCGAGATAAGATCCGCTTTAACCATCGATTAATTCCTCTTCTGCTTTCGCTTTTTTCCTGATACGGAATAACACAACTGCCTGCGCAATAATTACAATAGCCAGTACAATGGTCAGCCAGTGCTTGCCCAGTTTATCCAGAAGCCCCGGTTCCTCAAGCGGTTCCACCGGCATATCCACCGGCTCATACTCAATCATCGGACCGATTTCACTTCTGAACGGGATTTCCAGCATCGCATTCTGATTATCTGCATCAATGTAACTCATCTGAATCACGCCTTCCAGCGTGCCTTCCTGCTCTGGAATAATGGTAGCACTGTATTCATTGCTTTCCCCTGCATTAAAGGTACCCAGATAGAATACATTTTCTTCTTTGCCCGGAACATCACCTTCCATACGCACTTTAAAGTTGGTCAGATTCACTTTCCCAACGTTTACGAATTCCACCAGAACACTCAGCGGTTCCCCGACATTCCCCATCTCCTGCACATTGGTGCTGATGATTTCCACTTTGCTTTCCTGGGTAACAGGAATATTCACATTATCGCTGCTGGTATATTTGGTGCCGTCAGTCCCTTCATACTGAATATCCACCGGTACAATATAGGTTTTTGCTGTCGCATTGGGGTCCACATACATATTGATGGTTTTCACTGCAGTATATTTGCCCTCAATACGGTCCACATAGGAGGTGTTACTGCTGTCTACCGGCGAGAATACAGTCCCGCTGGATACGGTACCGCCGCTGGAGGATGTCTCCGTCGGCACATCAAGCTGAATTGACACATTGTTCACCGGAAGACTGTTGGTATTTTCAATATACAGTGTCAGCGTCACATGATTACCGGCCAGCACTTTGCCCGGTTCCACACTGTAGCGCTGAATAATGACCTTCGGTTCTCTGCCGTTCACGCTCTCCTGCAGCGGCAGCGGCATATTCAGCAGAATCTCCTGCGGTTTCTCGGCACCATTATAGTCTACAGTCAGTTTCATCTCGTTATGCTTGCGGTCTTTATTCAGTTCCAGCTGATAATTTACTGTCACCTTCTGATTGCCCGATACATTGTACAACTGTTTGGTGCTGGTCAAATCTCGAACAGTAATATTCTTTTCGCTGTCCTCGCCGAAAGCTGTCCCTTCGAGAGTTACCACCACATTATTTGCTTTCGAGTCACTGATGTTTTTCAAGGTGATGGCGGCCGTGGTTTCCTTAATGCCGTCAGTCACCGCAGGGTTAAAGGTCACGTTTTCTACCACAAAGGATGGAGCAGACAGCGCATACAGCACTTCCACCTCAAAACTTTTCACTGCATTATAACGTTTATCTTCACTCATACGCCAGTTATCGCTGGCAATCATGCAGTTAATCCGGTATTTGGAACCTTCCGGCAATTCTTTTGTTTCTGGATTTACCTTCATGCTGATGGTGAAGGTTTTGGTTTCACCGCCTGGAATTTCCGTCAGCATGGTATCATACTCGCCGTTTTCCGTGCCGCCAACAACTGTAAAGTGGCTCAGCGGCTGCTTGTCAGCTCCCTCAGTAAAACGGAATACCGGGAACAGCCCGGAACCGCTTCCCATGTTTTTTACAGTAACTTCCACATCAAATGCCTGCCCTACCAGCACCTGCTCCGGTGCATTGATGTTCACAAAGGACCACAGCGGGTCAAGCCCGGTATTAATCACATCCCGTTTTGCAGCCTCCGCTCTTCTTGCCTCTTCTTCCGCTTTTGCCTTTGCTTCCGCAGATTCTGTGGATTTCGTAGATTCTGTATTTTCAGCTGCGGCTGTGCCGCCGGATGTATCTGCAAAAACGGCACCTGCAGGCATAAAACTCATGCAGAGCAATGCTGCAATTAAAATCATAGCTACATATTTTTTCATGTTATGCGTTCTCCCCCTCTGCCCCTGCTGTCAGCTTGGCAATGTTTTCTTGAATTTCCTCAATGCCGGTAATCCGGCCGTCCAGCATATGCACAATGCGGCCGGCATACATGGCAACCTCCATATCGTGACTGACCATAATCAGCGTCCTGTGCTCCTCCCGCACAATCTCCTGCATAAATTCCAGTATCTCCACTGTGGTTTTACTGTCCAGATTCCCTGTTGGCTCATCGGCAAAAATAATTTTCGGATTGCTCACCAGCGACCGGGCAATACTCACTCGCTGCTGCTGTCCGCCGCTCATCTGGTTTGGTTTGTTGTTCAGCCGTTTCCCAAGCCCCAGCTGCTCCAGAATCTTTTTGCTGCGCTGTACCCTTACTTTTTTGCTGACGCCCTGTATAGTTAACGGGAGCATCACATTTTCCAGCGCCGTCAGCGACGGTATCAGATTATACTGCTGAAAAATAAATCCCATCTCCTTGGCCCGGAACCGCGACATATTTTTTTCATTTACCTTGTTGATACGCACCCCGTTAATGGTAATATCGCCTTTGGTTGGCCGCTCCAGCCCCGACAGCATATTCAGCAGCGTGGATTTGCCGCAGCCCGACGTACCCAGAATGGCCACAAACTCCCCGCGCTCGATGGATAAATTAATACCGTCCAGTGCCGTAATCACTTCCGAGCCAACCTTATATTTTTTTACAACATCCTTCGCTTCAATCAGCGCCAAAAATCTCCCCCCGTTTCCTCCTGTGTCAGATTTTCATCGCACGGATTTTCTGCAAATCCCTGCAAAGTGTATGATAATCCCTAGTACACCTTCTACCATTATACTAATCGCTTTCCGCAGGGATGTCAATTATTTCTTTTGCAAATTTAGAATTAATGTAAATTCCTCCAATTTATTAGACTGCATTTCCGCACGAAAAGTTGCAGCCGGGTATAAATTTCTCAAGCCATTCTGGCAATCATCCATAAACTGATTATGTTTTCAGGGTTTTTGGACGTCTTAAATGTTTTCTCTGTTTTAAATAATATCTGTTTTCAATGAACCTTGCGAACCTTATCTCTGTTACTTTTTTATATTTCTTTATTTTTTCTGAAAAGTTTTAGAAATAAGATTCACATCATTCGGAGACATATTGGCTAAGCGAAAAAAGGTTCACCTGGCATTCACTTAAGGTTCACGATGGTTCACAACATTTTCTGAATGATACGGAACCGTTTATCCGAAGCACTCTTCAGGAATCATTCAGAATCCTTCAAAAAGCCTCAGTAAATCATCCCAGAAAATATTAATAAAAAAGTTATGTCGACTTTCGTTTTGTCCCAAAACTTATGAGTTATGAATACGTCCACAATGGAAGGACAGTCCGACGAGGCGCAGACCAGGGGTATCCCCTGCGCCCGGCGCGGCGTTAATCCGACCGAGAAATATCCTAGGAGGGAAAGAAATTGAAAAACAAAAAATTATTTGCGATTCTGACATTACTGTGCTTCCTGTTCACATTAATGCCAGTAGCTGCTTTCGCTGCTCCAACAGTATATGCGGAAGTTAACGAAGATAGCGAAATCGTAGCTGTAGGCGATGAAATCGTATTAGATATCACCAATGGTGATGGCGCTGAATACTATCTGTTTGCTATGAAAGATGATAGCGTGTACAAAAACTTAGGTATCACTACTGGCAGTGCAATCAACGGTAAAATTACTATTGCTAATGGTATCGCTAAAGCTGGTACTTATGACATTTATGTGGTAGATCAGACTGATTACACAAAAGCTATCGTAGCAAAATACGATGCTGCTGATCTGACAAGAGATGAAGCGGCTGCTCGTTTAATCAAAGAAGCTGCTGTTGTAATGTTAGACAACACTGTTATCGTTAAAGCTGCTACTACTGAATACACTGTATCTGTAGAAAAAGCTACTAACGGTGTTCTGAAAGATGGCGTTTTAACATTAGCTGCTGACAGTGGTTACACTGAATCTGATGTATATGTTAAATTAGTAGACATTACAGGTGCTGTAGTTGGCGCTACTCTGAAAGTTAGCACCAACAGCTCTGCTGTAGAAGTTAGTGATGAAGAAGTTGTTACAAATGCAGCTGGTTTAGCTAAATTTACTGTATCTTCTTCCATCGCTGGTTCTTTCAAAGTGTATGTAGAATACGGCACAAAAGCTGACTGCGAACTGACTGTAACATCCACTGGTTTAGCAGCTGCTAATATTACTACAATCACAGAACCAGATGCTCCTGTAGCATTAGATTCTGAAGTTGACTGTGACGATGTTGATGTATACTTCAGCGTAACTGATGCAAACGGCAACAGTGCATCTCTGATTAACGACAAAAACTACAGAGTGGTTGTAACTGAAAAACCTGCAACATCCAAAATTTCTGCGGATGCAATCTATTTAAAATCCACAGCTAATGGTTGGGGTTTCGACAGCACTGAAACATTTGATGAAGAAGGTACCTACTCCTTCAAAGTAATCCTGAACAACGGTAACTATGCAACTGCTACTGTTGTAGTAAAAGAATTCCAGACACCTGTTGAATTAAAAGTTGTATACCCAACTCCTGCTGTTGAATTAAACGGCGTAACTGCTCCTACTAAAGTTGTATTTGAGTTGTATTTGTAGATGCTAACGGTGTTGAAAAAGCTGCTACAGGCGTTGAACTGAGCGCTACAGGTTATGCTATTGCTGATTTCAACTCTGTAACTGGCGAAATCACTGTAAAAGATAATGAAAAATATGTTGGCTCCAAAATTACTGTTCTGGCTGTATCCACAAAATATAACCTGACAGACACTGTTGAACTGACTGTAGCTAACGAAGCTGCTGCTGTTAAATACGCTAAAACAACTGCTGATGTTGCTGTAAACAACACATTAGTTGCTAATATCGTTGACATTGATGGCAACAAAGTTGCTCTGAATGCTGCTGCTAAAGATAACAATGCTACCATTCAGTACATCGTTCTGGACAAACCAGAAGGTTCTAAAGTAGCTGTTACAACCAAAACAATGGCTGACTTAGTAACAAAAGGTCAGTTCAAAGTATCCTTTACCGCTAGTGCAATTGGTGAATACAAACTGCAGACCGTAGTTCGTTACGAACAGGCTGGTGGTACTGATGAACCAGTAGTTAAATACTACAGCGGCATCGAAACAATCACTGTTGGCAACACTGGTGTTGAAGATGTAGTAGTTATGTCCATCAACTCCAACGAAATCGTTGTTAACAGCGAAATCAAAATAATCGATGCAGCTCCAATCGTAGAAAACAACCGTACATTCGTACCATTCCGCGCTCTGGCGGAAGCGTTCGGTGCTACTGTAGCATACGACGAAACGACTCAGGCTGTCACTGCTGAACTGAACGGTACAACTGTTGTTATGACAATTGGTTCCGCTACCTACACTGTAAACGGCGTAGAAAAAACTGCTGACGTTGCTCCATTCATCAACGGTTCCAGAACTATGGTGCCTGTACGTTTCGTAGCTGAAGCGTTCGGTATCACCGTAACTCCTACCTACGATGACAACGGCGCTACAGCTGACATTCTGTTTGCTAAATAATTTATCTCAGGCATTAGCCTGAATCTGAACGAGGATTCCTTCGGGGGTCCTCGTTTTTATTTCAAATTTATGTAAATTCCCATACTTGCATATTGCAATCGCCAACTGCATATGCTATACTATGTTCCAGTAAGGAATTGTATCGAGAACAAATCCATATGTAACAGGAGAACCCCCGGCAGCTGCAACTGCCGGGGGTTCTTTTTTCCTGATTTTTAGAGCCTTTATTGGCTGTTACCGTTTCCCGTCCATCCATCGGCAGATAACATGCGTTATCACGCCTGCCAGGACAGCTATGAGTAAAGTATCGAGATAATCCATATGCAACACCTCCTATCTGTCACTGATATAGGGAGGGTAACGGAATATAGTATATCATACAGCACTTCCATATTAAACCATTAATTCCAGAAGATACTCCGAGATGCTGTCCTGTAAAATATTATTTTTCCCTCTTGCATTTTCCTCCTAAAACGAATACCATTATACAGTGATACATCATGATTTCTCACAAAGAAGGCGATTTTTATGAAGATTCTGATGCAGCTGGCGATTATTCTGTTTATCTGTCTGCTGGGTGAAGTGATTGCTGCTGTTTTGCCGTTTCCGTTCCCGGCCAGTGTCATCAGTATGCTGCTGGTGCTGGCCCTGCTGCTGTGGGGGCCGTTAAAAATTTATCATATCCAGAAGCAGGCCGATTTTCTGCTGGACAATATGGGCTTTTTCTTTGTGCCGCCGGCGGTGGCTATCATCGGCTATCTGAGCTATATGGAGGGCAAGCTGGCCATCATCCTGTTCATTTGTTTTATCTCAGTGTTCACCACATTTGCTGTCACAGCCTGGACGGTCACTGCTATGATGAAATTTACAGCAAAGCGAAAGGAGCTGAAACGCCGTGCAAATTCTGCAGAATCTGAATGAAATACTCTACTCGCCGTTTTTCGGCATTGTACTGACCATTTTCGCTTATCAGACTGGTGTCAGTATCAATAAAAAAGCAAAGCATGCGCTGGCCAACCCGATTTTGATTGCTGTGGTTCTGATTATCGCTTTGCTGACGCTGTGTGATATTCCATTAGAAGCCTACCAGCAGGGCGGCAACCTGATTTATCTGTTCCTGGCGCCTGCCACTGCAGCATTAGCCGTACCGATTTATAAAAACTGGCAGATTTTACGGCGCAACTTCTGGCCAATCATCGCGGGTACTATGGCTGGCTCTTTTTCGTCTATTGTGGTTGTGTTCGGCTTATGCAAACTGTTTGGCCTGGATGAAACCCTCACGGCATCACTGCTGAGCAAATCCGTCACCACACCAATCGCATCAGGTGTGACGGAGCAGTTAGGCGGCATTGTGCCGATTGCTATCGCGGCTGTTATCGTTTCCGGCATCATCGGTTCTATCACTGCGCCATTTATGGTGAAACTGTTCCGCGTGGATGACCCTGTTGCGCAGGGCATCGGCATTGGCACCTGCAGTCACGCCGTCGGCACAACACGCGCTATCGCTATGGGGGAATTGCAAGGGGCTATGAGCGGGCTGGCGATCGGGCTGGCGGGTATCTTTACTGTGCTGTGGGCCTTTCTGTTCACAGTCCTGCTATAAAATTTATTTCGGACAAATCCCTGTTTCTCTTAGGAAATTATTTTGAATATTATAGCGTTATCTGCTATAATGAGTACAGCAAATTTTAACTTATCTCAAAGGAGTGTTTTTACATGCAGCACACAAGCCATACACAGGTTGTTTTCGCTGACAGCCACGAAGAAGCAAAAGAAAAATACTTAGCACTGGGTATCAAACCAGACCATGACCCAAATCCACAGATTGACGTTATCAAAGCTACCGAAGACGAAGACTTTGATATCGATATGGATTTCAACCTGATTGGTGAAATCTCTGTAGGAATTGATGTTATGAACATCATCCGTCAGGATTACCCAAGAGCATACGTTGTTTATTACATCGAAGAGCACTAATTGTAAAAGCGCATTCCAGCCGGGATGCGTTTTTTTGCTGCCTGCATGAAATTATTTTGTGCAGATGTTTTATTTTCTCTCCTAGAAAATGTTAATAAAAAAGTTATGTCAACCAGGGGTGTATATTCAAAACTTATGAGTTATGAATACGTCCACAATGGAAGGACAGTCCGACGAGGCGCAAACCAGGGGTACCCCCTGCGCCCGGCGCGGCGTTAATCCGACCAAGAAATATCCTAGGAGGGAAATAAATTGAAAAACAAAAAATTATTTGCGATTCTGACATTACTGTGCTTCCTGTTCACTTTAATGCCAGTTGCTGCTTTCGCTGCTGA
>JAFYPD010000042.1 GCA_017547685.1 Peptococcaceae bacterium
CTGCACAGAACAGCACAATATAAGTGCCCGCCGTGCCGAGCAGTTTCTGCAGAATCATACTGAACACCGCACCGATAACCCCGCCGCCGGTACCATGCAGTCCAAGCAGGAGATTATCTTTTGCATCCACATAAGTCACATTCATGTGCAGCACAGTCAGTACCGCACAGGCAGCCATCACACCGCCGGTAATCTGCATCACAGACAGTTTTTTCCCCGACAGCTGGCTTAACCCCGCCAGGCAGAATAAAAATGGAAACAGCACAACCCCTTTTCCCATCAGCCCGTGCATCAGCAGATAAATCAGACCGCCCAGAAAGCCCATTTCCGCCTGCAGGTCATTTAACGCCATACCGCTGGCATCCGGTGCATGAAAAATCAGCCAGCCGCTGTAAATGGTCAGTGCCAGAAGCCCGATTCCGTTCAGCACACTGGTAATCTGCAGCCCTGTCTTCTTTGTACTCTTTTTTGCGGGCTGTTTTTTTGCTGTCTGCTTCGTCGATTTCCTTTTCTCCTGTTCCAGTTCTGCTATTGTCACTTGCTTTGTATTCTTTGTCTTGCCCATGTTTTTCACCCCAGACAAAATCATATTTCCAGAAATTTAATTATACCATTTTCATCGTCCGAAAAAAAGGAAAAATGAATCAAATGTTCTAAAATAAATTCTACGCCCCATTTCAAAATCTGCATACGTTATTACGTGTTTTCGTGTCCGACATGTATTTTGGTTGTCAATAATAAAAAATGCTCCACTGCGTCGTGCAGTGAAGCATTTTTTACAAATACGCCTGATTGGAATCGAACCAACGCACCTGGCTCCGGAGGCCAGTGCTCTATCCACTGAGCTACAGGCGCAAACCATGTTAAATATTATACTGAAAAACAAAGCATTTGTAAAGCGTTTCTTTAAAAATCTGGAAATTTTATTTATTCTGCTACCTGTACACAAGTAAAAATTTCTAATTTTCCCGTATGATATCAGAACAAAGGTTTGCATTTTCGGTTTTCTTATTATATAATAAAGCTGTACATTTTTATGATACCACTTACTATAGAATCTTTTTGATATAAAGGGGCATTGCATATGAGAACACGGGCACAGGGGCTCAGCAACCGTCAGGCTGAGATTTTGGACTATATTGTAAAACAGATTAATTTAAAGGGCTATCCGCCGTCGGTGCGTGAAATCGGCGAGGCTGTGGGGCTGCAGTCCAGTTCTACGGTGCATAACCATTTAACCCAGCTGGAGCAGAAGGGCTACATTCGCCGCGACCCGACAAAACCGAGAGCAATCATGATTTTAAAAACCAACGACGAGATGGAAGCCTTCTACGAAGAGGATACACCGTTTGACGAAATGATTAATGTACCGATTATCGGCAGCGTTGCAGCAGGCACACCGATTCTTGCCAGCCAGAATGTGGAGGATACCATCACCTTCCCGATGCATCTGATTCGCAACAATAACTCTTTCATGCTGAAAGTAAAAGGCGACAGTATGATTAACGTTGGCATTTACGACGGCGATTTGCTGATTGTGTCGCCGCAGAAAGTGGCAAACAACGGTGATATCGTGGTAGCACTGATTGGCGAGGAAGCTACAGTGAAAACATTCTACCGGGAAAAGGGCCGCATTCGCCTGCAGCCGGAAAATGATGCTATGGAGCCAATCTATGCGACAGATGTAGAACTGGCAGGGAAAGTAACCGGTTTATTCCGTAATATGCACTAAAACAGCAAAACACCATTTCATTTGAGCGGCTGCTCAGATGAAATGGTGTTTTTTATTGCCTTTTATGAAGTTCTAATTGTCTTACAGCACCAGAATGCCCAGATGTTCCAGCAGAATTTTAAAGCCCATCAGAATTAAAATAACACCGCCGGCCAGTTCCGCTTTGGATTTGAACCGCGCGCCGAAAACATGTCCGATTTTTACCCCGACAGAAGAACACACAAACGTAATACAGCCGATAAACAGCACTGCCGCCACGATATCCACCCGCAGAAACGCAAAGGTCACACCCATAGCCAGCGCATCAATGCTGGTGGCGATTGCTAAAATCAGCATGGCTTTGACAGAAAAATCGTCGTCCAGATCCTCGTCTTCCTCGCGGGATTCCTTAATCATATTGCCGCCGATAAACACTAGAAGCGCAAAGGCAATCCAGTGGTCGATGCTGACAATCAGATGTTCAAATTGTGTGCCCAGCAGATACCCGATAGTTGGCATCAATGCCTGAAACCCGCCAAAATAAGCCCCGGCCAGCAGCGCGTGCTTCAGCTTCAGCCTCTGCACCGAAAGCCCCTTGCAGATAGATACTGCGAAGGCGTCCATCGACAGCCCTACCGCAATCAGAAACAGTTCTAAAATACTCATACATACAACTCCCTGTAAAAAATAATATAACACAATTGATTCCGCGGAAGGTATAAAAAAAGAGACTCCCCCCATCACAGAATACACCCTGTAATGGACAAGTCTCGTTATTTCAAACAAAGCCAGGCTGCCGTGCTGCCAGTATGTTGACTTCGCTGCATCCGCCTGCAAAACAGAACCGATGCCAACTACTCCCTTATCACAGTTCTATATTATATCGGATGACAGATGTTTCGTCAAGTGCTCATAAAAGGCCGGCATTTTTCCCATACTAACGGCGAATACGATTATGAAAGAAGGTACTGCCATGAAAAAAATCCACGATAACCCGGATTTATACAACTACGATTTGAACAATGCAGGCTCCACAACGGACTGCACCGGCCTGATTCCCGCACCGCCCCAGTCGGAGGAGGAACAGCAATCCTACGAGGCCATCTACCACTACGCCATTCCGCAGATTGACAAAAAACAGCCATAGCACTGTACAGAACAAAATGCTGAAACCGGTTTAAACCCTGGTTTCAGCATTTTCCGTTCACTCATATTTGCGGTTTGGATTTTTCGGGAACCAGCCCTTTTCTACACGCTGCCGCTGTTCCTTCAGTTCTCCGATACTCCAGAAGAAGGAGCATCCCAATGCCCCCAGAAGTGCCGAACCAACGGTATTCTGCACCATCAGAGAACAGATTACGCTGATAATACCGCCCACCAGAAACACAGGCCACACACGGTCAGAAAAATAATATTCACATTTGATTACAATTGGATGAAACACACCAATCAGCAGAAATACACCGACGCTGATGATTAATCCTAAAAAATTCACGATTTGTTACCCCTTTCAAAATCTGAACAATTGTTTCATTTTTACAGTATAGCACGAATCAAATTTTATAGATAGCCAAATTTCCGAAAATAAGTTATATTAATGTTACGTAACGTCACCCCAATGTACTGGCTGAGAGGAGCAAACCCATGATTTCACATCTGTTATTTGATTTAGACGGCACCCTGACCAACCCTAAAGAAGGCATTACAAAATGTGTCCAGTACGCACTGCACGCGTTTGGCATTGAAGAGCCGGATTTAGAAAAGCTGGTTCCGTTTATCGGCCCGCCGCTGCGCCAGTCGTTTATGGAGTTTTACGGATTCAGCGAGGAAGATGCCATCAAAGCCGTGGATAGTTACCGGGAACGATTCAGCACCATCGGTTTATTTGAAAACTTTCCCTATCCGGGTATCGCCGCTATGCTGCAAAAACTGCAGGCGCAGGGCAAAATACTGGCAGTGGCATCGTCCAAGCCCACTGTGTTTGTACATCAGATTCTGGAAAAATTTGAACTGGCACAGTATTTTACAGTCATCGAGGGCAGCAATATGGACGGCAGCCGGGTAGACAAAAAAGAAGTGATTGCCGAAGTACTGCAGCAGCTGGGCAACCCGCCTGCTGACCAGCTGCTGATGATTGGCGACCGCAAATTTGATGTCATTGGCGCCAGAGAGATGGGCTTTGCCTGTGTCGGCGTGCGGTTCGGTTTTGCTGCCCCGGGCGAGCTGGAAGACAGCGGCGCCATTTACGTTGCCGAAACTGTACAGGAACTGCAGGAATATCTGTTATCCATATAACACATCATCTTACTGAGCCAGATAACTCTCTCCGTTTTCATAATTGATAATCACGCCGGGCTGGGCGTTGCAGATATACACATGAAAACAGATGCCCTGCCCGTTATCTTCCACCGACATGGCTTCCATCTGCACGCCGCTGGCCAGCAGATTTTCCCCTTCATACACCGGCGTTACCCGGTACAGCACATGGCGGCCCGTGTATCGGATATAGGCTGCTACCATATCCTCAAAGGGCAGCATACCCTGTACATTTAAAAACCGGGTGCCGGTAATCAGATTCTTCTCATTGGCGTTTTCCCCTGTCAGCTGATACCCGATCAGATGACAGCGATTGTACAGATACTTACCATCCACAATATCATATTTTACCGTGTGCCACCCGGTAGGCTTAATCTGCCCGATACTGCCCCGCTCTTCTGTGGGCATCAGCTCCGGGCCAATCATAGCCATGGCCGGGCCGCAGCGCCCTAAATAATCCAGCTCACTGTACTGTTCAAAGGGTTCCCGCTGCAGTTCCTCCGCCGTAAATGCCGGTATATTGTCATCCAGAACAATGTAGGCGGCATCCGCATATTCCTTCACGCCAACCGGCACCGTTCCGGCGTAATCCCGCCCGTTACCGGTGATATCATCTACGCTGTATCCCATAGAGCCCAGTATTACAACCAGCAGCACCGCAAAAATTTTCGATACATTTTTCCAGTTGACGCTTCTGCGCCGTCTTCGCCGCTTTCTGTTCCAGAACATACTCCCACACCTCCACGCTGTTATTTTCATCAGAACCAATTATAGCATAAACGGAACAAAAGTAGAACATATATTCTTAAAATAAAAGAACGATCGCCGCTAATCCCGCAGGATTCCAGAATCGCTCTTTTTCAAATTGCTAATATCAAACTATTCTTTCTATAAATCTTCCTACCGCTTTAAAACTCATACAAATAATCCTGCCGATAGAACGCATACTTATCCGGCGTGTAAATCGTGAATGAAATACGGATATATTTGGATTTTTCCGCATCTTCCGGCTCCAATACAAATTGGAACCGATTATCTGTTATTCGTTCTCCGGGAACCGCATAATAAAAAGACTCATCATTGCTTGAAAGCCATCCTACGGTATTATCCAGTTCTTCATCCGCTGCATCCACATACACTGAAAGCGCCATTTCATTTTCAATCACTTCTCCGGTTGTTTTATGACCGTTTATCGAAATATTTTCATAATCAAAATAGGCTTCATAATATCGAATACCATCCTCTTCAGACAAAAGCCGGATTTCTTTCAGAGTCACCGAAGCTTTCCCATCCACATCCCAAGTCTCACCAACATACATCGGCTTCGCACCATCATTCAGATTTACCCGCTTTGCATAATCCGTTGCTTCGTCAGCCATCGCAAATCCCATCAGAACCATAAACGAAAAAACAGCAAGATAGCAGAAACCAATAACTGTAATTATCACAAATCCCAACATAAAAGCATATTGTCTTCCCCGGCTTTCCTGTATCTTTTCCTGTTTTCCCAAATGCCATATAAATCGCAGCACACACAGAAATAACACGAATACAATTAAAATAATGGCTGCTGCTGCCAGCATATAAATCATACAATCCCTCCTGTTTGGTTAATCAAACTGTTCCGCCCACTGATACAGAAGTGCCTCTGCCTGTTCTGCATCCTGTTCCAGATAAGCGATATGCAGATGATACAGAATTCCCTCAACAACCAGATAGGCTTCCATCGTACAATATCCGCTTGGCCGGGCAGTTGAGGTCATAACATGATATAGCCGCCCTTTCTCCGTTGTAACAGCAGATTCCTGATACTGAATAGCTTCCGGATCAATCGTTTCGATTGTACACGCTTCTTCATCATGTTCTGTACAAAGCAGCGCAGATGCCTGCAGACGAATATCATCCACCTGATAAGCAGTTTCCAGCGTCAGAGATTGCAGCTTCCCACTCTGGTCGCCTGTGATTCGCAATTCTGTATGCTTTTCCTCCAACGGCCAGTCTATTCCGCGCAGTGCAGAATACCCAATGTAGTCCCGCGCTTCAGCAGAGGTGGGAAATTTTTTGCGCCAGCTGTTTGGCGACTGACTGGAAAAAGCGTCCCGCTCCGCGAACTGCTGTACAATTTCAGCTGAAACTGTTTGCATATTGTCTGACAGCAGCGCCATAGAGATTTTTTCAACATCGGCATGATACACATAGCCAGATTCGGTAGCAGTAAACGGCAAACGCTGCATGCAGAACAGCACATGATACTGATTTTCCTCTTCCTCCGGATAAAAAAATCCTAAAGAATCTGCCCAGATTAAGCCGGAAGACGCTGCTTCACAGGTAATCAGAATATCATGCACCTGAAAGGAAAAAGATTCTCCTGGATGCTTGATAATCTGTTCCAGTACAGGTTCCATTTCATTCTGCAGCAGGGAGATTTCCTCCTGGGCACCTGCAAAGGCTTTCACGGCAAGTATCATTTCCATCTGATAAGCCGGTATCATAAAGGTTTCATTTTCATAGTCTGCTTCGAAGAAAATGCTGGTAACTGTGCCGGCTGCATCGGTTGTAAACTGAAACTGCGGGCGCGTATCCCCCATGATGTTCACAACATATGTGCCATTCACCGCCTTTTGCTCCCAATTTCCATACGCATTCAGCATATAGCTTTCGTCAATATTATAATAATCGGAAAGCGCATTATAATTTTCACAGAATTCCGCCACAGTTAAATCGCCCCGATGATCCGGCATAACAGTCAGACAGACAGATAACAGCATCACACCGGATATGACAGCAACC
Source organism: Peptococcaceae bacterium (assembly GCA_017547685.1). Lineage (GTDB taxonomy): Bacteria > Bacillota > Peptococcia > Peptococcales > Peptococcaceae > UBA7185. The sequence continues at coordinate 6,818 of JAFYPD010000042.1, forward strand.
ATACCAACATACGCCGGCACACGCCAGATTTTCATAGGCTGCACGACAACGGCTGATTCGTTTTCCCAGTACAGTACCTCTCCTTTGCTGTAAATCACCTTGCTTTTATAAAGACGATACAAATCATAAAACGGAAGCACAAGGCCAAGCCCGTATACAAATACGCCCCACGCTCTGGAAAGCGCCAATCCATACGTCAGCCGGTTTCCCGCACAACTGGTTACCGATAAACCCAGTATCCACTTGCCGGGAGTTGTACCAAAACGAGAAAGCAGAAACGGTTCCGCCAGCAGCATAATACCGCAGGCAATATATAAATCCATCATGGACCATACAAAGGCCCGATCCCCAATATTCACATTCCAGACAGCCATCAGAATCACAGCCCAGATGGTTTTGTATAGATAAAGGTCAAGAAAGCGGGCAAACATACGGCGCAGCGCTATAGAGGTGTCCCCTGCCTGATGCGTCCGCTGTTCATACCAGTAGGCTTCATTATTTTCGTTACGTTCTCTTTCATCGGTTCCGATTATTTCATTCATCATTTTTACACGCCAGACCATCGTTCCACTTCCGCATCATCGTTTTCTTCTTTAAAAATAATGTAATATACCAGTCATTGCTATGTCAATATTTTTATTTTGCATTTTGTTAATGAATATTTTTTCGGGTTGTTCCTCTCCTCAGATTGCCCGGCTTCTGTTACAAAAATGGTTCTAAAACAAATATCGGAGTTTTCCCCAGCATTTATTTTAGAACCATAACAGGTGACAGTTTTAGTGACAAATTTCAAAAAACAAAAAAGAAAAACGGGTTCGAGATTTCTCTCAAACCCGCTTTATGGTGGTGCCGGAGACCGGAATCGAACCGGTACGAAGTGTTAGCTTCGCAGGATTTTAAGTCCTGTGCGTCTGCCAGTTCCGCCACTCCGGCATGGAGGCGACACCCAGATTTGAACTGGGGCGTAAAGGATTTGCAGTCCTCTGCCTTACCGCTTGGCTATGTCGCCAACCAACTGACATTTATAGATTATAGCAGGGGTCACCAAAACTGTCAACACTTTTTTAAAAAAATTTCAGATTTTTATTTTGTTTTTTATCTGGCTGTAAATGGCTTCCCCGATCCCGTTCACCTGCCGGATTTCTTCAATGGCTGTAAAGCTTCCCTGCTGTGCCCGATAGTCCAGAATAGCCTGTGCTTTTACCTCGCCAATGCCCGGCAAGGTCATCAGCTGCGTTAAATCGGCCTGGTTCAGATTCACCATCCCGTCGTCGGCAGCCTGAGTCTGCTGTGACTGCACTTCTGTTTTGGACGGCACCACAATCTTCTGGCCATCGGTCAGTACAGCGGCACGGTTCAGCGCATCGATATCAGCATCCTCTGTAATGCCGGCCAGCTGCAGGGCATCCTCCACGCGCTGCCCCTGCTCCAACGTATACACGCCCGGTTTCTGCACTGCCCCGGCAACATGCACCATAATTTCAATCGTGTATGCAGGTTCCGGCATCGGGTTCTCCTGCTGTGTCAGCTGTTCTTCTTCAATATATGCAAAAGCGTCCGGATGTGTTCCGGTCTGCACATGCTGCGCAGCGAAAAAAACAAATAATACAACTGCAGCTCCGAGTATTGTAAGCATTCGTGTTCTGTTCTGCATCTTATCATCTCCCGCTTCAATCTATCACAGGATTACAAACCACACAACAAAAATCATTCGACATAATCCCTGCATTACAGCGCAGCATCAGAAATCGCGATACAAAATATATCTGAATTATAGAAAAAACTCCACATGTCCGCTGTAATCATATCTGTTTTTACAAGCGTTTTTCTTTTTCGCGGCATTATTTTGTTTTTAACGGATTGAAAATTTCAATAGGAAGTGTTCATCACTTTTCCGGGTTCAGTCCGTTTTACAGCAAAATATCAGCCGAATCAAAAGAAAAATCGCCAGACTGCAAGGCCTGACGATTATCATACTTCTTTTTTAGTTACCGCATTCAATACTGATTGTATTAAATACACCCAGAATATCATCCACTGCAGTGTTCTTTTTCTTGTCAGCATCATAATCCAGCACGATGCCTCCCTGATGCATCATAATCATGCGGTTGCCGTATTCCACTGCATGGCGCAGATTATGGGTGACCATCAATGTGGTCAGCTGTTTTTCCCGCACCAGTTCATCAGTCAGTTCCATGATGATTTCCGATGTTTTCGGGTCAAGCGCAGCAGTGTGTTCATCCAGAATCAAAAAATCCAGCGGTGTCATGGTGGACATTAACAGCGCCATAGCCTGACGCTGCCCGCCGGACAGGGCACCTACTTTTACATGCAGTTTATCCTCCAGCCCTAATCCCAGACGGGACAACTGTTCCTGATAGAAAGAAATTCTTTTTTTGTTAATCCCGGAGGTCAGGTTAAAGGCTTTGCCTTTGTTATCCGCCATAGCCATATTCTGCAGAATGGTCATGGACGGGCAGGTTCCTTTGGCCGGGTCCTGAAATACGCGGCCGATAAATTTAGAACGCTGATACTCTTTCAGTTTATTAATATTCTGCCCCTGCACGGTGATATTGCCACTGTCCAGCGGAATGCTGCCGCAGATAATATTCAGAATGGTTGTTTTCCCGGAACCGTTACTGCCGATGACAGAAATAAATTCTCCTTTTTTTACCTGCAGATTAAAGTTGGTGAACAGCGTACTCTCATTTACCGTGCCCGGATTAAAAGTTTTACAGATGTTTTCTAATTTAAGCACGCGGCTGTCCCCCTTTCTTTTTCCCAGTGTTAATCATCAGTACAACCAGGAATAGAATTGCTGTAATCAGTTTCATATCAATGGCTTCCATGCCCACCGCAATGGCGCCGGCATAGCAGGCTTTATACAGAATTGCCCCTGCAATGGCAGCGGTAGTGCCTTTCACAAAACCAAAGTTTTTGAACAGGTTGGTCCCGATGATTACCGCAGCCAGACCTAATACGATAGAACCCGGCCCCATGCTGACATCAAAGAAGCGCTGATGCTGGCATAACACTGCACCAGACAGTGCCACCAGCCCATTGGCCAGAATCAGCCCCATGATTTTTATTTTACCGTGATCTTCCGCCAGTGCGGTTACCACCTGCTGGTTATCACCGGCTGCAAACAGCAGAAACCCGAATTTGGTATTCAGATACCAATCCATCAGCAGTTTGCAGATTAAAATTAAAATCGCGCTGATAATCAGCACACGATACGGCTGTAAAAATTCCGGCAGCATTGCTGCAATGCCGCTATTGAAGATGGTTTCTCCGGTAAAAACAGCCAGGTTGGATTTGCCGCCTGCAATGTGAATGTTGATACTGTACAGGGCTGTCATGGTGATAATCCCAGATAATAAATCCCGCACTTTCCCTTTTACGTGAATCAGACCGGTCACTGTACCAGCTGCTGCGCCTGCCAGAAAAGCTACAATTAAC